>JALHQU010000020.1:47555-59217 GCA_022841795.1 Fimbriiglobus sp.
GTTTAAACCACACCCCGGGGGGGCTCCCCCCGCCGGTTCACCTTGCGGGTGCCCGGTGGTACAGCTTCCGCGCCACGATCTGCTGCACCACCACCGCCGGCCGCTCGGCGTCGATCACCGCCCACTCCACGTTCTCGGACGACACCACCGCACACCGCCGGAAGTCGGCCGTCAGGAACGGCACCAACTGCTCGCCGAACGAGTCGCGGAACAGCACCGCCGCCGGCCCGCCCGCCGCCGCGCAGGTGTACGCCCGCGGCGGCAGGGACGGCGGCTTCGCCTCCGGCGGTAGATTCGCCACCCACGCCGGTTGGTCCTCCCGCTTCACGACGCGATCCCGCACCTTCCACTCCCGCCCCGGTTCGCCCCACTCCCGCTCCGGCAGGCCGACCAGTCGGCCGAGGTCGCCGTCGAACGTCTTCGCGGTCACGGTGTACCCGTCGTCGCCCAGCGGCTCGAACCCGCCCACCTCGTTCACCAGCAGCCGGTACGCCGCCCGCGCCCCGTCGTGCGTCCAGTGCGAATCGAGCCGGTGGTACAACGGGTGCGGGGCCTGCCCCTTCTCCTGGAGAAAGTGCGGCAGCGGGTTCACGCACGGCACCCCCCGCTCCGCGAGCAGCTCGGCCAGCCGCGCGGCCGGCTCCGGCGGCGGGTGGCGGGCGAAGTACCCGGCCAGGTGTTCCGGGTACACGCTCGACTTGTCCGGCGGCACCAGCACCACGTATCGGATGCCGCGGGCCTCGAGCGCCGCGTGCCGCTCGGCCAGGGCGTCCGCCCACCGCCGCACCCGCTCGTCCACGCTCGGGGCGGTCGGCCGTGTCCGGTCCGGGTCGTCCACGTTGGTGAACAGCCAGCCGTCGCGGCCGATCCACCCGCGGTCGGTGGCCGGCTCGCCGAACACCTGGTAGCGGGTGCGGTTCCGCCAGTCGATCAGCACGTCCCGGTAGCCGACGCGGTCGCCGAAGTACAGGTCGAACCACCGCGGGTAGTCCTGGAGGACGTGCCGCTTGGCGGCCAGCGGCGGAAGCGGGTGGCGGTCGCGGTTCTCGACCAGCGGCGGCTGTTCGCGGAAGAAGGTGCCGAAGCCGACGACGCCGAGACCGACGGCGAACAGCAGGATGACGGCGAGGTCGGCGAGCCGGCGGATGCGGGCGGGCGGCGGCACGGCCGGATCGGCGGCGCGGGGGGCGGGGGCAGGAGTGGTTGTGGTCATTTCTGGTGAACCCCGACCGCCAGGGAGGGGGTGGGTTTTAGAACCGGAAGTACAGGAACGGGCTGAACGTGCCGGCCACCGCCTGCACCGCCGCCCCGAAGAACAGCAGCCCGACCGCCGCCGTGCCGGCCGGCGCCAGCACCGCCTCGACCCACGCCGCGTTCATGCGGTCCCGCCACGCCAGCAACTGCGGAAGCACCGGCAGGCACGCCACCACCCCGACCGGCAGGGCCGCCCACAGCGTCGCCCGCCACACGTCCGCCGCGATGGTCGTGCCGCTTGTCAGCCCGAGCATCGCGCCCAGTATTCCCACCGCCTGCGGCATCGATTCGGCGCGGAAGAACACCCACCCGAGCATGACCGCCAGCAGGGTGTAGGCGTGCCGCAGCGGCGGCCACAGGCGTTCGAGCACCGCCCCGAACCCGACCCGCTCGACCACCAGGAACCCGCCGTGGATCAGCCCCCACACCAGGAACGTCCAGTTCGCCCCGTGCCACAGCCCGCACAGCACGAACACGATCAACAGATTGCGATATGTGGCGAGTGCCCCGCCGCGGCTGCCGCCGAGCGGGATGTACAGGTAGTCGCGGAACCAGGTGCTCAGGCTGATGTGCCACCGCCGCCAGAAGTCGGTCACGCTGGCCGCCGTGTACGGGTGGCGGAAGTTCTCCTGGAAGTCGAACCCGAACAGCTTCGCCAGCCCGATCGCCATGTCCGAATAGCCGCTGAAGTCGAAGTAGATTTGCAGGGTGAAGCACGCCACCCCGAGCCACGCCGCCGCCATCGACAAATCATGCGGGGCGGTGCGGAACACGTCGGTCGCCGTCTGCGCGAACAGGTCGGCCAGCAGCAGTTTCTTCCCCAGCCCGATGGCCAGCCGCCGCACCCCGGTGGCGAACCGCTCCACCCCGACGGGCCGTGTCCGCAGTTGATCCGCGAGGTCGGCGTACCGCACGATCGGCCCGGCGATCAGGTGCGGGAACAGGAACACGTACAGCCCGAAGCGGAGGAAGCTGCGTTCCGCCGGCACCTGCCCGCGGGCCACGTCCAGCACGTAGCTCATCGCCTGGAAGGTGAAGAACGAGATGGCGAGCAGGTGGTGCGGCGGGCGGTCCGGGTCCGGCGGCGGGACGAGCGGCGACCCGCCCGCCCACACCCACACCGCCGAGGCGTTCGCCGCCAGGAACGCGGCGTACTTGTACCACACCAGCACGCCCAGGTTCGCCACCACCGCCAGGATGGCCGTCGGCCTCGGGCGGCGTTCGGCCGTCAGCCCGAACAGGTAGTTCACCGCCAACGAGCTGAGCAGCACGACGGCGTTGAACTTCTCCCCCCAGGCGTAGAAGAACACGCTGGCGGCGAACAGGAACAGGTTGCGGCCGCGGGCGGGGGCGGCGTGGTAGCCGACCAGCGCCAGCGGCAGGAACAGGAACAGGAACGTCGGCGACTGGAACGGCACGCGGCTCCCCTGGCGTCCGTGCGGGTTTTGTTAGCCCGACGCGCGAGCGAGGGTCGGTTGGCTTTGCCCTCGCTTGCGCGTCGGGCTAACGCAAGCCCGTGCGGGGGTGGGAGTGTACGCGGAACGGAAACCGGGGTGCAAGGCGGGATGAATCCGACTACCCAGATTCCGCCGTTTCCGCAGGTTTCGCCGACTCGGGCGGGTGTTCCGGTTTTTCGCAAAGTTCGGCGGGTGCGGCGGTCGAATGGGAATGTGACGCGAGTTCTACCGCGGACCACAGACCGTAGCGGGGCACCGTCCACCGCCTCGGGGGGAATCGAGGCGGCTCTCGGGCCGCTGGGGGGGAACCATGAAACGAACTGCAGCCGCGTTCGTGCTGGCGGCCGGGTTGGGCGGGTGCATGTCGCCCAGCTCCGGCGACAAGTCGATGGGGACCAAAACGGACGGGACGACCGCCAAGTCGGACGCGGGCACGGGCGCCCCGGCCGGCGGGATGCGGGCCGTGTCCGACCCGAAACGCGACGCCTCGGTCATCCAGGCGAGTGCCTACGGGGTGAACAACGTCACCCGCACCGGGCGGATGGACGCGGGCGTTCGGCAGGCGAACTTCGGGCACGGGCACGGCGGGGCCGGCGGGCCTGGCTCGTATGAAGCCACGTTCGGTCCGGCACAAACGAACCTGGGCACCATGCTCGGGCACGGCGGCATCACCCCGGTGCCGCCGATGGGCCCGCCCGGTGCGGTCGCCCTGGTGCCCGGCGCGATGGGCGGGCCGGGCGGGGCCGGCATGGCCGGCATGTACGCGAACGGCCGCACCAGCGTCCGGTTCGTGTCCCCGGAAGGGATGCGGATCGCCTTCCAGGACGCCAGCCGCGGGTTCGCCGACGCCGGCCGGGAAGCCCCGGTGCGGTACAACTTCCCGCAGGGCAGCATCTACCGGCTGCGGCTGAGCGGGATGGCCAAGTACCCCGGCAAGAACTACTACCCGACGCTCGAGGTGTACCCGCCGAGCACCAAGGAAGCGATGACCTTCCTGTCGCACACCACCGTGCCGGTCGGGTTCACCGACGAGGACTTCGACCAGGTGCGGGCGGGGAACATGGTGGTGAAGGTGATCTACCTGCCGAGCCAGCAGTTCCAGGACGTGGCCGCGGCCGAGGAGATCGTGTCCACGCGGCTGGAGCCGGGGGCGAACGCGGTGGACGAGGCCGCCCGCCGCGGCACCATCCTGGCGGTCATCCGCCTGGGCAACATCGACCTGGAAGACCCGACCACCCCGGCCATGGACTCGCCGCCCGGCATGGGCGGGCGGCCCGGCCCGGCGATGCCCCCGCCCGGTCCGGGGATGCCCCCGCCGGTGCCGATGCCGCCGAAGGGCGACGCCCCGCCGAAGGCCGGCGGCGTGCCGGCCAGCCTGCCGAGCATCAGCCTGCCGCCGGTGAAGTGACCACGCCAGTCGGATCGACCACCGGGGAGGGCGGGCCTCCCGGCGAGCAACGGCTCGGCGGGTGTCCGCCCTCCCTCTTTTCGTCACTATCCGGTTCGGGGACTGTCTGATGAACCCGTCGCTCGGATTGCTCCTGCCGCTCGTGTTCGGCCAGCCGGCGGCCCCGTCCGGGGTGGTGCCGGCGTCCGGGTTCAACCTGCGGCACGCCCTGAAGGCGCCGGGGTGCGACACCTGTTCGTCGCCGTCGGCCGGGATGGCCGGGGCCGGCCCGCGGATGCCGGGGGCCATGTTCCCGCAGTATTCGCCGCCCCAGCAGGTGTGCCCGCCGGTCGGCCCGCCCGCCCCGGTGCTGGCGATGAAGGCGGTGCTGCCGGACGGGGCGACGATCGCCGTCGATGCGAGCGGGAAGGGGTACGCCGCCGGGTCGGTGTTCGGGTTCCGCCCCGGCTACGTGTACCGGCTGAAGGTGAACGTGCCCGGCCGCGAGCCGCTCGGGGCGACGCTCGAAGTCCACGGCAGCATCGTGCCGCGGGCGAACATGAAGTACATGGAGTTCCCCGCCGCCCTGCACATCTCCAAGACGGACATCGCCCGCGTGACCGGGGCCGGGGTGGTGACCAAGGTCATCTACCTGGAGAACCCGGAGAAGGCGATCCCGCAGGAGGAACTGCCCGGCCAGCCGCTGGAGGTGGCCGCCGACAGCGAGCGGGAGGCCCTGGACGTGGCCGGGGACAACGGGCGGATCGTGGCCGTGCTGCGGATCGGCGACCGCACCCCGACGGCGGACGAGCTGAACCGGGCGTTCATCGACGGCACGGTGCTGCTGCCGGGGCAGGGCAAGCTCGGGCTGCCGGGCGTACCGCCTCTGTTCGGCCACTCGGGCGTGCCGCTGTACGACCCGATCCTCGGGCCGAAGCCGCTGAAGGAGGAGTGCTTCCCGAACGGCGGGGACGGCGGGCCGCGGATCGGCATCGGCCCCGGCGGGCGGCTGGGCAACCTGGACGCCACCGACGCGGCGGCCGAGTACACCCGCGGCGGCAAGCGGGAGGCGACGGTGTCGAACGTGGTGTGCCTGTGCAGCCCGCGGTTCGTCGCCCGCCGCGCCGAGGCGTCGGCCACCCGGTACACCACCACCGCCACCCCGGCGGTGGCGAACCAGTTCGTCGCCCGCAGCGTGTTCAAGCAGCGAGCCTACGCCGAGGAGATCCTCACCCGCGAGCGGACGCTCGGGCTGATCGGCCGGATGCGGCCGGCGGCCATGCTCGAACTGGACGTGCTGCACGCGCTTGGCAGCAAGGTCCGCACCCAGGCGTTCGCGGTCGTGAGCGGCGTTCAGCAGGCGGCGGCGGTGATCGAGCCGGACGAGTTGAACAACTTCCCGACCCGGCTGGTGCTCACCAAGTCGGTGGACCCGGCCGGCCCGTACAAGTCGGGCGACGTGGTGACCATCACCCTGAAGTACGCCAACTACACCCGGCAGGCGGTGACCGACCTGGTAGTGAGCGACAGCCTGAGCGGGCGGCTGGAGTACCTGGACGGCACGGCCATGTCCGACCGGCCGTCGAACGTGACCACGGCGGACAACGAGGTGGGGTCGAAGGTGGTGCGGTTCGACATCCCCGGCCCGATCCCGCCCGGCGGCAGCGGGGTGGCGGTGTTCCAGGTGAAGGTGCGGTAGTGGCGAACGGCGCGACGTGAGTCCGCCGGTTCCAGGTGAACCCCGACCGCCAGGTCGGTGGGTGCAGACCAGCTTGGGTTCGCACCCACGGCCCTCGCGGGCCGGGTTCACCAAGACAGACCGGCGGACTCACGTCGCGCCGTTCGCCTCAGATCACCAGCATCGCATCCCCGTAGCTGAAGAAGCGGTACTCCTCGCGGATCGCCTCCTCGTACCCCCGCCGCAGCAGGTCACTCCCGGCGAACGCCTGCGCGAGCAGCAGGAGCGTCGTCCGCGGCAGGTGGAAGTTGGTGACGAGCGCGTCCAGGGCGCGGAACTCGAACGGCGGGTGGATGAACAGGCCGGTTTCGCCGCGGAAGGGCGACACCGGACCCCACCCCCCGGCCCCCTCCCCGAACCGGAGAGGGGGAGAAAGACAGCCACCCGGCCCCCCCTCTCCATTTTGGAGAGGGGGTTGGGGGGTGAGGTCTTCTTGTCTCGCCGCTGTTTCCAGCGTCCGCGTGGTGGTCGTGCCGACGGCCACCACCCGCCCGCCTTCCACCTTCGCCCGGTTGATCGCGTCCGCCGTCTCGCGGCTCACCTCCGCCCACTCCGCATGAATTTGGTGCGTCAGCGGGTCGTCGGCCTTCACCGGGGCGAACGTGCCCAGCCCGACGTGCAGCGTCACCCGCGCCGAGTTCACCCCCATCGCCGACAACTCCGCGAGTAGTTCGGGCGTGAAGTGTAGCCCGGCCGTGGGCGCGGCCACGGACCCGGTGTGTTCGGCGTACACCGTCTGATACCGTTCCGTGTCGCCGGCTTCGGCCGTGCCCTTGCGGATGTACGGCGGGAGCGGGATGTGCCCGTGTTCGGCCAGCAGGTCGGCGGCGGTGCCGGGGCGGTCGGGGGTCATCAGCCAGTGCCGGTCGTCGGTGCGGCCGACCAGGGTGAGGGTGAGGCCGGTGGGCAGGGCGAAGGTTTCTCCGACTTCCGGGTAGCCCCGCGTCTGGGCGAGCAACTCCCACGCACCGTTCGTCTCCCGCAGGAACAGCCCCTCCCACTTTCCGCCGGTGTTCGCCCGCACCCCGACCACCCGCGCCGGGATCACCTTCGTGTCGTTCAGCACGAGCAGGTCGTTCGGCCGCAGGAACCGCGGCAGGTCGCGGAAGTGGTGGTGCGACACGGTGCCGGCGGCGCGGTCCAGCACCATCAGCCGTGAGTCGTCCCGCCGCTCGGCCGGGTGCTGGGCGATCAGGCGGTCGGGCAGGTGGTAGTCGAAGAAGAGGGTCACATGTTTCCCCGAGTGTGGTCCGCACACGCCGTGTGCGGTGCTGGTTCCCGCACACGGAGTGTGCGGGCTACACTCCCGATCACGGTAGGTCGATGTCCTTGAACGCGAACGACACCGTCCGCTCGACCATCGGGCACGGGGTGTCGTACACCGCCCGCCAGCCCTTCAGGTCCGGCAGGGCGAACGGCTGGCCGTTCGGCCCGCTGAAGCTGTACTCGGCCCGCACCCGCCGGCCGGTCTCGTCCGCGCTGTAGTCGGTCGGCTCGTAAGTCGTGCGGTTGTCCGGGGCGATCAGCCGCAGCCGGTTGCCGCCCGCCCACAGCTGGAAGCTCTCGAACTCCGGGTGCGACGGAGGGTACTCCAGCTCGAACCCGAACTCCACCCGCTTCTCCAGCCGGCGGACCGGCTTGAGCGTCACCGTCACCCCCTCGGCGGTCTGCGACACCGGCTTGTCACCCGTCAGGTCTTTGAACTCCACGCTCAGCCGGTGGTCGGCGGCGGTGACGCGGAAGGTGCCGCTCAGCGTGTCGATCTTGCCCGCGGTGCGGGGCACGCCCTTCAGCCGCACCGTCGCCGGGTGGGTGTATCCGACCGGCAGCACCCGGCCGGACGGCGGCTCGGTGGTCGGCTTCTGCCCGCCGGCGGCGGCGGCCGTCACCCGCAGGTCGGTGTCGATCAGGAACACCGGGAACCGCGGCTCCCACGTCACGTCGAGTTGCAACTCGTACTCGATTCCGCCGGTCTCGAAGTCCTTGCGGGCCGTCACCTTCTTGACGGTCGCGCGGAACGGGCCGTCGGTGGCGGTCGGTGGCGGCTTCACCCCGGCGGCCAGCTTCACCAGCTTCACCTTGTTGCCGTCCACGCTGATGCGGTGGCCGGTCTGTCCGGCCAGCTTCTCCACCGCCTCCCAGAACGGGGTGCGGTCGAACGCTGCCGTCGCCTTCGCCGCCCCGTCCGCCGCCTCGACCGTCAGCCCGGTCTGCCGGCTCACCTCGGCGAGCAACTCGGACAGCGGTCCGGACTTATTCAGCATCACCAGCCGGGCGGTGATCGGCGGCGGCTTGGGCGGGTCGGCGGCGACGGCCGGGCCGACGAGCAGGAGGGCGGCGAAGAGGATGCGGGGCATGAGGATTTTGTCGGTTTTGGTGAACCCCGACCGCAAGGGAGGGGGTGGGTGCAGGACACCCTGTCACTGGCGTTCCGGGTTCACCGGGGAGCGGCCGCCACATAGACGGCTCGGAACGCCGTTTCTATCCTAACATGTGACATCGCGATCCCGCCCGACCCGCGCCCGCACTCGCCGCCGGTCCCGTTTTCCGAGGCTGATTGTTTATGCACGCCAACCCCGACCACCTCGCCAAGGTCCGCCCGCCCGTGGACGCGGACCCGCAGGAGACGGCCGAGTGGGTGGAGTCGCTCGAAGCGATTTTGAAACACCAGGGGCCGGAGCGGGCGCAGTTCCTGCTCGACACCCTGTCGGCGGTGGCCGCCGCCGGCGGCGCCCGGCCGGTGGGTGGGGTGACCACCCCGTATGTGAACAGCATCCCGCCCGAGCAGCAGCCGGCGTTCCCCGGCAACCGGCTGATCGAGCGGAAGATCAAGAGCCTGGTGCGGTGGAACGCGATGGCGATGGTGCTGAAGGCGAACAAGAACACCAACGTGGGCGGGCACATCAGCACGTTCGCCAGCGCCGCCACCCTGTACGAGATCGCCCAGAACCACTTCTTCAAGGGGCGGTCGGACTCGCACCCCGGCGATGTGGTGTTCTACCAGGGGCACGCCAGCCCCGGCATGTACGCCCGCGCGTTCCTGGAAGGCCGCATCGACGAGCTGCATCTGAAGAACTTCCGCCAGGAACTGGCCCCCGGCGGCGGGGTCAGCAGCTACCCGCACCCGTGGCTGATGCCCGACTTCTGGCAGTACCCGACCGTCAGCATGGGCCTCGGGCCGCTCATGAGCCTGTACCACGCCCGGTTCAACCGCTACCTGCGGGACCGCGGGCTGGCCCCTCAGGCGGACCAGTCGCGGGTGTGGGCGTTCCTCGGCGACGGCGAGTGCGACGAGCCGGAGAGCCTGGGGTGCATCACCCTGGCGGCCCGCGAGAAGCTGGACAACCTGACGTGGGTGATCAACTGCAACCTGCAACGGCTGGACGGCCCGGTGCGGGGCAACGGCAAGATCATCCAGGAGCTGGAGGGGCTGTTCCGCGGGGCCGGGTGGAACGTCATCAAGGTGGTGTGGAGCAGCGAGTGGGACCAACTGCTGGCCGCCGACTACACCGGCGCGCTGCAGCGGCGGATGATGGAGGTGGTGGACGGCGAGTACCAGGAGTACGTCGGCAAGGACCTGCGGACGGCCGACGAGATCGCCGCCGGGAAGGCGATCACCGACGCCGAGTACCAGGAGCGCCGCGGCGGGTTCATCCGCGAGTTCTTCTTCAACACGCCGGAGCTGAAGGCGCTCGTCGAGCACATGTCGAACACGCAACTGTCCGGGCTGAAGCGGGGCGGGCACGACCCGCTCAAGGTGTACGCGGCGTACAAGGCGGCGGTCGATCACAAGGGCCAGCCGACGGTGGTGCTGGTGAAGACGGTGAAGGGGTACGGCATCCCCGGCGACGGCGGGCAGGGGAAGAACACCACCCACCAGCTGAAGAAGCTGAGCGTGCGGGCGGAGGTGAAGGCGGGGGCGAGCGAGGGCGACCTCGGCCCGGCGGAGAAGGAGAAGGCCGCCCTGCACGCGGCCCTGAAGCTGTTCCGCGATCGGTTCGAGCTGCCGTTCACAGACGACCAGCTCGACGCCGTGCCGTTCTACAAGCCGGCCGCCGACAGCCCGGAGATGAAGTACCTGCTGGAACGGCGGCAGGAGCTGGGCGGGTTCAACCCGGCGCGGAACACCACGTTCACCCCGTGCGCCCCGCCCGACCGCAAGGCGTTCGAGAAGCAGTACGAAGCGACCATCAAGCCGCGGTCCACGACGCTCGCGTGGGTGGACCTGATGACGTCGGTGATGCGGGACAAGAGCGTCGGCCAGCTGATCGTGCCGATCGTGCCGGACGAGGGGCAGACGTTCGGCATGCCGCCCATGTACGCCCGGTTCGGCATGTACAGCAGCAGGGGGCAACTGTACCGCCCGGTGGACACCGGCACCCCGACCGCCTACAAGGAGGCGACCACCGGCCAGATCCTGCAGGAGGGGATCAACGAGGCCGGCAGCATGGCCAGCTGGATCGCCGCCGGCACCGCGTACAGCACGCACGGGGTGAATACCATCCCGTTCTACATCTACTACAGCATGTTCGGGTTCCAGCGGATCGGGGATTTGGCGTGGGCCGCCGCCGACGCCCGCTGCCGCGGGTTCCTGATGGGCGCCACCGCCGGCCGCACCACCATCAACGGCGAGGGGCTGCAGCACGAGGACGGGCACAGCCACCTGTTCGCCGCCACCATCCCCACCTGCCGCAGCTACGACCCGGCCTGGGCCTACGAGCTGGCCGTCATCATCGAGCACGGCATCAACAGCATGTTCGTGCAGAACGTCGAGGAGTTCTACTACCTGACGGTGTACAACGAGGCGTACGACATGCCGGCCATGCCCGGCGAGGGGGTGCGGGAGGGGATCATCCGCGGGCTGTACCCGTTCAAGAGCGTGAAGCCGCCGCTGGCGACGGCCGAGGTGCAACTGCTCGGCAGCGGTGTGATCCTGCGGGAGGTGCTGCGGGCGCAGCAGATTCTGGCCGACAAGTACGGCGTCGCCAGCACCGTGTACAGCGCCACCAGCTACCAGCAACTGCGGCGGGACGCGCTGGAGTGCGAGCGGCACAACCGCCTGCACCCGGCCGGCGAGCGGAAGCAGGCCTACGTTCAGAAAGTGCTGGGCGACACGAAGGGGCCGATCGTCGCGTCCAGCGACTACATGCGGATCTGGGCGGAGGGCGTCGGGCCGTTCCTGAACGGCCGGCTGCTCGCGCTCGGCACCGACGGGTTCGGCCGCAGCGAGACCCGCGCCGCCCTGCGACGGTTCTTCGAGATCGACGCCGAGCACGTGGTGATCGCCAGCCTGTCCGCCCTGGCCGACCGCAAGGAGATCGGCCGCGACGTGGTGGCGAAGGCGATCCAGGAACTGGGCGTGAACCCGGACGCCCCGCCGCCGTGGACGGTCTAACCCGAGTCGTCAAGTCATCAAGTCGAAAAGTCGGAAAGTCCGGTGCGGGTCTTCGACTTGAAGACTTGACGACTTCCCGACCTGACGACGCGAGCGAAGCGAGCCAACTATGGATTTCCGCCTGCCCCCCCTCGGCGAGGGCATCGACTCCGCGACCGTCGTGGCCGTGCGGGTGAAGCCGGGCGACGCCGTGTCCGCCGGTCAGGAACTGATCGAGGTGGAGACGGACAAGGCGAGCATGCCCATCTCCGCCGAGGCCGCCGGCACGGTGGACAAGATCGCCGTCAAGCCGGGCGACAAGCTGACCGTCGGGGCGGTGGTGCTGACGTTCAGCGGCAAGAACGGCACCGTGACGACGAGCAAGGAGCCGGTGGCGAGCCGGGAGCGTGAGCGACCGGAGCAGGTGAAGACTCCGGTCGCTCACGCTCCCG
>JALHQU010000021.1 GCA_022841795.1 Fimbriiglobus sp.
GGGCTGGTGGCGAAGAAGGCCGCCGAGCGGGGGCTGACCACCAAGCCGTGGGTGAAGACCAGCCTGGCCCCCGGCTCGAAGGTGGTGACGGACTACCTGACCGAGTCGAAGCTGCTGCCGGAGTTGGAGAAGCAGCGGTTCCATGTGGTAGGGTACGGATGTACCACTTGCATTGGTAATTCTGGCCCGCTACCCGACGCCATCGGCAAGGAGATCGCCGACAAGGCGCTGGTGGTGTCGGCGGTGCTCAGCGGCAACCGCAACTTCGAGGGGCGGGTCCACGGCGACGTGCGGGCGAACTACCTGGCGTCCCCGCCGCTGGTGGTCGCCTACGCCCTGGCCGGGCGGGTGGACATCGACTGGGACGCCGAGCCGGTGGGCACCGGCCGCGACGGCGAGGCGGTGTACTTGCGGGACATCTGGCCGACCATCGGCGAAGTCAAGGAGACGGTGGACGCGGCCATCAAGCAGGACAGCTACAAGCGGATCTACGCCGGGGTGTTCGACGGGGACGAGAACTGGAAAGCCCTCCCGGTGCCGCTCGGCGACCTGTTCGCGTGGGACACCAACTCCACGTACATCGCCAACCCGCCGTACTTCGTGGGCATGGGGCCGACCCCGCCGCCGGTACACGAGATCGCGGGGGCGCGGTGCCTGGCCCTGCTCGGCGACAGCATCACCACCGACCACATCAGCCCGGCCGGGAACATCAAGAAGGACAGTCCGGCCGGCCAGTACCTGATGGCCCACGCGGTCACCCCGGCCGAGTTCAACCAGTACGGCGCCCGCCGCGGACACCACGAGGTGATGATGCGGGGCACGTTCGCCAACGTGCGGCTGAAGAACCTGCTGGTGCCCGGCGTCGAGGGCGGGGTGACCCGGTTCCTGCCGACCGACGAGGTGACCAGCATCTACGACGCGGCCATGAAGTACCAGGCGGCCGGCATCCCGCTGGTGGTGATCGGCGGCAAGGAGTACGGCAGCGGCAGCAGCCGCGACTGGGCGGCCAAGGGCACCAACCTGCTCGGGGTGAAGGCGGTGATCGCCGAGACGTACGAGCGGATCCACCGCAGCAACCTGGTGGGCATGGGGGTGGTGCCGCTCCAATTCCGGCTAGGCGAGTCCGCCGCCATCCTCGGGCTGACCGGGGAGGAGTCGTTCCGCATCGACGGGCTGGTGACCGGGCTGACCACCTTCTTCGCCAACGGCAAGGAGCTGGCGGTGACGGCCACCCGCGGGGACGGGACGGAGATCAAGTTCCAGGCGGTGTGCCGCATCGACACCCCGCAGGAGGTGCTGTACTACCAGCACGGCGGCATCCTGCCGTACGTGCTGCGGCAACTACTGGCGAAGTGACGGCAGGCGGGCCGTCTTCGTTAGCCCGACGCGCCAGCGAGGGGTGCGTGTCGGCCCTCGCTCGCGCGTCGGGCTAACGAAGACGGCCCGACTCCCTTTTCTGTTTGCACGTTCATCGGAACCGGCTACCCTGTGCGGACGGTTCGCCACGCCCGCCGGGGGGTCCCATGTCCGCCGACCTGCTGAAGGTGTCGAAGGGGCTGAAGCTCGTCTACTGGGGACTGGTGGTCGCCGTCATCGCAGGCGTCCTTTTGTTCCTCGGCGGGCTGGCGGCCGGCCGGATCGGGGAGACCCCGCTGCTCGTCGTCCGCGGCATCGCCCAGGCGATCGGGTTCGGCGGGGCCGTCCTCGGGCTGATCGGCCGATACCTGTGCATGTCCGTCCCGCCGAAGGCCCGCGTGGCGAAGAGCCGCATCACCCTGTCGTTCGTCTTCGCCGCGTGCGTGCTGGCCGGCAGCCTGGTGCAGAACGTGGACAACTGGGTTCACCTGCTGCCGGCGGTGATGAAGGTCGTCGCCGGCGGGGTCAGTTCGCTGCTGAGCATCGCTGGCGTCATCTTCTTCCTGCTGTTCGCCAAGGCGCTGGCCGAGTTCATCCGCCGCGGGCAGTTGGCCGACGACGCCGAGGGCGTGCTGATGTTGGTGTACGGCATCCTCGGCTGCTACGTCATCAGCCTGGGGGTGTCGGTGGTGATCATCGCCATCGCCACCGGCGCCAAGGACGCCGGCGGGTACGCCATCGCCGGCTGCTTCGGCATGCTGTTCGGCCTCGCCGCCCTGGTGCTGTCGATCATGGCGCTGCTCAAGGGCGCCCGGCTGCTCACCGAACTGAGCGACGCCGTCCGCGTCCACGCCAAGAAGGTGCGGAAGAAGGAGCGGGAGCAAGAGGACGAAGAAGAAGATGACGAGGAGGAAGAGGAGGAGGAAGAGGAAGAAGAAGAACGCCCCCGCCGCAAGCAGCGGAAGCGGGACGAGGACGAATAGCCCCGCGGGGCCGGAACTGCCGCTCGCCGCCGGGCGGCGGGTGCGGTACACTCTCCGACTCCACCTGAACCCGTCACGCCTTCCCTGAGGCCCCCGGTCGTGAGAGACGAAGAACTCCTGATCCTCATCGGCGTCGTGCTGCTGGTGTTCTACGCCATCCTGTACGGGGTGGTCATCGTGTTCCTGATGTCGCTGTCCAAGCTGCTCCGCCAGGTGGCCCCGCGGAACCGCACGATGGAGCCGGGGCAGGTGTGGCTCAACCTGATCCCGTGCTTCTGCTACGTGTGGAACTTCATCACCGTCCTCCGCGTGTCCGAGTCGCTGCGGAACGAGTTCGAGGACCGCGGGGACTACCGCCGGGGCGACGACCACGGCCAGGCGCTGGGCATCACCACCTGCGTGCTGAACGTGTGCCAGTGGATCCCGTACCTGGGGTCGCTGGTATTCCTGGGTGCGGTGGTGTGCTTCATCATTTACTGGGTGAAGATCGCCGGGTACAACCGGGAGTTGGCCGAGGCGCCCAGTTTCCGGGACGACGACGACCGCGACTACCGCCGGCGGTACGAGGACGAAGACGACGACCGCCCGCGGCGGCGGCGGCGGTACGAGGACGAAGACGACGACCGGCCGGACGACGACCGCGACGGTGACGGCGGGTACCGCCGGCGGTATGAATAGTCGATCGGGCCACACCCACGGAGTTCCGCCCATGCCGTTCGCAGACCTGATGCCGCTGTTCGCCCAGGCCGGGCGGCAGTTCAACAACGGGAACCAGGGGCCGCCGCCGGAGGCAATTGGGGCGATCATCGCCACCTATCTCGGGTGCATCGGGCTCGCCGTCGTCATCAGCTACGTCATCCAGATCCTATTCTGCATGACCCTGACCAAGTGCCTGAAGGCGTGTGCCCCGCGGAACCGGACGATGGAACCGGGGCAGGTGTGGCTGTCGCTCATCCCGCTGGTCGGCATCGTGTTCATCATCATGGCCCTGTTCAAGGTGCCGGACTCGGTGGCGAACGAGTACCGCGACCGCGGCCTCCGCGGGGACGGCGATTTCGGCAAGACCATGGCCATCTGGTACATCGTCACCGCGTTCGTGTGCGGGGCGATCTCGCCCATCTTCCTGATCATGTACTGGGTGAAGATCGCCGGGTACACGAAGGAGCTTCAGGGGCGGGCCGGTCGCAGCGACTACGACGACGAGGACGACGACCGCCTCCGCCGCCGCTCGTCCCGCCGGGACGAGGACGGGGAGGACGACGAGGACGACCGCCCGCGGCGCCGCCGCCGCGACGAGGACTGACCGGCCGAATGTAGTAGGCACACTCCGTGTGCCGTTCGGAATGACGGCACACGGAGTGTGCCTACTACTTACTCGGAGTGCCCCATGTTCACCCCCTCCCGCCGCGATTTCCTCCGCGCCTCCGCCGTCACGCTCGCGGTGCCGACAGTGGTGTCCGCCATCGACCCGATCAAGCGGCCGGCGGGCAAGCCGGACCTGAAGCTGAGCCTGGCCGCGTACAGCTTCCGGGCGGCGCTCGACCTGAAGAAGCCGACCATGACCCTGTTCGAGTTCATCGACCGGGCGGCCGACCTGCCGCTGGATGCGGTCGAACTCACCTCGTACTTCTGGGCCGAAACGACCGACGCCTACGCGGACAAGCTGCGGAAGCACGCCGACGCGAAGAAGCGGCCGGTGTCCGGGGTGCCGGTGAGGAGCGACTTCTGTGTGGCCGACGACGCCAAGCGGGCGGCGGACGTGAGCCACGTCAAGGAGTGGGTGGGCCGGGCGGCGCGGGTGGGGGCGAAGACCGTCCGCATCTTCGCCGGTAACTTGCCGAAGGGGGACACGCTGGAGGCGGCACAAAAGCGGGTGGTGGCGGCGATCGAGGAGTGCCTGCCGGCGGCGGAGAAGGCCGGGGTGGTGCTGGCGCTGGAGAACCACGGCGGCATCACCGCCACCCCGGACCAGTTGCTCGCGCTGGTGAAGCCGATCAAGAGCCAATACCTCGGGGTGAACATCGACACCGGCAACTTCAAGACCCCTGACCCGTATGCGGACGTGGCCCAGATCGCCCCCTACGGGGTGGTGTGCCAGGTGAAGACGGAGGTGTACCCCGGCGGCAAGAAGGAGGAAGCGGACCTCGGGCGGATGGTGAAGATCCTGAAGGACGCCAACTTCCACGGGTTCGTGGCGCTGGAGTACGAGGCCGCCGCCGACCCGACGACCGCCGTGCCGAAGTACGTGAAGGAGCTGCGGAAGCTGATCGGATGAGGCTGGGCGAAGATTAACCACAGAGGCACAGAGACACAGAGAAGACGAAGATTGATCGGGATCAAAATCCCCGTCTTCTCTGTGTCTCTGTGCCTCTGTGGTTAATTTTCCGGTAGACCCAACTCCCGTAGCAGCATCTCTTTCACCGCCGTCATCGGCACCGTGTACCCGGGGTTCGGGCCGTGGCCGATCAGGATCGGCCGGTCGCGGGCGTCGGTCGCCGCCAGCCCGTGACTCCCCCGCACGATGCTCGCGTCCAGCGGGATCACGTCGAAGATGGTCCGGAACCCAAGCTTCTTCTGGATCAGCCGCCGCGCCGCCCGCAGCTTCGGGAACGTCAACTGCGGGTCGAAGAACAGTTCGCACGGGTCGAACCCCGGCTTGTGGTGGATGGCCACGCTGCGGGCGTAGTCCGGGGCGTGCGCGTCGTCCGGCCAGAACGGGTACGCGAACCAGGCGTGCGGCTCGGCCAGCAGCACCACCTCCCCGCTCCGCGGGTGGTTGAGGTGAACCTCCGCCCGCTCCGCCTCGCTGAACACGCGGGCCACCCCCGGCAGCCCGGCCAGCACCTCCCGCACCTTCGGGAAGTCGGTCAGGTGGCGGACGTACACGTGCGCGAGCTGGTGGTCGCACACGGCGAACGCCCGGCTGCCGTACACGTCGAGCTGGTCGCCGAACGGCCCCCGCACGGTGCTCAGCAGCCCGTGCTTCCACAATTCACGGTTCGGGTACACCGGGGTGGTCACGTCGCAGTGCCCGTACTCGCTCACCACCCACACCCGCGCGCCGATCTCCGCCGCCGCGTCCAGCAGCGGCTCGCAGCAGTCGTCCAGCTCCTTCACGAACCGCGGCATGTCGCACCCGCCCGGCCCCCGCCGCTGCGGTTCGTAGTCCAGGTGCGGCAGGTACACCAGCGTCAGGTCCGGCCGCCGGTCGCGGATCACGCGGGCGGACACGTCGGCGATCCAGCGGGTGCTCTTCAGCCCGGCCGCCGGCCCCCAGAACGCCGGGAACGGGAACGGCGGGACCGACTGCTTGATCTCGGCGAGGTAGTCGGCCGGCGTGCCGGTGACGTCGAACGCCTTGTTCCCGTCCACCCCGTACCACGGCTTCGGGGTGAGGCTGACGTCCACCGCCGCCCCCTGGTTGAACCACCAGAACAGCTTGGCCGTGGTGAACGCCCGCTCCCGCTCGATCGCCCGCCGCTTGGCCGTCTCGTAGATCGGCTCGGCCCGGATCAGCCGGTTGCACTGCTGCCAGAACCGCACCTCGTTGGTGTCGTGGAACAGCCAGCCGTTGGCGACCACGCCGTGCTGATTCGGTAGTTCGCCCGTCAGGAGCGTGGCCTGGGCGGTGCAGGTGACGGCCGGCAGCACCTCCGGCATGTCCGCCACCCAGCCGGACCGGGCGAGGGCGGACAGCCGCGGGGCGTGCGGCAGCAGCCGCGGGGTGAGGCCGACGGCGTTCAGCAGGACGACGGGGGGCATTCTTCCAATGTAGTAGGCATACTCCGTGTGCCGTTCTCGCGTGTGGGTGAACCGGCGGCGTCAGCCGCCCGGGTGGGTTCGCACCCGGCGGGCTGACACCCGCGGTTCACCCAAGAACGGCACACGGAGTGTGCCTACTACTTATTCAAAACGAACCGCCCGCTGTCCTTCCCCGAACGGAAAGTGGCGTCGAAGTTGGTTGGTGTGACCGCCGCGTCGGTAGTGAACGTGCCGAACAGCGGGATGCGGCGGGTGGCGGACAGGAACGTCGTTTCGCCGCTCGCTCCGACCACGTCCAGGTGCTGGCGGTACACGAACGGGATGACCTTGGCGAACCGCCCGCTGAACCGCACGTCGTACCCGGTGGAGGACGGGGCGACGCTGGCTCGGAGTGGCCCGCGGTGGCCGTTGGCGTCGCTCTGCCAGTACCCGGACCAGCGGCCGGAAAGCGGATCCGCGGCCGGGGTCAGAGTTGGGAACAGGAGCAGGGCGGCGGTAAGCAGAGTGGTGCGCGGCATGAAATCAGTGTACCCCACACGACAGATGCGGCACGGCGGTTGCACCCTCATCCCGGCGGATTGTTTTTTTCGCCCGGGCACTGACCAACGGAGGGCACCATGTCGAGCGTCAAAGAGAACCTGACGAACGCCGGCCAGGCCGCGCTGGATACGGCCAAAAACGCCGGCTTCTTGGCCGTCGGCGCGGCCGCCGCGGCCGTCGATTTCGTGAAAGAGAAGGCCGGGATGGGCCAGCCGGCCGAGGCGGTGAGCCCGGCCGCGGTGAAGGAACACATGGACGTGATCGCGTCGTGCGGCATGAAGGTCGGGGTGGTGGACCGGGTGGACGGCGGGGCGGTGAAGCTGACCCAGCGGGACAGCCCGGACGGGCTGCACCACTTCATCCCGCTGTCGTGGGTGAGCAAGGTGGACGACAAGGTCCACCTGAGCAAGAACTCGGTCGAGGCGAAGGCGGGGTGGAAGCCGACGGCCGCCGCCTGCGGCTGCTGAGGGCGGGTGAAGCGAACGGCGGCGTGTTGGACATCCGACACGCCGCCGACGGTCAGGAGGCGATTTCCGGCGACCGGCACACCGCGTGCTAAATTTACCACCGAGTTCGATCCCCCCATCCCCTCAAGGATGTCCCATGACTGCCACCGCCATCCGGAAGCCCCGCACCACCTCCGCCCGTCCCGTCGCCGTCTCCGCCCAGAACGTCCGGGAACTGCTGACGGAGCTGGCGTACCGGCTGCACACCACCAAAGTGATCGGCCGGGTGTCGCACGACCACGACCGCGGGTTCAACTGCCGGCCCGCGCAGCCGCGGTAACACCACCGGGAATGCCGCATGTTTTCAGTGTGGTCCGCACACGCCGTGTGCGGTCTTTTTCACCCGCACACGGCGTGTGCGGACCACACTCAGGCCAACACGTCTTTCACCACCGTGCCGTGGACGTCGGTCAGCCGGTAATACCGGCCCTGGAACTTGTACGTCAGCTTTTCGTGGTCGATGCCGAGCAGGTGGAGCAGCGTGGCCTGCACGTCGTGAACGTGAACGCCGTTCTCGGCCACGCTGTACCCGTACTCGTCGGTGCTGCCGAACGTCACGCCGGGTTTGATGCCGCCGCCGGCGAACCACATGGTGAAACACCGCGGGTGGTGGTCCCGGCCGTAGTCGGTGGCGGTGAGTTTCCCCTGGCTGTAGCTGGTGCGGCCGAACTCCCCGCCCCACACCACCAGGGTGTCGTCCAGCATGCCCAGCCGCTTCAGGTCTTGCACCAGCCCGTACCCGGCCCGGTCCACCTCCTTCGCCTGCTTGCGGATGCCGCCGGGCAGCCCGCCGTGGTGGTCCCAGCCGGGGTGGTAAAGTTGGATGAACCGCACGTCCCGTTCGGCCAGCCGGCGGGCGAGCAGGCAGTTGGCCGCGAACGTGCCCGGCTTCTTCGCGTCCTCGCCGTACAGGTCGAACACCTCCTTCGGCTCCCGGCTCAGGTCCATCACCTCGGGCACGCTCGTCTGCATGCGGTACGCCATCTCGTACTGCTCGACGCGGGCCAGGATTTCCGGGTCGCCCTCCTGCTCGGCCTGTAACTTGTTCAACTCGGCCAGCCGGTCGAGCATTTTCCGCCGCCCGTCGCGGCTCACCCCGTCCGGGTTTTGCAGGTACAGCACCGGGTCTTTCCCGCTGCGGAACTGTACCCCCTGGTGCGTACTCGGCAGGAACCCGTTCCCCCACAGCCGGGCGTACAGCCCCTGCTCGGTCTTGTCCTTCGACACCAGCACCACGAACGCCGGCAGGTTGGCGTTCAGGCTGCCCAGCCCGTAGCTCAGCCACGAGCCGAACGCCGGCCGCCCGGCCAGTTGCGAGCCGGTCTGGAAGAAGGTGATGGCCGGGTCGTGGTTGATCGCCTCCGTGTGGCACGACTTCACAAAGGCGAGGTCATCCACCATCTTCGCCGTGTTCGGCAGCAGGTCGGACACCGTCGCCCCGCACTTGCCGTGCTTATCGAACTTGAAGATGGACCCGGCGAGCGGCAGGAGCGACTGGTTGCCAGACATGCCGGTCAGCCGCTGGCCCTTCCGCACGCTGTCCGGCAGATCGGTGCCGTTCTTCTCGTTCAGCAGCGGCTTGTGGTCGAACAGGTCGAGCTGGCTCGGCCCGCCGGCCATGAACAGGTAGATGATCCGCTTCGCCTTCGGCGGGTGGTGCGGCTTGTCGAGGACGCCGGGCGTACCGCGGGGCTTCTCCGCGGACTGGCCGAGGAGGGACGCCAGGGCCACCCCGCCCAGCCCGAGCGCGGACGAGCGGAGGAACAGCCGGCGGTTGGCGGCGGGAAGGATGAGGTGGGTCATAATAAGAAGTAGGCGCACTCCGTGTGCCGTCCTGGGTGGCAATAAGTAGTAGGCACACTCCGTGTGCCGTTCAGGACGAAAACAACGGCACACGGAGTGTGCCTACTACTTATTGCCCCTGCTGTAATTGAGGTACTCCCCCGATCGCAAGCCGGCCCGTACCGGGTTCTCCGCGATGTACCGCCGGAACCGCTCGAAGTGTTCCGGCGAGCGAACCAGGTGGTCGAAACTCTCTTCCTGCCAGAACCGTCCCGATCGACCGAGCCGCCGGTTGATCTGAAGGGCGGTGAATTTCTTCCAGGAGTAGCACACGTTCGCGAGGGCGTGTTCGCCGATCAGACCGACCAGCACATGGGCGTGGTTCGGCATCACGACGAAATCGCTGACCCAATACCGCTGTCCGTCGAAATGCCGGAACGCGTCACCGACGATCCCCGCCAGCTCCGCCTCCCGGAGCGGGCATTCACCGTACCCCTGATCCAGGTAGTTCAGGTAGGCGATACTGAACCGCGAGTGGTACTCCCGCACTACTTCCGGGCTGAGTCGGCCGAGTTGGTGTTCGAGGTCGGCGGCGCCGGCGTCGATGCCGTGGCGGTGCAGCCAATCCGACCGCTCCTGTCGCCACCGCGAAGCCACGTCCTGCGGGATCGAGTCCTCCGTCCGGAACGTGACAAAGTACGTCGCCCCCGGCTGGAACCAGTGCGGCAGGTTACCAGACGTGATCTGCACTTCGGCGGCCGGGTCGAACAACTCGAACATCGACGACCCTCGCGTTCTGAATAAGTAGCAGGCACACTCCGTGTGCCGTTCGGTGCCTTCGTATGTAGTAGGCACACTCCGTGTGCCGTCATCCGGAACGGCACACGGAGTGTGCCTACTACATACCCAGAAACGGCACACGGAGTGTGCCTACCACTCTGAAGACTACCGCCGGTTCACCGCCTCATCGACGTTCAGGATGGCCAGCGCCAGCTGCGTGGCGGCGGCTAGGTCGAGCTTGTCCAGCTTGGCGTCCGGCTTGCCCTCGCCGACGGCCAGCAACTTCTCCGCCGCCTTCGGGTCTTTCGCGTACTCCGCCCGCTGCTCGTCGAACACCGCCGTCAGCAGTGACACCTCCTTGTCACTCGCCTTCCGGCCCGTCACCAGCCGGAACGCCCACGCCGCCCGCTCGGCGGTGGTCGCCCCGCCTTCGGTCAGCAGCCGCTGGCCGAGGAACCGGGCGGCCTCGACGAACTGCGGGTCGTTCAGCAGGGCGAGCGCTTGCAGCGGGGTGCTGGTGGCCTGCCGCTTGGCGGTACACACGCTGCGGTCGGCGGCGTCGAACGTGGTCATCTGCGGGTGCGGGGCGGTCCGCTTGGCGTAGGTGTACAGGCTGCGGCGGTACAGGTCGGCCCCCTTCGACTGCGGGTACGCCGGCCGGCCCATCGCCTCGTCCCACAGGCCGGCCGGCTGGTACGGGTACACGCTCGGCCCGCCCGACTTCTCCGCCAGCAGCCCGGACGCGGCCAGCGCCTGATCCCGCAGCATCTCGGCGCTCAGCCGCCGGGCCGGGGCACGGGCGAGCAGGTGGTTGTACGGGTCCTTCGCCAGCACCTCCGGCGTCACCTTCGACACCTGGCGGTACGTCGCCGACAGGGCCATCTGCTTGAGCATCCGCTTCACGTCCCACGGTTGTGGGACACCCCCTCCCTTGCGGTCGGGGTTCACCAAGACAGTTGTGGGGGCGATGAAGTCGCGGGCCAGCCAGTCGAGCAGTTCCGGGTGCGTGGGCGGGGTGCCGGTGGTGCCGAAGTTGTCGCTCGTCTCCACCAACCCCTGGCCGAACATCTGCTGCCACAGGCGGTTGACGGTCACGCGGGCGGTCAGCGGGTGATCCGGGTGGGTCAGCCACTTCGCCAGCCCGAGGCGGTTGCGGGGCAGCTCGCCGAACGCCGGCAGCGTCGCCGGGGTGTCCGCCGACACCGCCTCGCCGGGCGAGTCGTAGGCGCCGCGCTTCAGCACGAACGCCGGCTTCGGCGTCGGGTCTTCCTGCATCACCATCACTTCCGGGATCGGGTTGACGAAGTCGGCCAGGGTGCGGCGGGTCTGCCTCAGCTCGCCCAGCGCCTTCCGGTACGGCTCGTGGGCGGTGTGCAGGAACAGCTCGAACACGTCCGCGTCCGTCGCCTCGACTTTCACCCCGGCCAGCGCCGCCACCTCCAGCGGCGTGATCGCCCGGTCGAACACCTGGAACTCGTCCACCTTCCCGCCCTTGAACCCGTTGTCCCGGAAGCGATAGCCGATCGCCAGGTTCGGCTCCCCCCCGCCGTAGTCGATGTCCTTCGTCAGCTTGTCGCGGACCACCTCGGTCTCCGCTGACACCCCGTTGACGTACACCGTCACCCCGGCCGCCCGGCCGGACCCGTCGTAGCTGACGGCGACGTGCTGCCACTCGTTCGCCGAAAGCTTCGCTTTCGTCCGCACCTTGAGCGAGTTGCCCGGCCACATGTGGTGCAGGCCGACCGCGACGTGCCCGTCTTCGAGCAGCAGCTCGTACCCGCGGCTGCCGGCGTCCACCGGCGCCTTGCTGTGATGCACCACCACCGCCCGCTTCGCGTGAGCCGGCGTGTTCAGCCACAGGGCCAAACTGAACGGGTCGCTCCGCTTGAAGTGCCCGACGCCGGGGAACTCGAACCCGTTGTCGCCGTTCAACTCGGCCCCCTTCCCGGTGCGGCCGTCCGTCGGCTTCGGCCCGTCGTGCCCCTTCCCCGGCTGCTTCGGGTCGATGGCGTTGCCGACCGCGTTCCCCGTCCACTCGTCGAAGCTGTACGCCGCCACCGGCTTCGGCTTCGGCCACGCCTTCGGCCGCTCCCACGCTTTGAACGCTTCGCGGGCCGATTCCCGCACCTGCTTCGCGCTCGCCTCACTCGCGGCGACGGCCTTCCACAACTCGCCGATCTTCTTGTCCTGCTCGTCGGTGCTGAGCAAGAGCGCGGGCACAGGCATTGCGTTCGTGAAGTACGTCGTCTGCCCGCACTCGTCGATGTTCTGGAAGAACGCGAACAGGCGGTAGAAGTCCTTCTGGCTGATCGGGTCGTACTTGTGGTCGTGGCAGCGACAACACTCGAGCGTCTGGCCCAGGAAGGCGGTGCCGAACGTGGTCACCCGGTCCACCACATACGCCACGCGGAACTCCTCCTCGACCACCCCGCCCTCCTCGTTCTGCATGTGCAGGCGGTTGAACGCGGTCGCCAGCCGCTGCTCCTTGGTCGGGTTCGGCCGCAGGTCGCCGGCCAACTGGTCGGTCAGGAACTGGTCGAACGGCTGGTTGCGGTTGAACGCGCGGATCACCCAGTCGCGGTACGGCCACATCGGACGGTGGCGGTCGTACTGGTACCCGTGGGTGTCGGCGAACCGGGCCAGGTCGAGCCAGTCGGCGGCCATCCGCTCGCCGTACCGCGGACTCGCCAGCAGCCGGTCCACCACCGTTTCGTACGCGGTCGGCTTGTCGTCCTTCAGGAAGGCGTCGATGTCGGCGGGCGTGGGCGGCAGGCCGGTCAGGTCGAACGTGACCCGGCGGAGCCACGCCTCGCGGGTGGCCTCGGGGGACGGCTTCAGCCCTTCCTTCTCCAGCCGGCTGAACACGAACTGATCGATCGGGTTGCGGGAAGCACCCCCTCCCTTGCGGTCGGGGTTCACCGTCTTCGGCAGCGGCGTGTACGCCCAGTGCTGGCCCCACTTCGCCCCGCCGTCGATCCACGCCTTCAGCGTCTCTTTCTGCTTGGCCGTCAGCGTGCGGTTCGAGTCCGGCGGGGGCATCACCTCGTTCGCGTCGGTGCTGCTGATCCGCGTGAACAGCTCGCTCTCCGCGCTCTTCCCGGCGGTGAGGACCTTCGCCGCCCCGTCCTTCGTGTCCAGCCGCAGCTTCGCCTTCCGGCCCTGCTCGTCCGGCCCGTGGCAGTGGAAGCACTTGTCCGCCAGAATCGGCAGCACGTCGCGGGAAAAGTCCACGTCCGCGCGGGCCACGGACGGGAGGACGAACAGCAGCACGAGCAGCGGTCGGCGCATGCGGACCTCGGAAGTGGGCAGGCCGGCGGGGAAGGGGATTGTACCAAACCGCCCTCGTCGCCGCGACCTACGGGAGCGGGTTTGCCGTCCCGCTCCCGTAGGTCGCGGCGAAGACCGGCTTGCCCTTGTCCGCCGTTCGCGGCGGCGGGTACACTCCCCGTTCCCACCCACCGGGGCCGACCGCCGCGGCATGATCGCCTGGCTGACATCCCTGCCCGACCGCCTGTCCGCCTGGCTGGCCGTCCGCCCGTTCGACTGGCGGGTGGCGTTCCGCTGGGTGCTGGCGGTCGTCCTCGCGCTCACGGTGGTGCGGTACCTGGGCAAGGTGGAGGAGCCGAGCCGGGACGGCACGCTCACCAAGTCGGCGTTCCTCCGGTGGCGACCGCAGATCGAGGGCCTGGACCGCGGGGAGAACATCTACGACAGGTACAACTACCCGAACCCGCCGATCATGGCGCTGGTCCTGCGGCCGTTCGCTCACATGCGGCCGTTCGCCGGGGCGGTGGCGTGGCTGCTGTTCAAGGCGATCGCGGCGGTGATCGGGTTCGTGTACGTGCTGCGGCTGACGTCCGACCCCGGCCGGCCGTTCCCCGCCCCGGCGGCGGCGGCCGCCGCCATCCTGGCCCTGCACCCCGTCCTCGGCGACCTGTCGCACGGCAACGTGAACGTGTTCATCGCCTTCCTGGTGTTCGCCGCCCTGGAACTGTTCCGCCGCCGGCTCGACCTGCTCGCCGGGGTGGTGCTCGCGCTGGCGATCGCGTGCAAGGTGACGCCCGCCCTGTTCGTGCCATATTTCGGGTGGAAGGCGGTGCTCGGCGGGTGGACGACGCGAACCTGGGGCGGCGCCTGGCGGGGCGGCGGGGCGGTGCTGGCCGGGTGTGCGGTCGGCCTGGGGTTGTGGCTGTTCGTGGTGCCGGGGGCGGCGCTCGGGTTCGGGCGGAACGCCGACCTGCTGCAAAGCTGGTACGGGCAGATGGTGCGGCCGTTCGTGGAACAGGGGAAGGTGACGAGCGAACACCCCAACCAGTCCATCCCCGGTGTGGTGTTCCGGCTGCTCACGCACAGCGAGTCGGACACGGTGTACGACGACGACGGCAAACAGATCCCGAGCGAGTACCGGAACATCGCGGACATCGGCCCAGCCGGGGCGAAGTGGGTGATCCGCGGGTGCCAACTGGCGTTCGTGCTGGCGGTGGTCATCCTGTGCCGGGCGCGGGTGTGGGAAACGCGGCAGGGGCTGGCGGTGGCGGCCGAGTGCGGGCTGGTCGTGCTGGGCATGTTGCTGTTCAGCGAGCGGACGTGGAAGCACCACGCCACCACCCTCGTGCTGCCGGTGGCGGTGCTGGTCGGGTACTGGGCCACCCGCCCGCTGGCGGTGCCGGCCCGCGGGTTCCTGCTGGCCGTCCTCGGGCTGACCAGCCTGCTGGTGCTGGTGCCGAGTTTCGTCAGCGGCGAGTTCCAGGACAACTGCCTGACCTACGGCACGCACACCGCCGCCTTCCTGCTGCTGACCGCCGGGGTGTGCGCGGTGCTGGGGTGGGAGCGGCGGTTCGCCTAGCATCCTCCCCGCCGTTCGGCCACAATGCCACCATGAAACCCGGTCGCGTCAAATCCTGGCGGTGGGCGGTCCGCGGGGTGATCCTCGTCGCCGCCCTTCTGGTCGGGTACGAGGCGGTGCGGGTGTACGGCGGCACCAACCGGCACGCGGTCATCCCCGGCAAGGTGTACCGCTGCGCCCAGCCGAGCGGCAACGACCTCCGCGACATGGTCGAGCGGCACGGCATCAAGACGGTCCTCAACCTGCGGGGCCTCACCCCGTGGGACCCGTGGTACCAGCAGGAGGCGCAGGCCACCCACGCGCTGAACGTGTCGCAGGAAGACGTCACCATGTCCGCCCAGGCGCTGCCGGCGCCGGCCGAGCTGCGGCGGGTGATCGACGTGTTCGACCACACTGAGTACCCGGTGGTGATCCACTGCAAGCAGGGGGCGGACCGCACCGGGCTGGTGTCGGCGGTGGCGCTGCTGCTGTACACCGACGCCACCCTGCCCGAGGCCCGGCGGCAGTTGTGGCCGATGTACGGGCACTGGCCGGTCGCCCGCACCGTCGCCATGGACCGCTTCTTCGACCTGTACGAGGAGCGGCTGAAATCGCAGGGCGAGGAACACACCCGCGAGCGGTTCCGCCACTGGGCGCTGACCGCGTACACCCCCGGCGGGGCGCGGTCGCACCTGACGTGGCTCGCCCCGCCACCGCCGGTGCTGGCGGCGCACACCCCGACCGGGTTCCGGGTGCGGTGCGAGAACAAATCGAACACGGCGTGGCAGTTCAAACCGGGGAACTTCGCCGGCGTGCACGTGGCCTACGTGGTGTTCGACGACAAGGCGAAGGACGTGTGGAGCGGGCGGACCGGGCTGCGGTTCGCCACGGTGCCGCCGGGCGGGACGATCGACGTGCCGGTGCCGGTGAAGGGATTGCCCGCCGGCCGGTACACGCTGTCGGTGGAGCTGCACGACGCCACCGCCGCCGCCGTCCCGTTCCGCACGAACTCGTTCGTCAAGTTCGGCGACGACTCGCTGGTGGCGGAACTGGTGGTGAAGTGAAGACCGGATTCACCGCTGAGGGCACATGAGAAAAAACAGGGAATGAAGCCGAGATACCGTCTTCGAACTCTCTTCTGTTTTCCTCTCGTGCCCTCATGTGCCCTCGGCGGTGAATCATGCTTTCTTTCGACACGATGTCGAACGTGAGGTGCGGCATGAGGCTGCTGTCGGTCGTCATCCCGGTGAAGGACGAGCGGGCGAACGCCCGCCCGCTGGTGCAGTGGCTCCGCGACGCGCTCACCCCCGCGTGCCCGTGGGAGGCGGTGTTCGTGGACGACGGCAGCACCGACGGCACGCACGCCGAACTCGCCCAGATCGCCGCCATCGACTCCCGCATCAAGCTGGTGCGGCTGCGGCGGAACTTCGGCCAGTCGGCCGCGCTCCAGGCCGGGTTCGACCACGCCGCCGGGGACGTGATCGCCACCCTCGACGGCGACCTACAGAACGACCCGGCCGACCTGCCGCGGATGGTCGCTCGACTCGACGACGGGTTCGACGTGGTACTCGGCGAGCGGGCCGACCGCAAGGACCAACTGCTGCTCCGCAAGCTGCCCAGCCGCGCCGCCAACTGGCTCATCCGCCGCACCCTTGGGGTGCCGTTCCGCGACTTCGGCTGCGGGGTGCGGGTGATGCGGCGGGAGATCGTGGACGGGCTGCAACTGTACGGCGAGATGCACCGCTTCGTCACCGCCCTGGCGGTGCAGCAGGGGGCGGCGGTCACGCAGGTGCCGGTGACGCACCACCCCCGCACCGCCGGCGCGTCCAAGTACGGCCTCGGCCGCACCGTCCGGGTGGTCCTCGACCTGCTCACGGTGAAGTTCCTGGCCCGCTACCAGACGCGGCCGATGCACCTGTTCGGCGGCATCGGGCTGGGCATGATGCTGGCCGGGGTGGTGAGCGTGGTCGCCACCGTGCTGATGAAGTGGACCGGCGGGCAGTGGATGACCGGCAACCCGCTGCTGCTGCTGGGCGTGATGCTGGAGGTGATGGGGGTGCAGTTCCTGTCGCTCGGGCTGATGGGCGAGGTGCTGACGCGGATCTACTTCGAGCGGCAGGGGCGGCGGCCGTACCTGGTGCGGGAGACGCGGAACCTGACGCGGGCCGCGGTGCGGGAAGAGGAGTACGAACGCGCGGCGTAACCCACCGGGTTGAAATGCAGGAAGAATTCGCCACAGAGATCACGGAGAACACAGAGAGCGAACAACTCTGGAAGAAGGCAGAAGGCACGAAGAAGAGTGGAGAAGGCATCTCTGTTCGACCTCGTGCCATTGCTTCTTTTCTTGGAGTTTTTTCTCGGCTCTGTGTTCTCTGTGACCTCTGTGGCTCACCCTGCTGCTCCCTCACCCCAGTTCCCACCCCTTGCGGTACTCCTTCGTCACCAGCTTGGTCGCGTCGGCCGAGTTGGTGAACGCCATCCCCTTCGCGTCCCACTCCAGCTTCTTGCCGGCGAACCGCACGGCGATGTTGCCGAGCAGCATGGCCTCCGTCAGCCGCGCCGCGTAGTCGAAGTTCGAGTACGCCATCGCCGGCTTGCCCGCCCGGATCGCCTCCACCCATTCCTTCTTCTGGTGCGGGTCCTGATCCTTCTCGACCCCGGCCGGCAGGCTCTCCGGTTTGGTCGTCTGGATGCCGGTGAAGTCCTTCTCCGGGGTGAGGCGGAACTGCGACCCGTAGTCGTTCGGGCTGTACAGCATCCCTTTCGTGCCGATCAACAGCGACCCGCTGTCCGCCGCCGACTCCCCCTTCTTCAGCACCTTCGCCAACAGTTCGTCGGACGGGAGGATTCGCTTGCCCTGGTCCGCCCCCTCGTACCAGTGCAGCACCACCGCCTTCTTGCTCCCGCGGGCCGGGAAGTGGTACGCGATCCGCCCCCACGCCGGGTACGTCTCCGAATTGATCTCGGACGCCTGGGCGGACACCGCCACCGGCGCGTCCAGCTCGAGCGCGCGGAACGCCATGTTCGCCGTGTGACAGGCCATGTCGCCGAGCGCGCCGGTGCCGAAGTCCCAGTACCCCCGCCAGTCGTGCGGGTGGTACGCCGGCTTCTTCCCGCCGGCGGCCGTCTTGTCCTCCCGCACCGCGAACGGGCGGGCCGGGGCGGCGCCCAGCCACTCCTCCCAGTGGACGTGCTTGGGCACGGCGGCTTCGGGCGGGCGGGCGGTCACGTCCGGCGCCTGCTTCCAGTACTTGAACGGGCGGTTCGTCCACACATGGGCCTCGGTCACGTCGCCGAGCGTGCCGGCCCGCACCAGCTCCACCGCCCGCCGCAGCCCGTTCATCGCCGACCCCTGGTTGCCCATCTGCGTACACACGCCGGCTTTCGCCGCCGCCTCTCGCAGCGTCCGGGCCTCCGCGGGCGTGTGCGTCAGCGGCTTCTGGCAGTACACGTGTTTGCCGGCACGAATCGCCATCAGCGACGGCAGCGCGTGGTGGTGGTCCGGGGTGGACACGACCACCGCGTCGATCTCTTTCATCATCTTGTCGAACAGCTTGCGGTAGTCGTGGAACTTCTCCGCCTTCGGCCACGTCTTCGCCCGCTGGTTCAGCCGCTCGTCGTCGATGTCGCACAGTGCGACGACGTCCATCAGTACGCCGGCCTGCTCGATGTCGCTGGAGCCTTTCCCCCCAACGCCGACGCCGGCCACCCGCAGGCGGGCGTTCGCCCCGCCGGTCTGGGCGACGGACCACGCCGGGCCGGTGAACAGGTAGCCGAGCGGGGCCGCCGCCCCGAGTTGGAGGACGCGGCGGCGGGAGAGACGGGCCATGACAGGACTCGCGGAGAGGAAGCGGACGACGAACGAGGGTACACACCGCCGCCTGCGGGGGCAAACGCTTTTCGCTTGACCGGGATCGGCCGTGCGGCGAGTCTGGCGGCGAGAATGACTGTTGAAATGAATCCTGTTCGATGAGCGGAGGCACGGGGCAAATGTTCGCGTGTAGTGGTCCGGGCGCCGACGCGATCATCACCAGAAGCATCGAGATCGGAAACACCCACGCTGTAGTTGCGGGCGGGTTGTTCCTGGCGTCGTTGACTGTGATTGCACTCGGCCGTCGGCGGTGGGCGATACCTGCGGCTCTGGCCGGGCTGGTCGCCTTCCATCCGGCGTGGACGATCGATGCGATCTCAGGCGACTGCGGGTATCTCAAGCGGGACGCCTCGTGGGTGTTCACCGGTTTGGGATGTGTCGGGCTGTGTTGGCAGGTTGGCGGCGAATTCTGGGGGCGTCGGGGCGGTGGCCGAGCCCGCGGCACCTGACGACGCGAACTCGGTCCTCCTGCTTTTCGCCGCGGAGCGGCCGTCGGGTGTAGCCCAGGCCGTGAGGCCTGGGAAAGCACGCACCTCAATCGCCCCGCCCCGGAGGGGCCGGCGACAACCACCTCCCGCCGGCCCCTCCGGGGCGTAGTGTTGCTGTTATCCCCACCCAGGGCTTCCGCCCTGGGCTACACCCGACGGCCGCTCCGCGGCGAAAGCACGGATCAGCCCATCGCGGGAATCTGTCCGGTTCCTCCCTTGAACACTCCCTCTCCCCGTGGGAGAGGGGGCCGGGGGGTGAGGTCTCTTCGCCCCTCACCGATTCGTCACCACCAGCACGTCGCAGTTCCGCTGGAAGTCGTACCGGCGGGCGATCACCCGGTGCGGGGTGCTCATTTCGCCCTTCACCTTCGCCTCCCACACCGGCTCGGGCACGAACAGGTAGCTGTCGATCGGGAACGCCAGGAACTCGGCCGCCGCCCCGGCGTCGCCGAACCGCTCCACCCGCCGGCCGACGTAGAACGTCAGGCTGGGCATGGTGTACTCGAAGCTGCCCACCCGCACCTCGCGGTCGAGCTGCCGTGCCCCGGACTCGGCCACCAGCCGCTTCACCGCCTTCCGTTCGTCCACCACCAGCAGCGGGAAGGCGAGCAGCCCGACGAACAGCACCGTGCTGGCGGCCAGACTGATCACCACCTTCGGCCGGTCGTCGCGGCGACGGAAGTGGTACATCAGCCCGGCGCCGGCCAGCGGGACGAGGCCGATCCACGCCCACCCCGCCAGGCCGGGGAACGATGGCAGCTTCGGCGGCAGCGACACCAGCGACCCGTCGAACACCAGCATCCCGACGCCGACCGCCAGCCCGGTGAGCGCCAGCCCGACCATGCCGGTGGGAATGACCCACCGCGGCGGGGTGATCTCGCGGGTCATCCAGCGGACGAGGAACCGGGCGGTGAGGATGGCCAGCGGCGGGTACGCCGGGGCGATGTAGTGCGGCAGTTTGGTGCGGGCGGCGGCACAGGCGACGAAGTAGATGGCGAGCCAGAGGAGGAGGAGTTTGCTCCCCTCACCCCCAGCCCCTCTCCCGCGAGGGGAGAGGGGAGCAATCAGCGTCGCCACCAGGAACCCGCTCCACGGGGCGAAGAACAGGCACACCACCGCGAACTCGTACACCACCGGGATGCCGCGGTGGTTCTCCATCGGCTCGGACGCCCGCCCCAGGTTCTCCCGCAGGAAGAACGCCCGTGGCCACTCGCCCTTCGTCTCGGCGGCCACGAACGCGTACCACGGCACCGTCACCAGCACCCACGCCAGGATGCCCCAGATCAACCGCCGGTCGAGCAGCCGCAGCAGTTCCCGGTTCCACAGCAGGTACGCCCCGACCACCGCCGCCGGCAGGATCAGCCCGACCGCCGGCCCCTTCGTCAGCACGGCCAGCCCACTGGCCACCCCGCACGGGACGAACCAGCCCCGCCCGCCGTTCGCCGTCCCCCGCCAGAACGCCCAGAAATAGAGGACGGTGAAGCAGATGAGGGTCGAATCCGTGGTCGCCGCGTGCGCCAGCTTCACCAGTTCGAGCGTGCTGACGGCGATCACCCCGGCGAGGAACCCGGTGGCCGCCCCGAACATCCGCCGGGCGAGGTCGTAGGTGAGCAGCACGACGCCGAACATCATCACCGCCGACGGCAGGCGGGCGCCGAGTTCGTTCACCCCGACCGCGGCGTAACTGCCCCGCATCAGCCAGTACAGGAAGACCGGCTTGGCCGTCCGCAGGTCCCAGTTGAACACGGGGATGATCCAGGTGCCGGCTTCGATCATCTCGCGGGTGCACTCGGCGTTCACCCCCTCGTCGTCGTCCCACAGCGCCGGCCCGCCCAGGTTCGGCAGCACCACCGCGGCCGTGACCGCCACGAGCAGCAGGGCGTGAACGACGGGACGAGCGAACAGGCTCCGCATCCGCACCTCCGGGAACCGGGGGATGATACGCCGCCGGCGGGTGGGTTGGCACCCCGAGTCTGGTAAGTAGTAGGCACACTCTGTGTGCCGTTCTGGGTGAACCCCGACCGCCAGGGAGGGGGTGCGTGGGCGACACCCACGGCCCTCGCGGGCCGGGTTCACCAGAGAAGGCGAAGAACGGCACACGGAGTGTGCCTACCACTCACAGACGACCCGCCCACGGTCCATAAAACTTACCGGGCCATTCTCCCCAGGTGTGCCGGAACCGAACCCATGCCCGCTCCGCTGAAGTTCGTCGGCCTGGACGTCGGCGGCACCACAATGAAGGCGGCGGTGGTGGACGACGCCGGCAAACCGTCCGCGTCGGTGGTGATGGACACCCACCCGGAGCGGGGGCAGGAGGCCGGGCTGGAGACGATGTGCGAAACGATCCGCCGGGCGGTGGCGGCGGCCAAGCTGAAGATGGCCGACATCGCGGCGGTCGGGGTCGCCACGCCGGGGCTGATGGACATCGCCGCCGGGCTGATCCTCGACCCGCCGAACCTGAAGCCGTGGAAGAACGTGCCGGTGCGGGACCACATCGCCCAGGCGTTCGGCAAACCCACCGCGTTCGAGAACGACGCCAACGCCGCCGCCTACGGCGAGTTCTGGGTGGGCGCCGGGCAGGAGGCGACCAGCCTGGTCATGTTCACCCTGGGCACCGGCGTCGGCGGTGGGATCATCCTCGGCGACACCATCGTGGAAGGCGAACACAGCCACGGCGGGGAACTCGGCCACCTGCGGATCGACCTGCCCGACCGCGGGCGGCTGTGCGGGTGCGGGGCCCGCGGGTGCCTGGAAGCGTATGCGAGCGCGTCGGCGGTGACGGCCCGGGCACGGGAGGAGTTGGCCGCGTGGCGGGGGCCGACCAAACTGAAGGCGTACTACACCGCCAACGACGACGAGCTGACGGCGAAGGTGGTGTTCGACCTGGCCCTGGCCGGCGACGAGTGCGCGACGAAGGTGATGGACGACACGGCGTACTTCCTGGCGCTCGGGGCGTGCGCCACCATCGCCGCGGTGGACCCGGAGATGATCGTCATCGGCGGGGGGATGACGGCCGCCGGCGAGCCGTTCCGGGCGAAGATCGAGGAGTACATCCGCCGGTTCGGGCTGCCGCACCCGGTGAAGAAGGTGAAGGTGGTGTTCGCCAAGCTGGGGTCGGACGCCGGGTTCATCGGCGCCGCCGGCTGTGCCCGCCGGCTGCTGCGGCAGCAGGAACGACGGGAAGAAATCCCCGTTCCGGGTTGACGCGGGGGGCGAACCGCCTTAAAAATTTGGGTGTCCTGGCGGATGTGTCGGCACCGACGGCCCTGTCGTCTAGAGGCCTAGGACAACACCCTTTCAAGGTGTGGACCGGGGTTCGAATCCCCGCAGGGTCACTCGGAACGCGAGGCGGCGGAGACGTTCGGTCTCCGCCGCCTCCGTCATTTCTGCCCGCCCGTTTCCGCCATTCCGCAACTCGCGGCCGGCACCGATCTATAATGTGGCCGTTGTTTTAGCCCCCACCCGATCGCCCCGCCGCATGACCGCCCCGCTGAGCAAGTTCGCCGTCTCCCTCGGGCTGACCGAGCCGCTGGCGGTGCTGTACACGCACCGCGGCAGCGGCGCGACCGGGGCGGTGCACCTGACCGAGCCGTTCGCGCTCATCGGCCGGGTGCCGCACTGTGGGGTGCGGCTGGACGACCCGAGCGTGAGCAAGAAGCACGCGTACGTGCAGGTGCTGGACAACCGCCTGTTCGTCCTCGACCTGAACAGCCGGCTGGGACTGAAGGTGAACGGGGTGGACGTCACCCAGTGCTGGCTGGACCGCGGGCAGGTGCTGCGGGTGGGCGAGTACGACGTGCGGATCGGCGGGACGGGGGCGACGGCCGGCCACCCGCTGCCGACCGGCCTGGGGCCGACCGGGCAGGCGGTGCCGCTGGCCGTGGTGCTGGCCGGGCCGACCCCCCTGCACTGCCCGCTCCGCAGCGCACTCACTGTAATTGGTCGTCATTCGGCCTGCAATTTGCGACTTCTCGACGAGCGGCTGAGCGGGTTCCACGCAACCGTCGTTCAGTCGCCGAATGAGGCGTGGGTCGTGGATCTGCTCGGCGTGGGCGGAACCCGGCTGAACGACCGGCTGGTCCGCCGTGCCCGGCTGAACGTGGGCGACCGGCTCAGCCTGAACGGAGTGACACTCGAAGTGCAACTCAACCGCCCGGCCGAGCAACAGGCGGACGGCCGCGACCGGTGGCCGTCGTCCTCCCCGCTCGCCCTGACGGAAGTCGATCTGATCAACGAGATGCGGCAGTTCACCCTCATGCTGGCGAAGTTGTACACCGCGATGCACCAGGACCAGGCGACAGCTATGAAACGACAGACTGAATTGTTGGAAGAGTTGCTGGCGGCGGTGAGGATGGGGCAGCTCCCGGCCGCACCGTCGAACGCACTTCCGCCGAAGCCGGATCAGGTCGAGTTGCCCGCACTGCCAATAGATTTGGACGTGCCGCCGGCTCTCGCGATCACTCCGCTCCCGCCTCAAATCCCCCGCACCACTCAGCCGGCGGACGAAATGGCGTTAACCGCTGCCCACCAATGGTTTATGGACCGAATCACGAAGATGAAGAAGCCCGGCGGGTGAGCGAGTGACTCCTTCCGGCGGCATGACTTTCGAGCCGACTGAGCAGACGGCGAAGCCGAACAGGCAACCTCGTGCCTTTTTCCGATTTCAGGGATGACAACGAAGTTTCTGCGGGTATGCTAAGATGGAGATTGAGGGGATGAAACCTCAACTGCGGGATTCAGCCAACCCCCTTGCGTCGGGGTGTCCTCCTCCCCACCCGCGGACCCTGGGCTGAACCCACCACGACACGACCGGCCGGCCGTCTGACCTCCGACGGCCGGCCGGCGCGTTCGTGCCGACAACCCAACCTCGGGCGAGCCGAAGCCTACCCCCTCCAGGCTCGCCCCCACGCTACACCGCGACCGGGTCGCCGCCCACGATCCTGTGTACGTCCGTCGCACCCCAGCGGGCCACTCCGTGCCTGTTGGGGCGTGCCCCGGAGTTTCCTCGTGTCGTCATCCGGCCATCGCCAGTCGCTCGTGTGGGGGCTGTTCGCCCTCGCGGCCATCGGCTGGGCGTACTGGAGTACCCTGGTCGAGACGGCCGAGCGGTGGCGAACCGACCCGCAATACTCGCACGGCTGGCTGGTGCCGCTGTTCTCGGTGTACCTGCTGTTCCGCCGCCGCCACCTGATCCCGGCCGGCGGGCTGCAACCCGCGTGGTGGGGGCTGGGGGTGGTGGCGGCGGGCGTGGCCGCCCGGCTGGCCGCGGTGCTGCTGTACCAGCCGTGGCTGGACCCCGGCTCGCTGCTGCTGTGCCTATTCGGGCTGGCGTGTACCCTGGGCGGGCGGGCCGGGGTGCGGTGGGCGTGGCCGGCGGTGCTGTTCCTCGGGTTCATGATCCCGCTGCCGTACAGCTTCCAGTTCGTGCTGAGCGGGCAGTTGCGGGCGGTGGCCACCAAGGCCAGCACCTACCTGCTCCAGACGTTCGGCGTGCCGGCCATCGCCGAGGGCAACCGCATCCTGTTGTCGAACACCACCGTCGGGGTGGAGGAGGCGTGCAGCGGGCTGAGCATGCTGGTCACCTTCTTCGCCCTGGCCGTCGGGTTCGCCCTGCTGGTCCGCCGGCACTGGGTGTACCTGGTGGCCATGGTGCTGGCCGCCGCCCCCATCGCCGTGGCCGCCAACGTGCTGCGGATCACCGCCACCGGCCTGCTGTACGAGGCGGAGAAGAACGAGACCGCCCGGTGGGTGTTCCATGACCTGGCCGGGTGGCTGATGATGCCGCTCGGCGTCGGCCTGTTGACCGTGCTGCTACTGTTCATGGACCGAGCCGTCCGCCCGAAGGCGGCGGTGCCACGGACCCGGTAACCGGAGGATCGCCCCGTGACTCGCCCTCACGCGCCAGTCGCGCCCGACGCGGCTAACCCGGCCAAGAAGCCCGGGCTGAAGATCACCCCCCGGCTGGTGTGGAACGCCGTCCGCGGGCACCCGTTCCTGACCGCCCTGACGGTCGGGCTGGCCGGCACGGTAGGCGGGCTGGTGTGGCTGTTCATGCCCATGCCCAAGTACACCGCCTATGTGGTGTACCAGGTCGCCAGCCGCCCGAGCGGGCTGATCGGGGGCGGCGACTATGTGGACCTGAGCTCGTACAAGCAGCGACAGGCGGCGATGGTCAAGAACCGGATGCACGTGCTGAAAGAGGTGCTCAAGGACCCGGCGGCGGGGGCGGCGGTGGAGGCGAAGGCCCAGGGCGAACCGATCAGTTGGCTGGAGAAGAACCTGCAGGTGGACTCCCGCACCGGGAACGAGTTCATGCGGGTGTACCTGGAGGGGGACAACCAGGACGAGCTGCTCGCGGTCATCAAGGCCGTCGACAAGACCTACATGGCGGTATTGGACCGACAGGAGAACGGCGACCGGAAAGACCGGCTGGCGAACCTGGAGAAGTCCATCAAGGACCAGGAGGACCAGATCGAAACCAAGCGGAAGCAGATGGGTAACATCGGGTACGACTTGAACGCGCACACCGAGATCGGGCTGTCCGCCCTGGAGCGGCGACTGGACGACGAACTCGAGCGGGCCCGCGGCGACCTCGGCCGGGCCGAGCGGGACCAGAATGAAGCGGTGGCGCGGGAGAAAGCGCTGTCCAACTCCCTGCCCGCGCTCGCCCCGGTCGCCCGACTCCTACTTGGACTCCCCGCGGCGGTTGTGGACGCGGCGTCCGACGGCCCGCACCGGCCGGCCCCGCCGACCGACGCCCAAGTGGACGCGGAGGTGGCCCGCGACCCGGGCATGCAGGCGGCGGAGGCGAAGGTGTCGGCCTCCAAGAAGGCGTTCGAGTCGATCAAGGGCCTGATTCAGGAGGGGACGGAGCCGTTCAAGAAATCCCAGGACGAGTTCCAGCAGGCGACGGCCGACCGGGACCAACTGCGGGACCAACTGCGGGGCGAACTGCGGCAGAAGACGGCAGCGGCGATGTACGAACTGGCGTTGAAGCAACGGCAAGCGGAGTTGAAGCAGGCCCGCGAGGCCGTCGCCCAGGCCCAGAAGCGGGTCCGCGACGCCGAAGCCGTCCGGGACGCGATCGATGTGAGAATCGGTAAATTCGATGACTACCGGCAGAAACTGGACACCTACCGGAAGGACATCGCTCACATCGAATCCCTCTTGGGCACGATGCGAGCGGACCGGGTGAAGTTGAATGTGGAACCCGGGGTGCAGAAGCGGGTGAGCGTGTCCGACGAGCCGTATGTGATCGCCGGGGTGGAGGGCAACCGGCGGGTGCGGAACGCCGGGCTGGCCGGGGCCGGGGTGCTGCTGGCCGGGCTGGCCGGGCTGGTCGGGTGGGAGGTCCGCCGCCGCCGGGTGACCCGGTCGGACGAACTGGCGACGGCCCTCGGCCTGCCGCTGCTCGGCACCATCCCGCCGACCGAGGCCGGGATCGAGGCGTCCGGCGAACTGGTCGAGGCGGTGGACTCGGCCCGCACCGTGCTGCTGCACGGCCACCCGGCCGACCGCCCGCTCCGCACGGTGGTGGTGACCAGCGCCCTGCCGGGCGAGGGGAAGACGTCGCTCAGCGGGCACCTGGCCATCAGCCTGGCCCGTGCCGGGTACCGCACCCTGATCGTGGACGGGGACGTGCACAGCCCGTCCGTCCACCAGGTGTTCGACCTGGACAACGGCCCGGGCCTGTGCGAGTTGCTGCGGGAGGAAGTCGGGATGGACGCGGTGCTCCGCCCCACCCCGGTGCCCGGGGTGACGGTGCTGCCGGCCGGCCGCTGGAGCCTGACCACCCGCCAGGCGCTGGTGGGCGACCGCTGGGCGGCCGTCCGCCGGCAGCTGGAGAAGCGGTACGACTACGTGGTCATCGACACCGCCCCGCTGCTGCTCATGACCGACAGCCTGCTGCTCGCCCGCAACGCCGACGGGGTGATCCTGTCCGCCCTGCTCGGCGTCACCCAGGTGAACAGCGTGGCCGAGATGCAGACCCGGCTGAACTCCCTCGGGGCGCGGATCCTGGGGGTGATCGTGAACGGCGCGCGGTCGCCGTACTCGCTGCGGTACGGCTACGGGTACGGGCGGTACAAACCGGCGGGCGGGGACGTGCCCGCCGCCGCCGGCCCGGTCCCGCTCTCCCCGGCTTGATCCGGAATAGGGGGTAGTTGTGTTGCGGTACGCCTTGCCCGCCCTCGTGCTCATCGTCCTGGTGTCGTCCGTCGGGGTGGCCCACGGGTGGCTCACCGGCCGGTGGGGGGTGTCCGCCGACCTGCAGCGGGCGGTCACCGCCCTGGACGGGTTCCCGAAGGCGGTCGGCGACTGGGTGGCGGTGGAAGACGCCCCGTACGACGCCGACGACAAGGCGCGGTCCGGCATCCGCGGGCACGTCGGGCGGACGTACCGCCACTCGCGGACGGGCGAGGTGCTCCAGGTGCTGGCGGTGTGCGGGCGGGGCGGGCCGATCAGCGTCCACACCCCGGACGTGTGCTACGTGGCCGCCGGGTATCGGCAGGTGGGGGCGTTGCACCCGATGCCGGACCCGCCGGCCGGGGCGACGTTCCGGTCGGGGCGGTTCGTGAAAACGACGGGGGTGGTGCCCCAGCAACTGGACATCTACTGGGCGTGGTCCCGCGACGGGGCCGCCTGGGCCGCGCCGGACAACCCGCGGGTGACGTTCGCCTGGGCCCCGTCCCTGTACAAGCTGTACGTGGTGCGGTCGTCTGCCGGGGCGTCGGCCGCGGACGCCTCAGACGCCCAGGCGCGGGAGTTCCTGACTGCCCTCCTGCCGCAGTTGAAGGTGGCCCTGGCGCCCGCCGAGTAGTGTTGGGCGGATTGGTTTCGATCACTTGACACCCCGAGAAGAAGGAGCTTGTCGTGCCGATCGCCCAACTGACCGACCCGGCCGTCCACACCCCGCCGCCCGCCCCGCCGCCCCTGGCGTACCCGTGGTACGACTCGGTCGGGCGGATGCGGGATTTCTTCGACCGGGCCGCCGGCCTGCTGCTGTTCGCCCTCACCTTCCCCCTGACCGCCGTCGGGTGGGTGGCGGTGCGGCTCACCTCGTCCGGCCCGGGGCTGTACTCCCAGACGCGGGTGGGGCTGGCCGGCCGGCACTTCCGCATCTACAAGCTCCGCACCATGTACCACAACTGCGAAGCCACCATGGGCGGGGTGAAGTGGAGCACGAAGGGGGACCCGCGGGTGACGCCGGTGGGGCGGATCCTCCGCAAGCTGCACATCGACGAGCTGCCGCAGCTGTGGAACGTGGTGGTCGGGGACATGAGTCTGGTCGGCCCGCGGCCGGAACGCCCCGAGCTGGTCGCCCCGCTGTCCCGGCAGGTCGCCGGGTACGCCGAGCGGCTGGCCGTGCCGCCCGGCCTGACCGGGCTGGCCCAGATCCAGCTGCCCGCGGACACCGACCTGGACTCGGTGCGGGCGAAGCTGCGGCACGACCGCTGCTACATCGCCCGCCGCAGTCCGTGGCTGGACCTGCGGTTGTTGTTCGGCACCGGCGTGTACCTGCTCGGCTTCTCCTACGCCGGCGTCCGCCGCATCGCCCTGCTGCCCGACGCCGACAGGTGGGCGGCCGAACAGCCCACGACCGAGACGCGAACCGACATCGCCCTCCCCCGCCCGGCCCTGGGTGAGGCGCGATGAACTTCGGCCTGTTCCTGCTGCTGAACGCGGTGCTGCTGATCCGCCCGGAGGAGCTGTTCCCGGCGATCGCCGGCCTGCGGCTGTACCTGATCGTGATCGTGCCGTGCCTGCTCACCTCCCTGCCGCGGCTGGTCGAACTGCTCTCCCCGTCCTCCCTCCGCGCCCGCCCGGTGGCGGTGTGCGTGCTGCTGTTCTTCGCCGCCACCCTGGTGTCGCTGTGCGTGCAGGGGCGGGTGAACGAGGCGTTCCAGGAGTTCGGCCCGGAGTTCGGCAAGGTCGTCCTGTACTACTTCCTGCTGCTGGCGGTGGTGGACACCCCCGAGCGGTTCCGGGCGTTCGCCGCCGCCCTGGTGGTGCTCATCGGCGCGCTCACCGGCCTCGCCCTCGCCCAGCACTACGGGGTGACCCAGTTCGACACCATCACCCCGTGCCTACAGGGGGCGGTGAACCCGGACACGGGCGAGGCGTACACGTTCCCGCGGCTGGTCAGCTCCGGCATCTTCAACGACCCGAACGACCTGTGCCTGGTCCTCGGGCTGGGCATCTGGTGCTGCATCTACCGCGGTTCGACCAGCTCGTTCGGGGTGGCCGGCTGGTTATTCTGGCTGCTGCCGGTGCCGCTGTTCGGGTACGCCCTGATGGAGACACACTCCCGTGGCGGGCTGATGGGCGTGCTGGCCGGCGGGGCGGCGTACATCTACTCCCGGTTCGGCGGGCCGAAGGCGTTGCCGTTCGCCGTCGCCGGGGCCGCGGGTGCGCTCGTCCTGGTGGGCGGGCGGCAGGCGGAGGTGAGCGGCGGCACCGCGCACTCCCGGCTGATGCTCTGGGCGGAGGGCGTGTCCGCCCTCCTGCAACAGCCGCCCCGCATCCCGTTCGGCCTGGGGATGGACTGGTTCGTGGAGGAGACCGCCCACGTCGCGCACAACTCGTTCGTTCATGCGTATGTGGAGTTCGGGGTGTTCGGCGGCGGCCCGTTCCTGGCCGCGTTCCTGCTCGGCCTGTGGCTGACCGACCGCCTCGGCCGAAGCGTGCCGGCCCCGGACTGGGCGGTGCAGGCCCGCCCGTTCGCCTTCGCCGCGGTGGCCGGGTACGCCATGGGCTGTTACTCCCTCACCCGAAACTTTGTCGTCCCGACGTACCTCACCCTCGGGCTGGCATCCGTTCTGCTGGATTCAGCCGCCCCCACCCTGCCCGAAAAGTACCAGGTTTCCGGCCGCTGGTTCGGATGGCTCTTCCTGTTCGGCATTGTTGGGCTAATATTCATCAAACTCGCGACCCAAGCGCTGGGGATGGCCGGGGTATGAACTTGACCGCCGACGACCCGCAGACCGCCCCCCCCCCGCCGCCCGCCCCGCCGGCCGGGGCGGCGGCCGCACCCGCCCACCGCACGGTCATCGAGCCGGACCGCGGGTGGCAGTTGGTGGACGTCCGCGAACTGTGGCGGTACCGCGAGCTGCTGCTCGCCCTCATGCTCCGCGACGTGAAGGTGCGGTACAAGCAGGCGGTGCTGGGCGTCGCCTGGGCGGTGCTCCAGCCGGCCATGCTCATGGTGGTGTTCACCGTCTTCTTCGCCCGCCTCGGCGGGCTGTCCGGCGGCGACATCCCGTACCCGCTGTTCGTCCTGTCCGGGCTGATCGCCTGGACGTTCTTCTCCACCGCCGTCACCCAGGCGGCGAACAGCGTGGTCGGCTCGGAGCGGCTGATCACCAAGATCTACTTCCCCCGCCTGGGGGTGCCGTTCGCCGCCGTCGGCGCCGCCGCCTTCGACTTCGTCATCGCGTTCGCCCTGCTCGCCGTACTCATGCCCTTCTACAGTTGGGCGCCGAGCTGGCAGATCGTGTTCCTGCCGCTGGTGATCGGCGTCCTGCTGCTCGCCGCCGCCGGCCTGGGGGTGCTGTTGTCCGCCCTGACGGTGGCCTACCGCGACTTCCGGTACGTCACCCCGTTCCTCATCCAGGTGGGGCTGTACGCCACCCCCACCATCTACATGGCGGTGCCGACCGACCCGTCGCCGGGGCTGAAACTGTGGCTGACGGTGAACCCGCTGGTCGCCCCCATCGCCAGCTTCCGCGCCTGCCTGCTCGGCGGGCCGATCCCGTGGGACGGGCTGGCCGTCTCGGCCGTGGTGGCCGTGCTACTGTTCGTGGTCGGCTGCCTGTACTTCAAGAAGGTGGAAGACTCGTTCGCGGACGTGATCTGACCCCGGAGGTTGACCCCCCGCATGGCGACGCCGGCGATCAAAGTCGAAGGGCTGGGCAAGAAGTACCGCCTGACGCACGGGCAGGAGCGGGCCCGCTACCGCACCCTCCGCGACACCCTCGTGGACGCGGTGAAGGCGCCGTTCCGCAAGCGGGGCACCACCGAGGAGTTCTGGGCGCTGAACGACGTGTCGTTCGAGGTGCAGCCGGGCGAGGTGGTGGGCATCATCGGGCGGAACGGGGCGGGCAAGAGCACCCTGCTGAAGATCCTGTCGCGGATCACCAAGCCGAGCACGGGGCGGGTGGAGATCAACGGGCGGGTGGGCAGCCTGCTGGAGGTGGGCACCGGGTTCCACCCGGAGCTGACCGGGCGGGAGAACATCTACCTGAACGGGGCCATCCTGGGCATGCGGCGGGCGGAGATCGCGCGGAAGTTCGACGAGATCGTGGCGTTCGCCGAGGTGGAGAAGTTCCTGGACACGCCGGTGAAGCGGTACAGCAGCGGCATGTACGTCCGCCTGGCGTTCGCCGTGGCCGCCCACCTGGAGCCGGAGATCCTCATCGTGGACGAGGTGCTGGCCGTCGGTGACCAGGCGTTCCAGAAGAAGTGCCTGGGCAAAATTCGCGAGGTCGGGTCGAGCGGTCGGACGGTGCTGTTCGTGTCGCACAATACCGATGTCGTACTCGCGCTGTGCAGTCGGTGCGTGGTGTTGCGCCGTGGAGGGGTGATCGCGGACGGATCACCGGACAGCACCGTGGTGCTTCATCTGAATGACGCTATGGAGGATTCGGACGGTCAGTTCGACCTCCATGACCACCCCGCCAGAAAGAGCGGGAAAGCCCCCCTGCTGACGCAACTGACGTTGCGAGACGCGCGACGGCCCACCACCGGGTTCGTGACCAACGAAGAGTTCGTCGCGGAGATGACCATCTCGACGGCCAAGCCCGTCTCCCAACCCCGGGTCGCGTTGGCGGTCGAGGACGCGTTCGGCCGGCGCCTGTTCACGGTCGCGAACTACTTTACACCCACTCAGTTCGACGAAATCCGGGGAACCGCTCGCGTGCGATGTCGCATACCGCGGCTCCGCTTAGGGGCGGGTAAATATCTGGTCAGCGTTAGCGTCTCCGACCCGTATCACGGGCTGCTCGACTCCCTAGATGCGGCAGGCTGGTTTACGGTTGAATCACACGACCCGTACGGCACGGGCGAGTTGTATCAGCCTGTCTACGGCCCGGTGATTGAAGACTCGTCGTGGCAGGTTCAGTAACCGGAGAAAGTGATGGCTTCGACGATGGACAACACTGGCGAGCGGATGATCCCGGAGGCGAGTGACAGCAACGTGTTCTGGGAACACCTGTACCGGTACAAGTTCGCCACCCAGTACGCGATCGGCCGTCGTGTTCTCGACGTCGCTTGCGGGGAAGGGTACGGTGCAGCCGCGCTGCTGTCCGCGGGGGCCGCCTCGGTGATTGGCGTGGACATTTCTGCGGAAGCCTGCTCACACGCCCGCGAGAAATACGGCCTCGACGCGCGGGTCGGCAGCGCGACCAGTCTGCCACTGCCGGATCGGTCGATCGACCTGATCGTCTCGTTCGAGACCATCGAGCACGTGCCCGAACCGGCCCGGTTCGTACAGGAGTGCGCCAGGGTGCTGGCCCCGTCGGGCGTGTTGGTCATCTCCACGCCGAACGTCGAGGCGTACAATCCGGAGCGAGACCCCGCCAACAACCCGTTCCACTGTTCCGAGATGACCGGGACCGAGTTTTCCACGCTCCTGATCTCCAACTTCCGATCACACCGGCTGTTCTCGCAGGTCGTCCTCACCGCACCGGCCGTGTCCAGGGCCGGAATGCTCGCCCGGAACAGCGGGTGGAAAACACTGCGGGGGTATCATCGGTTCATTGTGTCCCGGTTCCCATCCGCCAACCCGGAGCGCGAGAGAACAGCCCGGGCGAACCCGGCCGACGAGATCCGCCGGACGGACGGCTGGCTGGAAGCGGCGCTCAACCCGTTCGCCGTCCGACCGCACGCGCTCAACTCCCGGGCCGTTCCGGTGTATTTCGTGGCAGTCGCGACCAACCCGATTCAGGCCGGGTAACACGAGGTATCATGCGGCCCGTGTCTGTCGTCATCCCGACGTACAAGGCGTCCCCGTTCATTCGGGAAACGCTGGCGTCGGTGTTCGCGCAGACGCGGCTGCCGGACGAGGTGGTCGTGGCGGACGACTGCTCGCCGGACGACACAGTGGCGGTGGTCGAGGAGATCGCCAAAACCGCCCCGGTGCCGGTGCGGGTGATCCGGTTGGAGAAGAACTCGGGCGGGCCGGCGCGGCCGCTGAACGTGGGCATCGAAGCCGCCCGCGGCGACCTGATCGCCACCCTCGATCACGACGACACCTTCCCGCCGAACAAACTGGCTGATCAGGTGCCGTTCCTGAGCAACTACTCGGAAGTTGGTTTGGTGTTCGGCGGCGTCCAGTGTGTAGGGTCGGATCCGGATTGGAACAGCGGCGTATCTGAGTGGATCGAGACATCAATAGCCAGTTTACCAAAATCGGCCGTGTCGGACGGCGGGTACCTGATATCGTCCATATCCGGTCTGGAAGGAGTGGTCCGGCGGAAGTGCTTCGCGGCGACATGTAGCAACATGCTGTTCCCAAGACGAGTTTGGCGGGAGTGCGGCGGGTTTGACACCGGCACAACGGTCTCATCGGACATGGCATTTCTAGCCGCTGTGGCCGGCTGTCGCGATCTGGGGTATGTCTCTTCGCCCGGTGCGGTGTGGAAACTACACCGGGACAGTTACTACAAGACGGCCTCAGACTACGCCCGCGTTCACGACCAACTTCGGACGTACGCACGACTCCGGACCGACCTCCTGTCGGCGGCTGCCCTGGCCGAGTACCGACAGGTCGTGCGGCAACTGGCGTTCGATGGAGCTTACCGCTTGCGAAAAGGAGGGGACCATCGCCGAGCGATGGATTGCCTGGTTCGCGGCGTGAGGGTCACCGGGGTGTGGCCTCGGGCAGCCTCTGAGTTCATAAAGGTTTTGGCGAGTGGGGTAGCCGACATGGTGGGTGGGCTAAGGTCGTGAAAATCCTTTACGTCACACGGTACTACCCGTGGCCGGCGACCAGCGGCGCGAAACTACGGTCAGCCCGTCTGATCGAGCAGTTGGCGAGCCGTCACGCCGTTCGGGCTGTCGCTCTCGAACCCACCCCGCCCGGAACCGGCGCCGCCCCGGTTCCGGTCGAATTCTTGCCCGTCCAGAGGACTCAAGCGGCGGTCGAACAATCTCGTTGGCGGAAGCGGGTGGCCGTGGCACGTGCTCTGTTCGACCACCGCCCCGATGTCGTCCGCGGATACGACACGCCTGCCGGCCGTCAATCGTTCTCCGCCCTGAAACGGTTGGCCGACGAGTCAGATGCCATCTGGATCGAGTGGCCGTACATCGCCGCCCTGGCTCTGGTCGCCGGTGTCAAGGGACGTGTCGTCGTCGATTACGTTGACCTCAGCGCGACGGTTCAGGCTGGGATGGTAGATAAACTTCCTTGGTCGCCGTACCGCGTGGCCAAAATGGTCGACACACTTAAACTACGCCGGTTCGAACGACATCTGAGTCAGCAGGTGTGGCGGGCCGTAGTTTGCAAGCCCGAAGACGTATCAGCCCTCGGCGGGCGGAACGTGTTTGTTGTTCCGAACGGGACGGACACGGCCCCGGATTACTCTGCCGACCCGGTTGACACAGACACGATACTGTTCGTGGGTTTGATGTGCTACGATCCGAACATCGACGCGGCGACGTGGTTCAGTCGAGAGTGCCGACCGGCTGTACAAAGTCGCTTGGGTAGACCCGTTCGGTTCGATGTTGTCGGCGGTGAGCCGACGGAGGCGGTGTTGCGGTTGGATGACGGGAAGCATGTGCGGGTCCGCGGATACGCGAACAACTTGGCCGACTGGTACCGTCGTGCTGCTGTCGTCGTCGCTCCAATTCGGCAGGGGAGCGGGACGAAATTGAAGGTGCTTGAAGCACTGGCCTACGGCAAGCCGCTTGTGGCGACCGAAGAAGCCGTCCTGGGTCACGGGTTGCGGCCCGACGTGGATTACCTACCGGCCGACTCTCCTGAAGAGTTCGCATCCGCTTGCACAAGATTACTTCAGGATTCCGAATTGCGCATCCGATTGGGCCGTTCCGGACGGGAGCGCATCTTGGAGCGGCACACCTGGCAGCGAGTGGGAGAGATCGCCGACCAGGTCGTCTGCGGTTGATGGCAATAGAGGTTTAGCGCCACATGAGTACGCCAACCGTCTCCGTTGTCATCCCGACCTACAACCGCGCGAATTTGGTGTCCCAAGCGATTGAATCCGCACTCGCTCAGACACACCCGCCGCACGAGGTAATCGTGGTGGACGACGGCTCGACCGATGACACGGTTACCGTGGGCGCCAAGTACGGGCCAGTTGTGCGGTATCTACGTCAGACGAATTCCGGCCCGAGCGTTGCCCGGAACCTCGGAGTCGATGCCGCGACAGGAGACTGGATCGCACTGCTCGATTCTGATGATCTCTGGCTCCCTACTAAGTTGGAAAAGCAACTGCGGCTCCTTCGCCAGTTCCCGGATGCTGCTGCTTGCTACTGTGACTTCCAGTATGTCGATTTGGAGGGGCGTCTCCTTGAGGAACATTCTGGATTCCGTGAGCCTCGTTCCCGCGACGCGACTTTTTGCCAGTTGCTGGATGGCTGTCCGATACCGACCCCCACGCTCGTGATTCGTCGAGACTGTCTCGCAGGTGGGCTGCGGTTCGAACCGGATATTCGCTACGGGCAAGATTGGGACTTGTTCGCCCGTCTGGCTGACCGCTATTCCTTTATTGCAGTCCCCGAACCTCTGGTGCTAATTCGGAAGCATGCCAGCAACATTACGAATGGTGTGCCCGACGAACTGACGCGAGATGTACTCAAGGTGATTGATCGGGTATTCACACTTGATTCTGCGAAACCGTACAAGAGGAGAAAATCGCAAGCCATCGCACAGTATGCAACCAGTGCGGCGGTGGGCTGCCTTCGGCAGCGAGATTGCGGGCGTGCGAGAGGGTGGGCGATGAAGGCCTTATGGCATTCGCCTACGCAGATCACTGCCTGGAAATGCCTGATTCGTGCTATCCTTCGGATGCCACCGAACTTGAACACTACGAACACCCATTGCTCACTGTGATGAACGCTGTGAACGCAAAAATATCGTTGCTGCGCTGTCCGTCCGAAGTCGTGGAAGAGGTATTCTCTTCTCGCCAGGTCCCGACGGCGGACGGCGGGTCTGTGCCCATGGACGTGTACATCCCGCGTGAGGAAGGGAATTATCTTTACTCGCTCGTTCGCCACCTCCGCCCGACCCGGACGGTCGAAATTGGAATGGCCAACGGGCTGTCCTCCGTGTTCATCGCGCAGGCTCTCCGGGATAACGGGGTCGGGCGGCACACGGCGATCGACCCGTTCCAGAACTCGGACTGGCACGGGGCGGGGATGGCTCTGGTGGCGAAAGCCGGTTTGGCGGACGTGGTTGATCTGGTGGAGTTGCCGTCGCACCAGGCTCTGCCCGATCTGGAGCGGTCCGGGGTCCGAGCCGAGTTCGTGTTCATCGACGGCAGCCACCTGTTCGACTACGTCCTCGCGGACTTCCTCTGCACCGACCGGCTGCTGACCGACGGCGGGCTGATCGCGTTCGACGACTCGGACTGGCCGGCGGTCACTCAGGTGATCCGGTACGCGATCTCGAACCGGCACTACGAAGTCGCGTTCCCCGAAGTGGTCATCGAGTCATCAAGGTACAGCCCAGGTCTGGCGAACCGCCTGCTGCGTCGGGTGGCGCGGGCCGTCCCGAAGTTCGGGACCAGGTTGCGCCCCGACTTCCTGACCCCGAGTTATGAACAGGGTATCCGTGGCCGGTGCGTCGTACTTCGCAAGCTGAAAGCGGACGACCGCGACAGTCAGTCGCGGTTCCACAACCCCTTCTAATTCCTGAGTGCCTGTTCGGTGGAACCGCTTCGCATCGCCGTCGCCTCATCCGGTCTCGGCCATGTGGCCCGCGGGATCGAGGCGTGGGCGGACGACCTGGCCGCCGCCCTGCACGCCCGCGGGCAGGACGTACTCCTGTGCAAGGGGGCCGGCGTCGCGTCTCACCCCTACGAACGGGTGGTGCCGTGCCTGACCCGCGAGTCGGCGTCTGCCCGGCGGGTGCTGAAGGCCGTCCCACGGCCGCTCGGCTGGCGGCTCGGGCTGGGGTCCGGGTACGGCATCGAGCAGAGCACCTTCGCCCTCAACCTGATTCGGCTGCTGCGGCGGGAGCGGGCCGACATCCTGCACGTGCAGGACCCGTGGGTGGCCCTGCTCGCCCAGCGGGCGCGGCGGCTCGGGCTGATCCGCACCCGCACAATCCTGGCGCACGGCACCGAGGAGCCGCCGGCGTTCCTGCGGAAGATCCAGTACCTGCAGCACCTGGCCCCGTGGCACCTGGAGCAGGTGCGGGCGGCCGGGGCGTGGAAGCCGACGTGGACGGCCATCCCGAACTTCATCGACACCGACCGCTTCCGCCCCGGCCGGTCGGACGAACTGCGGGCCGAACTCGGCGTCCCGGCCGACGCGGTGGTGGTGCTGACGGCGGCGGCCGTCAAGCGGCACCACAAGCGGATCGACCACCTGCTCGCCGAGTTCGCCCGGTTGCGGCAACAGGCGCCCGAGTTGCCCGTGTGGCTGGTTGTGGCCGGCGGGTGGGAAACAGACACGGACGAGCTGGTGGCCGAGGGGACGCGGGTGCTCGGCGAGCGGGTGCGGTTCCTCATCCGCTTCCCCCGCGAGCGGATGCCCGACCTGTACCGTGCCGCCGACGTGTTCGTGCTGTGCAGCCTGTTCGAGATGATGCCGATAGCGGTCATCGAGGCGACGGCGTCCGGGCTGCCGTGCGTGGTGAACCGGCACCCGATCCTGGAGTGGATGACCGGAGCGGGCGGGACGGCGATCGACATGGCCGCCGGCGGCGGGCTGGCGAACGCGCTCGGCGAACTAGCGGGAGACGCCGAAGGCCGCACCGCCCTCGGCCGGGCAGCCCGCGAGCACTGCGTGGCGAACTTCTCCCGCGACGCGGTGGTGGGCCAGATTCTAAGCTACTACCAGCGGGTGATGGGCCGTACCCCCGGAACCGGATCGACCTGAGATGCGGGTGAGCGTGGTCATCCCAACGTACAACTCCGCCGAACTGGTGGTCGAAGCGGTGCGCTCGGTGCTCGCGCAGACGCGGCCGGCGGCCGAGGTGCTGGTGGTGGACGACGGCAGCACCGATGACACGGCCGACCAGCTGGCCGCGTTCGGCCCGCCGGTGCGGGTGATCCGTAAGGAAAACGGCGGGGTGTCGTCCGCCCGCAACCGCGGGGTGGCCGAGGCGAGCGGCGAGCGGATCGCGTTCCTCGACGCCGACGACGTGTGGCACCCGCGGAAGCTGGAAACCCAACTCGGCGTGCTGGAAGCGCACCCGGACCTGGGGCTGCTCGGCACGCGGACGTTCGACTGGCCCGGCCCGGTGCCGGACCCGCCCGCCGCCCCGCCCCTCGCCCGCGTGCCGTTCGACCGGCTGATCGTGCGGAACGCCTTCTGCACGTCCACCGTCGTGGTCCGCACGGCGGTCCTCCGCGCGGCCGGCGAGTTCGACACCAGCCTGCAAGGGCCGGAAGACTACGACCTGTGGCTGCGGATCGCGGCGGCGGCGGCGGTGGCGAACCTGGACGCCCGGCTCACCGGCTACCGGCACGCCACCCCGAACAGCCTGAGCAAGAACGCCGAGCGGATGGAGCGGGACACCCTCCGCATCCTGGCCAAACAGGAAGGGGCGGGGGCGTTCTGGGGGAAGGATCTGCTCCGCCGGCGGGCGTTCGGGAACACCACCCTCACGGCCGCGTACATGTACCACGACGCCGGTCGGCACGGCACGGCGCTGAAGCGGATCGCTCAGTCGTTCTGGTGGTGGCCGCTGCCGTTCGCCCGGTCCGAGGTGAACGCCTTCCTCGCCCGCCCGCGGTTCGCCGTCGGCATCCTGCGGCGGTGGGCGTTCGGCCCGCGGGGTGCGGCGTCGTGACGTTGCCGTCCACCCCGGCCAACCCGCCGCCTCCCAAACCGACTACCAGCCGAGCGCGGCGGTGGGTGCGGGCCATCGCCGTCGGGTACGCAGTCCTGTGCGGCGGGTTGACCGCCGCCCTCGTCTGGGCCGACGCCGCCGCCCTTCCCACCCTGGTCCTGTTCGGCCCGCGGTGGGTAGTCGCCCTTCCGCTGCTGATGCTCGCCCCGCTGGCGGTCGCGGCGCGGTCGTGGTGGGCGATCGGGGCGACCGTCCTGGCCGCGGTGCTGGCGGCCGGGCCGCTCACCGGCGGCACGGTCGGGGTCGGGCCGGTGTTCGCCCCGGGCCGGCCGGCCGTGGACCGCCTGCGGGTGGTCACCTGGAACACGGGCGGGAAGACGGCCGGGCAGTCGTTCCGCCGGTTCGTCGAGGACACCGCCCCGGACGTGCTGCTGCTCCAGGAGTCGGACCACCACATCGACGCCGCCCACTTCCCCTCCGGCTGGCAGGTCACGCCGGGCGGCGGGCCGCGGGTGGCGTCTCGGTACCCGGTGCGGGTGATCGACCAGCTGGACTACCGAGACTTCGGGGCCGGCGGCGGGGTGCTGCGGTGTGCGGTCGCCACCCCGACCGGGGAGCTGACGGTGGTGAACGTTCACCTGCCCACCCCCCGGCCGGGGATCGAGGCCGCGCTCGGGTCGAAGCTGCGGGACCTCGGCCCGCTCCGCGACATCATCCGCCTGCGGGCGGACGCGTCCGCCAAGGTGCGGGCCTGGGTGGGCGAACCGAACCCCGACCTGATCCTGGCCGGGGACTTCAACATGCCCGTCGAGAGCCGCATCTACCGGGCGAACTGGGCCGACTTCAGCAACGCCTTCTCCGAGGCCGGCACCGGCTGGGGGACGACCAAGCAGACGCACTGGTTCGGCACCCGCATCGATCATGTGCTGTACTCGCGGCCGTGGCGGTGCCGGCGGGTGCAGGTGGGCGACGAACTCGGGTCCGACCACCGGCCGGTGATCGCCGACCTGGTGCGGGAGGGGCCGTGAACACCCCGTTGCACGTCGCCCACGCGGTGCTGTCGCTCGACGTGGGCGGGCTGGAGCGGGTCGTCCTCGCACTGGTCCGTGAGGGCACGCGGCGGGGGCAGCGGGTGTCGGTGGTGTGCGTCGAGAAGCCGGGCGCGCTGGCCGACGAGGCGCGCGCCGCCGGGGCCGAGGTCCACAGCCTGGACAAGCCGCCCGGCCGCCGGGCGGAGTACGTCGGGAAGGCCGCGGAGCTGCTCGTCCGGCTGGCCCCGGACGTGGTCCACACCCACCAGATCGGGGCGGCGTGGTACGTTGGGCCGGGGGCGGCGGAGCGGCGGACCCCGGTGCTGCATACCGAACACGGCAACCAGTTCGCCCGCGACGGCGGGTGGATGGACCGGCTGAAATCCCGCCTGTTCTACCGCAAGGCGGCGAAGCGGGTCGGCCGGTTCTGCTGCGTGTCCGCCGAGATCGCCGCCGCCGTCACCCGCTGGGGCACCGTCCCGCGGCGGTTGGTTGAGGTGGTGCCGAACGGCATCGACACGACCGTGGCGGACGGGCTGCCCTCCCCGGCTGAAGCGAAAGCGTCGATCGGACTGCCGGCTGATGCGGGGGTGGTCGGCACGGTCGGCCGGCTGAACGAGGTGAAGCGGCAGGACCGGCTGCTGCGGGCGGCGGCGGAACTGCGACCGCGGTTCCCCGCCCTGCGAGTGGTGATCGTCGGCGACGGCCCGGAGCGGTCCAACCTGGAACGGCTGGCGAACGACCTCGGGCTGGCCGAGATCACCACGTTCGCCGGTTTCCAGCCGAAACCGGAGCTGTACCTGCGGGCAATGGACGTGTTCGCCCTCACCAGCCGGAGCGAGGGGTTCCCGGTGTCCATCCTGGAGGCGTGGGCGGTGGGCGTGCCGGTGGTGTGTACGGCGGTTGGCGGCATCCCGGACGTGGTGGCCGACGGGGAAACCGGCGTGCTGGTGCCGCAACACGACGCGGCCGGGCTGGTGGCGGCGCTCGCCCGCCCGCTGGCGGACCAACCGTTTCACGCGAAACTGGTGCGAACCGCGGCCGAAACGGTCCGCCGGAAGTATTCTTTGACGAACGTGGCGGCGGAATACGAGCGGGCGTACCGTGAGCTGATCGCGGCCGGCGAGGGAGGGCGGTGATGCGCGTCCTCGCCCTCACCAACCTGTACCCGAACCCGTTCCAGCCGCACCGGGCGACGTTCAACCGCCACCAGTTCCGCCTGCTGAACGAGCGACACCCGGTGCGGGTCATCGCCCCGGTCGCGTGGACGGACGAGCTGAAAGCGCGGCGGGCCGGCCGGCCGCCGCTGCCGGCCGACCGGCGGGTGACGTACGACGGGCTGACCGTCGAGCACCCGTGGTACCTGTTCCCGCCCAAGGTCGGCCGCCGCTGGTACGGCCACTTCTTCCGGGCGGCGGTCGGGCCGGCGTTCCGCCGGGCGGTCGAAGAGTTCCGCCCGGACGTGGTGTTCGCCCCGTGGGCGTACCCGGACGGGTGGGCGGCCGGGCGGCTGGTCCGCCAAGCCGGGCTGCCGGTGGTGTTGCAGTGCCACGGGTCGGACGTGTTGCTGCTCGACCAGCACCCGTCGCGGAAGCGGCGGACGATCGAAGCCGTGACCGCGGCCGACGGGGTGGTGGCCGTCAGCCGGGACATCGCCGACCACCTGATCCGCATGGGCGTGGCGGCGGACCGCGTGCGGGTCATCATCGACGGGGTGGATCGGGCGGTGTTCCACCCCGGACCGAAGGCGGAAGCGCGGCGGGCGGTCGGCTTGCCAGACGACGGCCCGCCGGTGCTGCTGTTCATCGGCAACCTGGTGGCGGTGAAGGCGATCGACGTGCTGCTGGACGCGTGCGGGGTGCTGGACCGGGAGAACTTCGCGGTGCGGGTGGTGGTCGTCGGCGGCGGGCCGCTGCGGGCGAAGCTGGAACAGCAGGCGGCGGCCCTCGGGCTGGTCGAGCGGGTGCGGTTCACCGGCCCGCTGCCGCAGGACACCCTGCCGGACTGGTACCGCGCCGCCGACCTGTTCGTCCTACCCAGCCACTCGGAGGGGGTGCCGAACGTACTGCTGGAGGCGTCGGCGTGCGGCACCCCGTGGGTGGCCAGCCGCGTCGGGGGCATCCCGGAGATCGCCCACCTGGGGGTCAGCCGGCTGGTGCCGCCGAACACGCCGACCGAGCTGGCCGCCGCCATCCGGCAGTCGCTGTCCGCCCCGCCGCAACCCCCGCCGCCCGGCCCGAAAGCCCGCGAACAGGCGGTGGGCGAGCTGATCGAGTTCCTGACCGAAACATTGACCCGGTTCCGCCGCGGCCGACCGCACTCCGACGCCGACACCCCATGAAGATCCTGTTCGCGCACAAGCAGATCCTGTTCCCCCGCGACACCGGCGGGAAGATCCGGGTGCTGAACCTGCTCAAGCACCTGGGGCGGTGGCACGACATCACCTACGTGTCCAACCTGCGGCCGGGCGAGGAGGAACACCTGCCGGCCATGCGGGACCTCGGCCTGCGGGTGGAAACCGTGCCGGGGCAGACGTCGAAGCGGGGCGGGGTGCGGTTCTACACCGAGGCGGTGGGCAACTTCCTGTCCCGGTACCCGTTCACCATCACCCGCAACTACGACCCGGCGGTGCGGGCGAAGATCGCCGAGCTGCTCGCCGCCGAGCCGTTCGACCTGGTCATCTGCGACACGGTGGTGATGGCCCGGCACACCCTCGGCCTGCCGGCCACCGCCAGCGTGCTGTTCCAGCACAACGTGGAGGCGCAGATCCTGAAGCGACACGCCGAGATCGCCGGCGGTTGGCTGAAGACGCGGTTCATGCGGGACCAGTGGCGGAAGATGGTGCGGTTCGAGGCCGAGTGCGGGCCGCAGTTCGACGCGGTGATCGCCGTCAGCGAGCCGGACAAGGTGCTGTTCGGGCGGGAGTACGGGTGGAAACACGCCCACGCCATCGACACGGCGGTGGACGAGGACTTCTTCGGCGACGCCCCCGGCGAGGTGCCCGACCGGGTGACGTTCCTCGGGTCGATGGACTGGATGCCGAACCAGGACGGGGTGCGGTGGTTCGCCACGAACGTGTGGCCGCGGGTGCGGGCCGCCCGGCCGGGTGCTACGTTCCACGTGGTCGGCCGCAGCCCGCCGCCGGAGGTGCGGGCGCTCGAACAGGTGCCGGGGATCAAGATTCTCGGCGGGGTGCCGGACGTGCGACCGCACCTGGCCGAGACGGCCGCGTTCGTCGTCCCGCTGCTGGTCGGCGGCGGCACGCGGCTGAAAATCTACGAGGCGATGGCGTCCGCCCGGGCGGTGGTGAGTACGACCGTCGGCGCCGAGGGGCTGCCGGTGGTGCCGGGCGAGCACTACCTGGCGGCGGACGACCCGGCGGCGTTCGCCGACGCGGTGGTGAAGGTACTGGCGGACCAGCCGTTCCGGGATCGCGTGCGGCACGCGGCGGATCGGTTCGTGCGGCAGCGGTACGCCAGCGAGCCGGTCGCCCGCCAGTTCGAGGCGATCTGCGTGACCGCGGTGGACGCGAAGCGGCGGGTGAAGCAAGCAGTGTGAGCGCGAAGCCGCTAGCGGCTTCGCCGACGCGGAGCGTCGCCCCCTGGCGTTCCCACGCAGAGCGTGGGAACGAGAGAAACATCATGTCGCACAACGTGGCGGTGTTCGGGGTCGGGTACGTCGGGGCGGTCACGGCCGCCTGCCTGGCGCAGGACGGGCACCGGGTGGTCGGCGTCGACGTGGACGCCGGCAAGGTGGCCGAGGTGAACGCCGGCCAGTCGCCGGTGAGCGAACCCGGTCTGGACGACCTGCTGAAAGCCCAGGTGCAGGCTGGGCGGCTGCGGGCCACCACCGACGCGGTCGAGGCGGTGAACACCACCGACATCGCGATGGTGGCGGTGGGCACGCCGTCGGCGGACGACGGCAGCGTGACCGTCGGCGGGGTGGAGGGCGTGGTCCGGGCCATCGGCAAAGCGGTGAAGGCGAGCGGCAAGCGGTACACGGTGGTGGTGCGGTCCACCCTGCTGCCCGGCCTCCTGGAGGAGCGGCTGCGGCCCATCCTGGAAGAGGAGGCGGGGCGGGCGTGCGGGGACGGGCTGGTGCTGTGCAACAACCCCGAGTTCCTGCGGGAGGGGTCGGCGGTGAAGGACTACTACCAGCCGCCGTACGTGCTGGTCGGGGCGGACACCCCGGACCACGCCGCCCCGGTGCTCGCCCTGTACGACCGCGTCGAGGGGGAGAAGCTGACCACCGACACCCGCACCGCCTCGCTGGTCAAGTACACCTGTAACGCCTACCACGCGATCAAGGTGGCGTTCGCCAACGAGGTGGGCAGCCTGGCGCGGGCGTTCGGGGCGGACGGGCACGGGGTGATGGACCTGGTGTGCAAGGACCGCAAGCTGAACGTGTCCGCCGCGTACCTGCGGCCGGGGTTCGCGTTCGGCGGGTCGTGCCTGCCGAAAGACCTGCGGGCGCTCACCCGGTTCGCCGAACAGCAGGCCCTGCGGACGCCGCTGCTGGCGTCCGCCCTGCCGTCGAACGAGGCGCACCTGAAGCGGGCGCTGAAGCGGATCCGCGACACCGGCGAGCGGCGGATCGGGCTGGTCGGGCTGAGCTTCAAGGCGGGCACCGACGACCTGCGGGAAAGCCCGATGGTGGACCTGGTCGAGACCCTGCTCGGGTCCGGGTGCGAGGTGAAGATCTACGACCCGAACGTGATGCTCAGCCGGCTGCGGGGGCGGAACCTGGCGTACGTGGACCGGCACCTGCCGCACCTGGCCAGCCTGCTCGTGCCGCAGCCGCCGATGCTCTTACAGCACGCCGCCCTGCTGGTGCTGTGCTCGGACGTGGCGAACGAGTTCGACTGGCGGGGGCAGTTCCGCGGCCCGGTGATCGACCTGCGGGCGGACCTCGCCCGCCCGTGACCCCAGGAGCCGCCATGTCGTTTCGGACCGCCCTGAAGGAATGGACGTACCGGGCCAAAGACTTCGCCCAGCACTCCGCCGCCGCCGCGGCGGTGTCGGGGTGGGTGCAGGCCGGCCGCGGGGCGGTCAGCCGGTCGGCCGCCGGGCGGCTGCGGCGGTACACCCGCGCGTACGCTAAAACCGAATCGACCCTCCTCCGCGGCGCCCTCGCCCCCCGCATCCAGCGGTTGCTGGCGGACGACACCGCCGGGGCGCTATCCGAACACCCCAAATACGCCGGCGTCGCCGCCGCCCCGCAGCTCAACCGCGGCATCGTGCTGAAAGCGCCGGGGCCGAACGGCGAGCGGGGGGTGATCCACCTGACGCCCGAGTACAACTGGATGCGGTTCCTGGCGACCGGGACCGGGCCGGCGGACCTGGGCGAGCGGTTCACCTTCTGGCTGACGGTGAGCTGGTCGCCGGCCGACTACCACCTGCTCGGCCTGATGGCGTCCCGCCTACCGGGCACCCTGTTCGTGTCCCCCGGCAACCGCCGCGAGATGGCGAAGCTGGAGGCGTTCCACCCCCGCGTCCGCTGCCTGCCGCTGATCGCCAGCGACTGGATCCACCCCGACCTGTTCCGCCCGAAGCCGAAGGCCGACCGCCAGACCGACCTGCTGATGGTGGCCAACTGGGCGCCGTTCAAGCGGCACTGGCACCTCTTCGCCGCCCTCCGCCACCTGCCGGCCGGCCTGCGGGTGACCATGATCGGCCAGCCGGACGAGTCGTTCACCCTCGACCGCATCCGCCGGCAGATGCGGGAGGCGGGCGTCCGCCAGGACGTGCGGTTCCTGCAGAACCTGGGGGTGCGGGAGGTGTACGACCAGTTGTGCGACAGCCGGGCTTCGGTCATCTTCTCCCGCCGCGAGGGAGCGTGCGTGGTGGTGGTCGAATCCCTGTTCGCCGACACCCCGGTCGGCCTGCTCCGCGGCGCCCGCATCGGGTCGGCGGACTACATCAACGACCGCACCGGCGTATTCCTCGGCGGCGGCCGGCGGGCCGGGGCGGACCTGGCCCGGTTCCTGGACGCGGCCGACACGTACCAGCCGCGGGCCTGGGCGGTCGAGCACCTCTCCTGCCACCGCTCGATCGCCACGGCCAACGCCGCCCTCCGGGATCACGAACTGCAGCAGGGCCGCCCGTGGACGGCTGACCTGACGCCGTTCTGCTGGCTGCCCAACCCGACATACCTGCGGCCGGACGACCGGGCCGCCCTGCTCCCGACCTACCAGGAACTGGAGTCGCGGTACCCGACGGCGTTCGGCCCGGGCTTCATTCCGGGGGCCTTGGACGGGACCGGCGACTGACCGCTGACCGGCTCGGCTGGTCGGCGGGCTGACCCAGGATCAGGTCACATTTAAGCTGAAAACCGTTGAACGCCGATCCGGCCGTCGGTATACTTCACCTCGGATAGTGTGGGAAACTTGATCCGGTAGCCGAATTACCCCCTCTTCGGTCGGAACTTCCAACCTCATCCCTGCGTCGGTAATTTGTGCGTCCGTCACGAATTTCGCCCGGTGAGATAACCCGGCGGTTCGTGTATTCGGAGGTGTCGCCTCAGTTGTGGAACTGAGTCGGCAGAACCCAACTGTCGGGGCGACCCGCCCCGGCTCACCACGCCCAGGTGACTTATGAATTGGCTGATGAAGGGTTGGATCGTCGCCCTCGCCGTGGCGGCGGGATCGACCGCCCAGGCCGGGATGCTGTTCGACGCCACGTTCAAAGGGGTGAACCCGAGCGAGAGCGGCAACTTCAAGTACTACGCGCGGAGTAACACCTCCACCACCAGCAGCGCCGGCCGCATGAACTGGCTCGGGTCGAACTCCCCGAACCCGCTGCCGACCAACTTCGCGGCGTTCCGCAACCTGAACGGCAAGTCGGGGAACTATTTCATCTCGTTCTGCATCGAGGTGACGCAGAGCGTGGCGAACAACGCCACCTACGGGATTGAGACCAAGCAGCTGAAGGACCTGCCCACCTCCGGCTCGCCGTCGCCCATGCAGGCGGCCAAGGCGAACGACATCGCCCAGTTCTGGGGCAAGTGGAAGACGCAGATCGCCGGTCTGGAAGCCGGCACGGGGATGACCGTCGGGTCGGTCAACTACACCGCGGCCGAACTGGCCTCGGCCGTCCAGATGTCCATCTGGGAAATCGTGTACGAGGCGGACAGCACCGCCTACAACGTGTACACCGAAGGCGGCAGCGCCAGCGGACAGGGGTTCTGGGTGCAGAACGAGCCGGGCGGCAACAGCTCGCGAGACCTGGCGAACTACCTGCTCGGCAACACCGACTTCACGAACGGCGCGCTGGCCAACGTGGTCGGCCTGAAAGTCGGCTCCATCAACCAGGACCAGGTGACGATCATCGGCGACGGCTGGGTGGTCAAGCCGGACGGGCTGATCGAGGCGGTGCCGGTGCCGCCGGCGGTGGTGTTGGTGGCCGCCGGCATCGCGTCCGGCCTGTTCCTGCGGCGGCGGATCGCCGGCCAGCAGACCGCGGTCGTGGCGTAACGAGGCGAGCGGAAACGACCCCGCCCCGGATCACGCGAAGGTGTGGTCCGGGGCGGGGTCGTTTGCTAGAGCGATCGGAGACCGCTTTCCCCACCCCGGCCCGCCGCCATGCTCCGCACCGCCCGCCTCATCCTGTCCGACCTACGGGCGAAGGCCGAGTGGTGCTACGAGTCCGGCCGCTGGCCGGCGGTGGTCAAGGTGCTGCTCACCGACGGCACCCCGGCGATGATCTGGTACCGGCTGATGCAAGGGGCACGGCGGTGGCGGCTGGCCCCGCTGGAGATGCTGTTCAACCGCTGCAACACCATCTTTTGTGGGTGCATCATCGGTCGCGGGGCGGAGTTCGGGCCGGGGTTCGTACTCATCCACAGCATCGGTGTGGTGATCAACGGCACCGTCCGCGGCGGGGCAGGGGTGAAGCTCGAACACCAGGTGACGATCGGGGCGGAGAAGCGGCAATCGCCGGTGCTCGGCGACGGCGTGTTCGTGGGGGCGGGGGCGAAGATCATCGGCCCGGTGACGATCGGTGCGGGGGCGAAGATCGGCGCTAACGCTGTGGTGGTCAAGGACGTTCCGTCACACGCCACGGTGGTCGGTATCCCCCCGGCCCAGGTGGTCAAGATTCCGACACACGAAGAAATTGAGTAGACGGCGGAAAAATCGACACCACCCCGTTGACAGGGGACACGCGCACCTGTAAATTCTTAAACAACACTGCGTCCTCCTCCGCGGCCTACCCCGCCGCAAACGCAGATCTCACCCCCCGCATGACGCCCGCATGCGACCCGGTGTGAGAGTTGTTGACGTGCGGGTTCCTGCCATAATTTCGCCGGTGGCCCATCCTCTCTGGGTTCCGGTTTAGCCAAACGTAGGCCTCTGCGCCCAGGGGTGCCGATGTTTGCTGACGTGCCGGCCAATTATTGGCCATTCGCCCTGATCGTCACCTGTCTCTTTTTGGTGGCGTTCGCCTACCTGATCTACCCAGGCCTGATCTGGGTGTCGGCGAAGCTGTTCGGCCGCCCGGCGGACGCGCCGGCGGTGCCCGACGCCGACCTGCCGTTCGTGTCCCTCCTCATCGCCGCGTACAACGAAGAACGGGACATCGCCGACCGGCTGGACAACGCGCTCGCCCTCGACTACCCGGCGGATCGGTATGTGGTGGTGATCGCGTCCGACGGCAGCACCGACGACACGGCCGCCATCGTCGCCGGGTACGCCGACCGGCACCCCGGCCGCGTCCGCCTGCTGGACTACGCCGAGAACCGCGGCAAGGCGACCGTGCTGAACGACGCGGTGCCGGAGCTGCGGGGGTCGGTCGTCGCCCTGTCCGACGCCAACTCGGCCATGCGGCCGGACGCCCTCCGCCGGCTGGCCGCCTGGTTCGCCCACCCGGACGTGGGGGTGGTGTGCGGCCGGCTGGTGCTCACCGACCCGACCACCGGCGACAACGTGGACAGCGTGTACTGGAAGTACGAGACGTTCTTGAAGAAGTGCGAGAGCCGTCTGGGGGCGCTGCTCGGGTCGAACGGGGCCATCTACGCCATCCGCACGGAACTGTTCCCGGCCGTGCCGGACGGCACCATCATCGACGACTTCTACATCCCGCTGGCGGCCAAGCGGCGGTCCGGCTGCCGCATCGTGTATGACACCCGCGCCGTCGCCTGCGAGGAGACCGCCCCGACCATGCGGGACGAGTTCAAGCGCCGCTCCCGCATCGGCGCCGGCGGGTTCCAGAGCATCGGCCTGCTGTTCCCGCTGCTGGCGTTCTGGAAGCACGGGTGGGTGTCGGTCGCCTTCCTGTGCCACAAGGTGCTCCGCTGGGTCGGCCCGTTCCTGCTGCTCACCGCCCTGGCCGCCAACACGCTGGTGCTGGACGACACAGCCGGGCAGGCCCTGATGCTCGCCCAGTTGGGCGGGTACGCCCTGGCCCTGGTCGGGCGGTGGCTGCCGGCCAAGCCGAAGCCGCTGAAGTTCCTCCGCCTGCCGGCCATGTTCGTGTCCATGAACGCCGCCCTGTTCGTAGGTTTCTTCAAGTGGCTGTTCCGCGCCCAGTCCGGGGCGTGGGCGCGGACCCAGCGGACCGGCGAACAGCCGGCCCTGCCCCTGGCCGAGCAACAGGTGACGGCGTGATCGGTGAACTGGCGATCGGAGTGGCGGCGGGCGGGCTGGTACTCGGGACGGGGCTGGTCGGATGGCGGGCGGTCCGCCGCCGCGGGCTGAACCGCTGGCTGTTGCCGTACCTGCTGTCCGCCGGCAAGCGGAAAGCACCACGGCCGGGCGAGCCGGTGGACCTGATCCTGGCGGTGTGCGACCACTACGAGCCGAAGCGGGGCGGGGCGACGATGGAGAAGGCGCGGGCGCGGGTGCAGCAGTGGGTGGACGACTACCCGCGGCTATTCGACCGCTTCCGCGACGCGGAGGGGAAACCGCCGCAGTACTCCTTCTTCTACCCGGCCGACGAGTACGAGCCGGAGCTGGTGGACATGGTGGCCGGGCTGTGCCGCCGCGGGTACGGGGAAGTGGAGATCCACCTGCACCACGACAACGACACCGCGGACGGCCTGCGGAACACCCTGCTGGAGTTCAAACACACCCTGCGGACCCGGCACGGGCTGCTGGGCACGGACAGTCGGACGGGCGAGACGGTGTACGGGTTCATCCACGGCAACTGGGCCTTGGACAACGCCCGGTGCGACGGCCGCTGGTGCGGGGTGAACAACGAGTTGGACGTGCTGCGGGAGACCGGCTGCTACGCCGACTTCACCCTGCCGTCCGCCCCGAGCGAGACCCAGACGCGGAAGATCAACAGCATCTACTGGGCGGTGGACGACCCGACGAGGCCGAAGTCGCACGACACCGGGTCGGACGTGGGGGTGGGAGATAAGCCGGATAACGGGCTTCTGATGATTCAGGGGCCGTTACTGATGAACTGGAATAGGAGAAAATGGGGGATTTTTCCGGGTGTAGAGAATTCATCCTTGCAAGCGAATCAGCCCCCGGATACAGTAAGACTCGCTAATTGGTTGAAGGCCCGAGTGGGCGTGCCCACTCACCCCAACTGGTTCTTCGTAAAGCTGCACACGCACGGCGTGTGGGAACCCAACCAGGACGTGCTCCTCGGCGAGCCGATGGTGAAGTTCCACCAGATGTTGCAGGAGCGGTCGGTGGCGGACCCGAACTTCCGGGTCCACTACGTCACCGCCCGCGAGATGGCAAACCTGGCGTTGGCCCCGAGCGGGGTAGCTCTCCCAACGCAGGCGGTTCGGAATTCGCCCTACTCGGCCCCGGCCGAGTGACTCTTAAGGAGGTCGCCCGATGAAGTTCATTCGCGCGGTAGCCGTTGCTGCCGCCCTACTGGTTGGCGTCACCGCCAGCCAAGCAGGGTTCGAAATCAAGTTCCAGTCAGGATCTAACACCACACCCAACGTTAGCCTGATGTCGCTCGGTTCTGATAGTGGCGCGGGCTGGTCCTACTCTGGAAGCACCAGTTCCAGCGGTAGCAACACCATCGCACAGTTCTCCACGCTGAACATCTACGGTTACAGCATCGACATGGTCGCCGTGAGGACGAATTCTCCGACCGGCAACCCCGGCCAACTCAAGCTGTCATCGCTGACGATCAAGCGTCATACCTACTTCGATGCCAGCGGCGTCGGCAACGAGAGCGGCGGTACACTTAGCAGCAGCAGCCTGCAAATCGCATTCTCGGCGGACGGGTACCTTAAGCCCGATGTGAATCGCTACATGAAGACCATTTTCTCCGGCCAGTTCGACGGCGCTGCCACTACCGGCAACGCAGTGTTCACATCGACATACGACCAGAGCAACACCCTGTTCGGGTCGAGCAGTTACACCGCAACCAAGACCACCGACTACAACAACCCTTTCTCTGGGACGGTGTTCACAACGCTTCCTGGCGGCACAGGAGCGTACTCGCTGACCAACGTGATGGACTTTACGAATTTCGGCATCGGCGACTCTCATGTGTTCTCAAGTGGGACGATCGACACCCTTATCCTCCCAGTGCCGGCTCCGGCGGGGCTGGTGCTGGTGGCGCTGGGCATCCCGGCCCTCGGGCTGCTCCGCCGCTTCACCCGCAAGACCGCGGCCGACGCGGTCGTCGCGTAACGGAACCAACGCGGGCTTGTCGCCCGCATGGAAGGCAAACCTGGCGTTGGCCCCGAGCGGGGTAGCTCTCCCAACACAGGCGGTTCGGACTTCGCCCCACCCAGCCCCGGCCGGGTGACACACCCAGCCCGCCCACGGCGGGTGCATATTAAGGAGGTCGCCCGATGACGAAGTACCTGATGATGGCGGCGGTCGCCATCACGCTGGGCCTGGGCGGAAACGCCCTCGCAGCCCCGACGTTCACCGTGAACGGTACCACTGCTTCAGGCTTCGCCAACGTCACCGGCGTCGCTCCCGGTTCGACGACCGGTGGCGGACAAGCGAACCAGGGTAGCGCGTTCTACTGGGCCGGGTATTCGAGCGACACCGGGCAATTCGGCAGCGGGAGCCCGGATCCGACCAGGTCCGCCACTGTGGGCAACTTCCTGACCAGTACGGGTGCCTGGGGTGGGGGAGGCACCGTTGGTCACCCTCCGAAACCCGGTCTCGGCCTCACCAGCCTACAGGCATTCGGCACGACCGCGTCCAGCGGTCACACCGCAACGGGGATGACGTACGGGGTGTCGTCCGTCACCAGCGGCTTCACAATTCGGGTCGAAGTGGCCGGACTTGCTGGCTCGAACCAACTGTGGTACCGCCAGGGCAATATTCTGAAGAAGATTTTCGACGGGAGTGATTCTTCGACCTCTGGGCCGAAATCGATCGTCATTACTGATGAGTTCGAACTCTACCTGATTCGTGGTGTTTCTGGAGACACCATCGACCTGGGTACCAATCCCAACGCGCTGGACGGCAAAGAGTGGGCGCGTTCCACTGGTGGTTCCAACAGTCCTGGCGATGGTCAACACTTCGCCAGCTTCCGCGATGCCGGTGACGAGAGCACAATCTACACGGGCATTGAGGACATCGTTCCGCTCTCCGGGTCCGACAAGGACTACAACGACATCGTGATCTCCATGTCGATCGAAGAAGTGCCGGCCCCGCCGGCGCTGGTGCTGGCGGCGCTCGGCATCCCGGCCCTGGGGCTGGTCCGCCGGTTCACCCGCAAGACTGCGGCCGACGCGGTCGTCGCGTAAACCGTCCCGCCACACCCGAGTGGCAAACCCGACGCCCGGGCGATCCGATCGCCCGGGCGTTCGTCGTGACGTAGAATCCCCGATACCCGAAGGGCGGTTGGCACCCTCTCCAATCGAACCCCCTCCCGCGCTCGCCTGCGGCGAGCTTGCCCTCCCCCTGACAAGGGGAGGGGGAAATGCGGCCTCACGCTGGCGGTCTTCCCCTCTCCCCGTTGGGGAGAGGGCAAGCTCGGCGAAGCCGAGCGCGGGAGAGGGGTTCTGAAAAGACCCCCCGGCTCGCCTCGCTCCGCTCGGCGATCCACCCTCCCCTGACAGGGGAGGGGAAATTTGACTCACCCCCGACGCACACCCGGTTCGCTCGCCATGCGCTTCTCCCTCAACTGGCGGTTCCTGATCGTCGTCGCCGTTCTGCTCGGCGGCGGGCTGGCCGCCCTGCACTTCGTCCACCGGGCGCAGCTGAAGAGCCTGCCCGCCGCCTACCTCCGCCAGGCGGACGCCGCCCGCGACGCGCAGAACGGCGAGGACGAGTCGAAATACCTCCAGCGGTATCTGCTCGCCCGCCCGGACGACCTGGACGCGAAGGAGCGGTGGGTGCGGCTGTACGCCAACACTGCCCGTGGCAGGCTGAAGCCGATGCAGACCGCCTACCTGGCCATCGACGACCTGCTCCGCCGCGACCCCGGCCGGGACGACCTGCGGCGGTTCGCCATTGACTACGCCATCGAAATGCGGGCCACCAAGGAGGCGGACGAACACATCACCTTCTTGCTGAAGAAGAACGACCAGGACGGGGAGTTGCTGCTCAGGCAGGGCATGTGCCGGGACATCGAGCGGAAGTACGACGACGCGACCAAACAGTACCAGGCGGCGTACAGGGCCAAGCCGGACCTGATCCGCGCCTACACCCTCCGGGCGTTCGTCCTGCGGGAAAAACATCCGCAGCTGCAGCCGGTGGAAGCGAACAAGGTGATCGAGCTGATGACGGCGAACAACCCGGCGAACCCGTCCGCCCACCTGGCCGCCGCCGTGTACTGGCGGAAGTACGACAAGCCCGATCTGGCGCGGGCGGCGGTGGCCGAAGCCCGCAAGCTGGCCCCGGACGACCTGCGGGTGATCACCCGCACGGTGGAGGATTTGCTCCAGGACGCCCGCACCGCCCGCACCGACGGCAAGCCGGCCGAGGCCGAAGCCCGGTTCGCCGAGGCGCGGGCCGAACTCGACCGGGCGGCGAAGCTGCACCCGAAGGCGGTGGACATCCACCTGACGCGGGCGCGGGTCGAAGCCACCGCCCGCGGCCCGGCCGAGGCGGTCAAGGCGCTGGCCGCCGGGCTGGCCGCCCTGCCGGACGACACCACCCTGCTGGGCGAATCGGCGGACTATCAGATCAAGGCGAAGGACGCGGACGCGGCCACCGCCACCCTGGACCAGTTGGAGAAGCTGAAGGTGCCGGCGAAGCAGTTGGCCCTCCAGCGGGCGCGGGTGAAGATGCTGCGGCAGGACTGGACGGAGGCAGCGAAGCAGCTCGAAAAGGTGCGGGACGAGGCGGTCGGCAACCCGGCCGTCGTGCGGGAGGCCAGCCTGTACCTCGGCCAGTGCCTGGCCGCCACCGAACAGCCGGACCGCGCCCTCGACGCCTTCGCCCGCGCCCTCCCGGACGACAGCACCGACCCGTTGTGGGTGGACGCGGTCATCGGCCAGGCGGACGTGTACCAGACCCTCGGCCGGACGGACGACGCGCTGCGGGCGTTCCGCAAGCTGCTGACCCCCGACCGCCCGTGGGTGTGGCTGCCGATCGCCCGGCTGGAGGCCGAGAAGGCGGTGCGGGCGAAGGCCGCCGGCACCCCGCCGGACTGGCGGGCGACGGAGGAGGCGGTGCAGATGGCCGCGCAGGTGTTCCCGGACAGCGTCGAGGTGAAGCTGATGGCCGCCCAGTTGCTGGCGGTCAACGGCAAGCCGGCCGAGTCGCGGAAGGCGATCGACGACCTGTTCGCCGCCCGGCCGAAGGAGCCGGCGGTGTGGCGGGCGAAGGCGGAGGCCCAGTTGTCCACCCCGGGGGAGGGGCTGGCGGCGGCCCTCGCCACCGTGGAGAAGGGGCGGGCGGAACTGGGCGACCCGATCGAACTGCGGCTCCTCCAGGTCCTCCTGACGGCCAACCCGAACGACCCGCAGGCGGCGGCGAAGCTGGCCGCGCTGGCCGACGGGCTGGACAAGTACCCGCCGCCCGCCCGCCTCCGCCTGACCCGCCGGCTGGCCGAGGCGGCGGCGGGGGTGAACGCCCGCGACCTGGCCGGGAAGCTGTGGGCGGACGTGCTGAAGGTGAAGCCGAACGACCTGACCGCCCTCCAGCAGCGGTTCGACCTGGCCCGCCAGGCGAACGACGAGGCGGGCATGGGGCAGGCGCTCGAGGCCGTCCGCAAAGCCGACGGCGAGACCGGGGTGGCCACCCACGCCACCCTCGCCGCGTACCTGATCTGGCGGGCGGAGCAGAAGAAGGACCCGTCCGGCCCGCAGGCCGACCTGAAGGAGGCGCTCGCCCACCTGGATGCGGTCGAGAAGGGGCGGGCGGACTGGCCGTCGGTGCCGCTGACGAAGGCGGTGGTGTTCGAGCTGCTGAACCGGCCGGACGACGCCCTGAAACAGTACGAGCGGGCGAAGAGCCTGGGCGACACCCGGCCGGCGGTGCTGCGGCAGATGGTCAGCCTGCTCGCCCGGAAGGGGCGGTTCGCCGAGGCGGACGACCTGTTCAAGAAGTTGCCGGCGGAGGTGCGGGCGGACGCGGACATGCGGCGGATGCCGGCCGAGTTGGCCCTCGGGGCGGGGGACGCGAAGAAGGCGGTCGAACTGGCGAACAAGGTGGTGCCGGCCGACGCGAAAGATCCCGCCGACCTGCTCTGGCTCGGCCGCCTGCTGTTGGGTGCCGGCGAGCCGGCGGCGGCGGAGAAGCCGCTCCGCGCCCTCGTCGGGCAGAAGCCGGACGCGGCGGACGAGTGGCTGCTGCTGGTCGAGAGCCTGGCCCGGAGCGGGCGGCGGGCGGACGCCGAGGCGGCCCTGGCCGAGGCGAAGGGGAAGGTGAAGAAGGATGTGGCCGCCCTGGTGGACGCGCTGGGGAACGGGGTGCTCGGCAAGGCGGACGAGGCGAAGGCGGCGTTCGCCCGCGCCCGCACCGAGCAGCCGGCCAGCGGGACCGTGCTGACCGCCGAGGCCAACTACCTGACCGACACCCAGCAGTGGGCGGCCGCCCGCGAGGCGTGGGAGCGGGTGAAGACCCGCCCGGGGGCCACCGACGAGGAGAAGCAGGCGGCCAACCAGATGCTCGCCATCTGCGTGGCGTCCGACCCGGACCACGACACCGCCCAGAAGGCGGTGGCCATGCTGGGGGCGGACTCGGCCACCGACCGGCGGGCGCGGATCCACGTCCTGTCCGTCCAGCGGGACCGGGCGAGCAAGCTGGAGGCGATCAAGCTGCTGGAAGCCGACCGCGACCGACTGGTGCCGGCCGAGCGGTTCCAACTGGCGGTGCTGTACAACCAGGTGGGCGACCGCGGCGGCGTGCGGCGGACGATGACCGAGCTGCTGCGGGCGAACCCGGACGGCCGCCTGTACCTGGCGTTCTACGCCACCTGGCTGGTGGAGCAGAAGGAGTTCCGGGAGGCGGAACCGCGGGTGAACAAGCTGGCCGAACTCGAGCCGGAGGCCGTGCCGACGGCCGAACTCCGCGTCCGCGTGCTGGCCGGGCTGAACGACACGGCCGCCGCCCGTGCGGCGCTCGCCAAGTTGGCCGGCCGGCCGAACCCGCCGCTCGGCACCCTGGCCGCTCTGGCCGAGGAGGTGGGGCTGATCCCGGAGGCGGAGGGGTACTTCAAGAAGCTGGTCGAGGCGAACCGGGCGAAGTCGCCCGAGGTGGAGGTGCTGATGGCCGGGTTCCTGGCCCGCCAGAACCGGCCGGCCGAGGCGCTGGCGGCGTGCGAGGCGGCGCTCAAGGCCGGCCGGAAGGTGGTGGTGTGCCAGGCGGCGGTGGAGGTGCTGACCGCCCTCGCCGAACCGACCGCCGACCAGTTGGCGAAGGTGGGCGGGTGGGTCGAGGACGCCCGCCGCGGGGCGACCGGCGGCGAGCAGGCCGAGTTCGCCCGCCAGTTGGCCTACGTCCGCAACCTGCAGGGCAAGTTCGACGACGCCATCGACCTGTACCGCGGGCTGTCCGCCGGCGACCGCCCGGACGCGTCCGTGCTGAACAACCTGGCGTACCTGATCTCGGCCCACGGCAAGCGGCACGACGAGGCGCTCGCCCTGCTGGCGACGGCCAAGAAGTCGGCCGGCCCGCTGCCCGAGCTGCTGGACACCGAGGCGACCGTGCTGACCGCCCGCGGGTCGAAGGACGACCTGAAGGCGGCCCGCGACCTGCTCAAGCAGTCGATGGAGGGCAACCCGACCGCGGTCGGCCAGTTCCACCTCGCCCAGTTGGAAGAGAAGGCCCAGGACAAGCGGGCCGCGGCGGCCGCCTGGCGGGAGGCCGTCCGGTTGAAGCTGAAAAAGGCCGACCTGCACCCGCTGGAGTGGCCGGCGTTCCGGGCGATGGAGGCGGCCAACAAATAGCCTCACCCCTGCGGCGTGAGGAAATCGGCCGCTCGCCGGTAAAAATTCATCCCCGCCGGCGGCGCAACCGATACTAGCGATACGGTACGACCACCGACGGGGAGAGCAGGGATGCGCGGACGACCAACAGCGTGGCGGGCCACCGTGTGTGTCCTCGTCGCCGCCGTCGGGTGCCACCGGGGGAACGTGCCGCCGCCCGCCCCGCCGGCCGACGTGCCCCGCGAGCTGGACAAGACCACCCACCCGGCGTACCGGGTGGAGCCGCCGGACATCCTGCTCGTCGAGGCGTACAAGGGGGTGCCCAAGCCGCCGCACAAGATCGAGCCGACGGACGTGCTCGCCCTGCAACTGGCCGACCCGCTGCCGGACCAGCCGCTGAACGGCCAGTTCTCGGTGGACACCGACGGCACCGTCAACCTGGGGCCGACGTACGGCGGGACGGTGTCGGTGGTGGGCAAGACGCTGGCCGAGGCGAAGGCGGCGATCGAGGCGCACCTGTCCGCGGCGGCCAAACTGAAGGAGCCGAAAGTGACCGTCGCCCTGTCCCAGACGCGGGCGGCGCAGCGGGTGAGCGGCGCCCACCTGGTGCGGCCGGACGGCACCATCAGCCTGGGCAGCTACGGCAGCGTGGCGGTGGTCGGGCTGACCCTGCCCGAGGTGAAGCGGGCGATCGAGGCGCACCTGTCCCAATCCCTGCTCGACCCGGAGGTGGCCGTCGAGGTGCAGGGGTTCAACAGCAAGCTGATCTACGTGGTGCTGGACGGCGGCGGGTCCGGGCAGACGGTGCAGCGGCTGCCGTGTACCGGGAACGAGACGGTGCTGGACGCCATCGCCCAGGTGAACGGGCTGACCGCCGTGTCCAGCACGGACGAGATCTGGGTGGCCCGCCCGGCCCCGGCCGGCAGCCCGCCGCAGATCCTGCCGGTGAACTGGAACGCGGTCGTCGGGTGCGCGGAGACGTCCACCAACTACCAGCTGCTGCCCGGCGACCGGGTGTACGTGGCCTCCCAGCGGCTGGTGCGGATCGACACCGCCATGGCCCGCATCTTCGCCCCGGTCGAGCGGGTGCTCGGCATCGTCCTGCTCGGCAACAGCACGGTGCGGGCGTTCGGCAACCAGCAGGGGTTTGGCAACCAGGGGTTCAACCGCTGACCGCGGGCGGGTGTCCGACTTCGCGTGCCCTCTCACAGGCACTCCGGGTGAAGCCGGCCGGGGTTGGAGTTCACGCTTCAGCGTGGGTGAACCTTCCTCACGCTGAAGC
>JALHQU010000022.1:0-8635 GCA_022841795.1 Fimbriiglobus sp.
GAGTGGAACACGCCGGCCCGCTGGTCGAACTGCTCGCGCTGACCGACAGCCCCGAGTGGGCCGAATACTGGGACGCCAACCCCCTCGCCGCATGACTGCCTACTTCCAGTGGCACACCCTCCGAACGCCCAAGGGACGGCCGTCCCTGGGCTTGAGCGTCGGCCGCGGGAGTTTGACACCCGGCGGCGGGGAATGGTATAGTTCGGGCAACCACCTCCTCATCCGCCCCTCACGACGACACCGGATGACCCACCCCCACCAACCTGACGCCGGCGATCGGTCCGACCCGGACCGGGCGAAGCGGTCGTCGGTGGTGCCGCTGAACGTGGCGCGGGGGGAAGCAAGTCCGGCCGCCGGCGATGACGTGCCGACGGTCATCGGCGCGAACCCGCTGGCCGCCCCGCCGCCGACCGACACGTTCGCCCTGGCCGCCGGGTCCACACTGGCCCACTTCGAGATCGGCGAGTCGCTCGGCTCGGGCGGCATGGCCACCGTTTACAAAGCCCGCGACCTCACCCTCGGGCGGGAGGTGGCGCTCAAGATCCTGCCGCCGACCCTGGCCCGCGACCCGGACGCGGTCACCCGGTTCAAGCTGGAGGCGCGGGCGGCGGCGCTGCTGAACCACGACGCGGTGGCGCGGGTGTTCTACACCGGCGAGGCCGACGGGCTGCACTTCATCGCGTTCGAGTTCGTGGACGGGGAGACGCTGCGGGCGATGATCGACCGGCTGGGCACGGTGCCGCCGGCCGAGTGCGTGCGATATCTGTTGGACGTGGCCGCCGGGCTGCACCACGCCAGCGGGCGGGGGGTGGTGCACCGGGACGTGAAGCCGAGCAACATCGTCATCACCGCCGGCGGGCGGGCGAAGCTGATCGACATGGGGCTGGCCCGCAGCGCGGCGGTGAACGGCGGGGTGACGCAGTCCGGCACGACGCTCGGCACGTTCGACTACATCTCCCCGGAGCAGGCCATCGACCCGCGGACGGCGGACGTGCGGAGCGACATCTACAGCCTCGGGTGTACCTGCTACCACGCCGTCACCGGCCGCCCGCCGGTGCCCGACGGGAACGCCGCCCGCAAGCTGGCCGCCCACCAGACGGAGCAGCCGACCGACCCGCGGTTCCTGAACCCGGCCGTGCCGGACGAGTTGGCGGCGGTACTCGACCGGATGATGGCGAAGGCCCCGGCGCACCGCCACCAGACGGCGGCGGAGGTGATCGCCGACCTGTCGGCGGTGGCCCGCACGCTCGGGGTGGAGGTGAGCGGGTCGGAGGTGAAATCGACGTCCGCAGTGGCGGCGGTTACTTCGCCGAAGTCGCCGAACAACTGGCCGTGGATCGCCGCCGGGGTGGGCATCCTGGCCGCGTCGATTCTGGTCGCCGGCCTGTGGCCGCGGCCGACCGACCCGCCGGTTCCCCCGTGGACCGACCCGCCGCCGGTGACCCCCCGCCCCGGCCCGGCCGTCGAGGTGACGGCCAACGACCCGCCGACCCCGGCGGTGCCGCCGAAGGCCGTCGCCGTCGCGTCCGTCGAGGAACTGGTGAAGGCGGTGCAGGACGGGGTGCCGAAGATCACCCTGCCGGCCGGGGCGACGTTCGACCTGACCGCCACCCCCGGCCTGGTGGTGTCCGGCAAGCAGATTGAATGGGACTGCCCGGCCGACCCGACCGCGGCGGTGGTGCGGGTGGCGGCCTCGTCGCTGGGCAAGCCGGGCGAAGCCCGCGCCGGCGGGCTGACGTTCCACAAGTGCGAGGCGGTGAAGGTGAGCGGCGTGCGGTTCGAGGTGGTGCAGCCGACCGACGACCCGGCGGACGACCCGGTGGGGGTGGTGTTCGCCGACGTGGGCACGGTCGAACTGGCCGATTCAACCGTCGAGGCCGGCGACCCGCTGGCGGCGGACGGCACCGGAGTGCAGTTCCTGCGGGTGAACACCGTCACCGTGAAAAACTGCTTTGTCGGCCTGCGGGCGTGGACCGGGGTGGAGCTGAACCGCGTGAAGTCGGCCACGTTCACCGAGTGCGGGTTCGTGTCCGCCCGTGATGCGATCGAGGTGGCGAACGACGGGTCGGACCGCACGGCGGTGACGCTGAAACACTCGTCGTTCCTGCTCACCGCCGCCGCCGCCGTGTCCGTCCGCCGCGACGCCCGCGGCGACGTGTCCGCCGGGTACTGCGTGTTCGCCACCCCCGCCCCGGACCCGATCGGCCGCATGCCCACCGACCCGGACCGGCGGTCGGCGATCATCCGCGGGGCCGGCGACGCCACGTTCACCGCCCTGGAAAGCCAGCCGAACGCGGCGTTCCAGACCGACCCGCCGCCGGCCGTGTCCGGCGACTACCCGGAGGTGCTGAAGGCCGCCCCGTGGGCGTCGCCGACCGCCGACAGCTCGAACGCCCCGTGGACCGCCCTGCGGCTGAACCCGAAGCTGAAGCCGCTCCGCCCGACGGCCCCCGGGGTGGTCATCCTGGGGGTGCGGTCGCTGCCGTCCGCCCGGCAGAAGCTGTACGACGAGTGGCCGCTGCCGTCGCTGGTGGCCGGCGGGGTGAAGGTGTGGTACCCGCACCCGACCGCGGCCGAGAAGGACGACCTGCCGTCGAACGTGTTCACCGACCTGCCGCAGGCGGTGGCCGCCCTCCGCGGGAAGGACGTGCTGCTCATCCGCGGCAGCGGGCAAATCGAGGTGCCGCAGCCGGCCGTGTTAACGGACCCGAAGCGGGCGGTGACGGTGCGGGCCGAGCCGGGGTCGAACCCGGTGCTGGTGCCGGTCGGCGAGGGGCGACGCGACGCCACCGTGTTCCGGTTGGAGGGCGGCGATCTGACGCTCGACGGGCTGCGGTTCCTGGTGCGGCCGCGGGGCACGGACGGGACGGCGGCGGCGGTGACGGTGAGCGGCGGGCGGCGGTGCGAACTGAAAGGGTGCGTGGTCACCCTGGACGAGGCGGACGACGAGCGGGCGGCGGCGGTGAACGTGCTCGACGCCTCCGACCTGATGATGAAGGACACGCCGGTGCGGCCGGCCATCGGGTTCGACAACTGCCTGGTCCGCGGCCGCGGGCGGCTGGTGCGGGCGGCGAACACCCCGGCGATGGACGTGACCGTGTCGAACACGGCGGCGGCGGTCGGCGGCCCGCTGTTCGAGTTCGGCCCGCCGCGGGGGAACACCCCGACCGTGACCGTGCAGCTCACCCACCTGACGGCGGTGCTCGGCGGGCCGCTGTTCGACGTGAAGGCCGGGCGGAAGGCGACCGACGACAAGCTCACCCACCCGGCCGTGGACGTGCGGGCCGACGGCTGCCTGATTCAGTCCATCGACCCCACCCACCCGCTGCTGCAACTGCCGCAGGCGGACGCCGACCGCGGCGGCCTCAGTTGGGCGGCCGGCACCGCCGGCAACGGGTTCGCCGGCTGGACCACCTACGCCGAGATGCCCGAGCCGGACGGCGGCGACCTGAAGCGGTGGGACGCGGCCGACTGGCGGCGGGTGAGCGGCGAGCGGGAGTCCGCGTTCGGCCGGCTGACGCTGACCAAACCGCCGACGGCGAAGACGCTCGCCGCCGTCCGCCCGGCCGACCTGGAACCGTCCGCGTCGGCGTTCGCCGACGACCTCGGGGCGAAGACGAAGCTGCTGCCGAAAGCGGACGAGTGAGAGGCTGTTCCGAAAGTGGTCCGGCGGTGCCGGGCCACGGGCCGCCACAGAGGGCGGCCCCTACAAATCCGCCCGTTCTGTAGGGGCCGCCCTCTGTGGCGGCCCGCCGATCGCCCCCGGCGATCGGCCTCTGCGCGGAGGGCCGTCGTGCAATCCCTGGCCGCGGTCGCGCTGCTCGTCCGGGAGTACGACGAGGCGATCGACTTCTACACCCGCTGTCTCGGGTTCACCCTGGTCGAAGACACCCCGCTCGGCGGCGGCAAGCGGTGGGTGCTGGTCCGACCATCCGGCGAAGGCACGGCCCTGCTGCTGGCGCGAGCCGCGACGCCCGAGCAGGTCGCCCACATCGGCGACCAGGCCGGCGGGCGGGTGTTCATGTTCCTCCACACCGACAATTTCCATCACGACTATGAGGCCATGCAGGCCCGTGGGGTGCGGTTCGCCGAACCCCCGCGGGAGGAGGCTTATGGAACCGTGGCCGTGTTCCTCGACCTGTACGGCAACCGCTGGGATTTGATCCAGCCGCGAAGCCGCTAGCGGCTTCGTGCTATACCTCTTCCTCCTCCTCTTCCTCCTCCCGCTGGCGTTTCGCCTTCCGCCGCTTCTCGTCGAGCAGGTCGGCGATCTCCTCCAGGCTGCTCGTGTACCCGCCGTCCAGCACGTAATCCCGCCCCTTCTTCTCCGCCTGCTGCACGTCGGCCGCGTCCTTGGCGTAGGTGTCCGGGTCGGACAGGTCGTGCAGGTCGATGCCCACCCGCCAACTGTCATCCTTCTTCTCGTGGACCACCTTCCGCAGGTTCGCGTACGGCAGCTGGATCTCCACCGCCACCCCGGACGGCCACCGCCGCACCAGTTGGAACGCCTCCTTGCCGAACACCAGCCGCTTCGGGCAGAAGAACTCGAACGTGAACCCGACCATCCCCAGCAGCCCGATGCCGAACCCGATCACGCACAGGATGCTCCCCCACCACGTCAGCACGAACGGCAGCCACGCCTTCTCCTCGCCGTGAACCCAGGTGTCGAACAGCATGAACCCGCACACCACGAAGAACACCGCGCTGATCGCCAGCAGGCCGAACAGCTTGAGCGTGGACGCCGGGATCTCCTTCCCGCGGATCGGCGCCGGCGCCTCTTTCTGGACGTACTCGTCCCCGTCCTCGTCGTCGTCCTCCCGGTCGCGGTGGCGGCGGCGGTACTCGGCCATCGGGCAGGCTCCGCGGGGTGTCGGCAGGCCCACCAGCGTAGCCGGCTGCGGAGGTGGGTGCAAGGGAACGGCGGCACTGCCTTCGTTAGCCCGACGCGCCAGCGAGGGTCAAGCCACACGTCCCTCGCTGGCGCGTCGGGCTAACAACCGGACCCGGCCTGCCTTCTATATTGAACGGGTCCGAGTTCAGGCGCCGGGTCGCCCACCCGGGAGGTGATCGTGTCGAGTCTCCGCATCCTGGTGGCCGCGTCCGAGGTGGCCGGGTTCGCCAAGACCGGCGGGCTGGCGGACGTGGCCGCCGCCCTGCCCCGCGCCCTCGCCCGCCGCGGGCACCAGGTGGCGGTGGTCATGCCGTACCACCGGGCGGTGCGGTTCGGCCGGCAGGAGGTGACACCCACCCCGCACGTCATCAACGTGCCCGTCGGCAACCGCCTGCTGGCCTGCCGGGTGATGCAGTCCACCCTGCCCAAGTCGGACGTGCCCATCTTCTTCATCGACGCCCCGGAGTACTTCGACCGGGACGACGCGGTGGCCGGCCGCGGGCTGTACCAGCAGACCATGCCCGGCGGGTACAAGGCGGACTACCCGGACAACGCCGAGCGGTTCACCTTCTTCAGCCGGGCGGTGATGGAGGCCATCCCGGCCGTCGGGTTCATCCCGCAGGTGATCCACGCGAACGACTGGCAGACCGGGCTGCTGCCGGTGTATGTGTCCGAGATGATGCGGGTGTGGCCGACCTACGCCCGCATGCGGAGCCTGTTCACCATCCACAACATCGCCTACCAGGGCATGTTCAACCGCGGGGTGCTGGAGTTGACCGGCCTGCCGGGGTACCTGTTCAACCACGCGCAACTGGAGTTCCACGGGCACCTGAACTTCCTCAAGGCCGGGGTGGTGTTCGCCGACGCGGTGAACACGGTGTCGCCCACTTACGCCCGCGAGGTCACCACCGCCGAGTACGGGTGCGGGCTGGAGGGGCTGCTGATCCAGAACCGGCACAAGTTGAGCGGCATCGTGAACGGGGTGGACTACGGCGAGTGGGACCCGGCCCACGACCCGAACCTGCCCGAGAAGTACGACGTGGACTCGGTGTTCGTGCACAAGCCGGCGAGCAAGGCGGCGCTGCAGAAGGAGTACGGCCTGCCGGTCGATCCGACCCGGCCGGTACTCGGGCTGGTCGCCCGGCTGGTGAGCCAGAAGGGCCTGGACCTGGTGATGAGCGCGGCGCCGGGGTTCCTCGACCTGGGCTGCCAACTGGTGTTCCTGGGCGAGGGCGACCGCGAGTTCCACGACCAGTTGCAGTCGTTCCGCGACAAGCACCCGCAGCAGGTGGGCATCTACCTCGGGTTCCACGAGCCGCTGGCGCACCTGGTGGAGGCGGGCAGCGACCTGTTCCTCATGCCCAGCCGGTACGAGCCGAGCGGGCTGAACCAGCTGTACTCGCTGCGGTACGGCACCCCGCCGGTGGTGCGGGCGACCGGCGGGCTGGCCGACACCATCGTGAACGCATCGGAGGAGAACATCAAAGCCGGCGTCGGCACCGGGTTCAGCTTCATCGACTACACCGCGCACGCGCTGTACGAGACGGTGAAGTGGGCGCTCACGCTGTACCGCACCCGGCCGGACGACTTCCGCAGCGTCGTCCGCACCGCCATGCGGCAGGACTGGAGCTGGGACCGCAGCGCCGAGAGGTACGAGGACCTGTACCGCAAGGTGCTTTCGTAGGGTGGGTCCGTTCGGGCGATTCGCCCGGCGCGACCCACGGGTCGTGCGACGTGGGTCGGCGTCGGCTACGCCGACTGGACCCACCCTACGAATTGGGACCACAGCGCCGAGAAGTACGAGGAGCTGTACCGGCGGGTGCTGGGCGCGTAGCCGCCCGGCGTCACTTCTCCGGCGGGGGGTACTTCTCGCGGAGTTGGGCGAACTGTTCAGCCAGGAACAGCGGGGCGAGGTGCGCGTCGGTGTGGGCCATTTCGATCCGGTCCTTGCCCGACGACAGCAGTTCCTCCACCGCGGCGGGGTCTCCCCGCTTCAGCGCGATCGCCAGCCGCACCCGGTCCGACGCGAGCGTCAAATTGGAACCTCCGAGCTTCAACTTCGTGGCGGAATCTTCGAGAAAATCGTCCGCCTCCGCGAACCGACCGAGCATGACCAACGAGAAGGCGTGCTGATCCAGCATGTTCAGGAAGAAGGACCACCAGCCCATCGAGACGCGGTCGTCCACTCGGATTGTGACCGCCGGATGTACTCCGCGGTCGGTGCGAGTACGTCGGCGTACCGCCGCTGGTGATACCTCAGGTACGCCGTGTGGTAACACAGGAGCAGGTCGTCCGGGTCGACCTGCCGGTGCAGGTGGATCAACTCCTCGTACTCGTCGGTGTTCAACTTCTCGTCGAGGAACCGATACCCGAGGATGTGGAATATCTTCCGTCGCGGTTCCAGGGCGTGGTACGCCTCCCGCCACTGGCCCCGCTGCTGGAAGCCGGTCAGCCGGCACAGCCACAGGGTGCCGCGCTGATACCCGAGGGTGCGAAACTCGGCCGGCAGGGTGGCGAACGCGGCTTCCGCCTCCTCGAACCGGCCGTCGCAGAACAACAGGTATGCCGCGGCGATCGACCGGGCCGGTTCCGCCAGATGCGGTTCCAACTCGCGGAGCCGCCGGACGGCAGGGCCGTGCTTCGCCTCGTCCTTCGGCCACCGGCTCGACCCGAGCTTGCCGACCAGGTCGAGCGTGATCTGCGCACAGGCGGAAGACACGTTCTCCGGCTCGACTGCCCGAATGGCATCGACCTCGCGGCCGGCTTTGAGCGCTTGCCTCAGATATTCGTCGAGCGGATCCCGACGCTCCGGCGGGTATTCGGCCCGGAATTGGGCGTACTCCTGCGGGGTGAAGGCGACCGCGATCGGCGTGTTGTACTCGGTCCGCTTCAGCGGCGCCGGGCCGAGGAGCAACGGCAGCCCGATCACCCCCAACCAGAGGGCGATGACCGAACACACGACCAGAGCCACGACCACCGGCGGGGGGATCCGCACCCGTCGCATTCCACACCTCCGAAACTGTTGTAGCTGACTGCGGATTCGTCGATCCGTTCCTGCCATTGCGAAAACCCCGGTCGGCGGTTCCTATCGGTGGGAATCCGCGACACGCCTTCCACACATCCGCGTGTTGAATCGCCTGCAATTTCAGGCACGGCGGCACATCCGGACGCCGGCCGGCGGCGTGGTCCGATTTTTGCCGGGGTGAACTACCCGACCGAATTGCGGTGAGTACAACAAGGCACTCCGGTAGGATGCCGCGACTCGCAAGCGGTTCCGCCTCCCGACGTCAGGCGCGCACTCATGGCCCACTCCCCGGCCCCCGCGGCGGCTCCGACGCCCATCACCCCGGTCACGCACACCACCCGCCGCGGGTTCGCCACCGCGTCGTTCTGCCTCGGCCTGTGGGGCACGCTCACCTTCTGGTGGTACCCGTTCGGCATCTGCATGGCGACCCTCGGGGTGACGTTCGCGGTCATCTCCATCGTCATGGGCTGGCGGGGCGGCAAGGACGGCCAGCACCTGGCGTGGCTCGGGCTGCTGTTCGGGCTGATCGGCCAGAGCCTGGCGATCGCCGCTTATCGGTTCGTGCAACTGGCGTTCGAAGGCAGCATCACCGGCTGGATGGACGGCCTCGGCCTGCCGCTGTGAGAGTCTGTTCCAGAAGTGGTCCGGCTCAGCCGGACCACGGGCCGCCACAGAGGGCGGCCCCTACAAAGGCGGCTGATATGTAGGGGCCGCCCTCT
>JALHQU010000022.1:8645-28169 GCA_022841795.1 Fimbriiglobus sp.
CCCCGGGCCCCCATCGGGGGGCGCCCCAAAAACGGGGGGTTTTTTTTCGGGGCCCCCCCTGGGGGCGGCCCCGCCGATCGCCACCGGCGATCGGCTTTCGGAACCGTCTCTGAGTTCGGTGGCACAGGTCTCCAGACCTGTGTGACGCTCGCCACAGGTCTGGAGACCTGTGCCACTGCGAAACATGACCGGAGCGTGACATGGCCCAGTTGTTCCCGAAGAGCATGAACGTGGTGATGCGGGTGGGCCTGCTCGCCCTGCCGCTGTTCGCCGCCGGGGCGGGGGTGGCCGGGGCGGCGTTCTTCCGGTCCGACTACACCACCGGCGCCCGCGAGGTGGTGGAGCAGCCGGTGCCGTTCAGCCACAAGCACCACGTGGCCCAGTTGGGCATCGACTGCCGGTATTGCCACACCAGCGTGTACGACAGCGCGGCCGCCGGCCTGCCGCCGACGAAAACGTGCATGAACTGCCACCAGCAGATCTGGCAGAGCGCCGACCTGCTCGGCCCGGTGCGGGACAGCTACGCCAAGGGCGTGCCCATCGCCTGGACGAAGATCCACAACGTGCCGCACTACACCTACTTCAACCACTCCATCCACGTGAACAAGGGGGTGGGGTGCATCTCGTGCCACGGGCACATCGACGAGATGAACCTGGTGTACCAGTCCAAAACGCTGCTCATGGAGTGGTGCCTGGACTGCCACCGCGAGCCGGAGAAGCACCTGCGGCCGGTGGACGAGGTGCAGAACATGCGGTTCGCCGCCGCCGGGTACACCGACGCGACCGGCAAGACGTACACCAGCCAGGCCGAACTCGGCCGCGAGCTGAAGCACAAGCACCTGGTGCGGGAGGCGGCGGTGCTGACCAACTGCAGCATCTGCCACCGCTGAGTCGGCGCGGGCCGCCACAGAGGGCGGCCCCAACAAAACAGCCTCTTGTGTAGGGGCCGCCCTCTGTGGCGGCCCGTCGAAACCCGAAGGGTTTCGACTCGTGCCTGACGAGGATTGCGAATGCCCGCCGAACGCACGAACGCCCCGGAGCCGGACCTCCTGCAGTCCGTCGAGCAGTGGATGGCCGGGCCGCAGTTCCGCGACCTGATGACCGACGAGTTCCCGGAGGACGCGGCCGAGTGGCTGGACCCGGTGAGCCGGCGGAAGTTCCTCGCCCTGTCCGGCGCCACCGTCGCCCTCGCCACCGGGTGCAACCCGTCGCTCAAGCCGGCCCCGCAGAAGAAAGTCGTCCCCTACGTCAAGCAGCCCGAACACATGCTGCCGGGGGTGCCGCTGTTCTTCGCCACCGCCATGCCGCAGCACGGCGGGGTGGGTCTGGGGCTGATCGTCAAGCAGACGGAAGGCCGGCCGATCAAGGTGGAGGGCAACCCGCAGCACCCGAGCAGCCTCGGGGCGTGCAACCTCCCGGCCCTCGCCTCCGCCCTCGACTTCTACGACCCGGACCGCTCGAAGAGCGTGACCGAGAACACCCGCACCACCACGTTCGAGAAGCTGGCGTCGGCGGTGAAGGCGGCGCTGACCGGCAAGGCGGCGACCGGCGGCGAGTCCGTCCGCCTGCTCACCGAGCCGACCACCTCACCGACTCAGATCGCGCTGATCGAGAAGTTTCTGGAGAAGTTCCCGAAGGCGAAGTGGGTGCAGTACGAGCCGGTGAGCCGGGACAACCCCCGCAAGGCAGCCACCGCCGCGTTCGGCAAGCCGCTCAACGCGGTGCTGAACGTCGGGGCGGCGGACGTCATCCTGGCCCTGGACGCGGACCTGCTCGACTGCGGCCCGGCCGGGGTGCGGTACTCGAAAGACATCGGCGTGCGGCGGCGGGCGCGGACCGGCCGCGCCGCCCTGAAGAGCAAGGACGGGGTGAAGTCGGAAGAGTTGAACCGGCTGTACGTCGTCGAGGGCATGGTCACCAGCACCGGGGCCATCGCCGACCACCGCCTGCCGCTCAAGCCGAGCGAGGTGGAGAACTTCACCCGCGCCCTGGCCGCCAAGCTGGGCGTCGCCGGCGTGACCGCCCCGGACGGCCTGTCGGACACGGCCAAGAAGTGGATCGACCCGCTGGCCGCCGACCTGCAGAAGGCCGGGGCGAAGGCGGTGGTGGTGGTCGGCGACCAGCAGTCGGCCGCCACCCACCTGCTCGCCCACGCCATCCACGAGAAGCTCGGGGCGGTCGGCACCACCGTCACGCTCACCGCCCCGCTCGACCCGCAGCCGACGAAACCCACCACCGGCTGGCCGACCGACGACCACACGGCCGACCTGAAGAAGCTGGTGGACGAGATGACCGCCGGCAAGGTGGACGTGCTGCTGATGAGCGGGGTGAACCCGGTGTACGACGCGCCGGCCGACCTGAAGTTCGCCGACGCGCTGTCAGTGGTGCGGAAGCAGGCCGGCGGGGTGGCCCTGCACCACGGGCTGAACGCCGACGAGACCGCCGCCGCCTCCAACTGGCACCTGAACGCCGCCCACTACCTGGAGGCGTGGGGCGACGTCCGCGGGCACGACGGCAGCATCAGCGTCATCCAGCCGCTCATCGCCCCGCTGCACCACGGCAAGACGTTCACCGAACTCCTGGCCGCCGTCCTCGACTACCCGGCCACCGACGGGCTGAGCGTGGTGCAGGGCGTCCACCGCGACCTGTTCGCCAAGGCGAAGCGGTCCGGGTCGTTCGAGCGGTACTGGGAAGAGTCGCTCAAGACCGGGGTGCTGGCCGACTCCGCACTCGCTGCCGAGAAGCCGGCGGCGGTGAAGCTGGACAAGCTGACCGAACTGTCGGCGCCGGCGATCAAGGACCTGGAAATCCAGTTCCGCCCGGACCCGGCGCTGGGCGACGGCAAGTCGGCGAACAACGGCTGGCTGCACGAGCTGCCCAAGCCGATCACCAACCTGACGTGGGATAACGCGGCGATGATGTCGCCGCGGACGGCGGAGAAGCTGAAGATCCAGCAGGGGTACTCGTTCAACACCTACAAGGGCGGCGAGCGGGGGGCCACCGAGACGGACATCGTCGAGCTGACCGTCGGCGGCCGCAAGCTGGAGGCGGCCGCGCTGGTGGTGCCCACCCTGGCCGACGACCTGGTGGTGCTGACCCTCGGGTACGGCCGCACCAAAGCCGGGCGGGTGGGCAGCCCGGACGACGGCCCGGCCCCCGGGTTCGACGCGTACAAGCTCCGCGGCACCGACGGGCTGTGGTCCGCCGCGGTCAAGCTGGAGCGGACGAACAAGCGGTTCTACCTGGCGGTGGCCGGGGCGTACCACGCGATGGAGTCCCGCCGGCCGGTCCGCACCGCGTCCGTCGCGCAGTTCACGAACGACAACGAGTTCGCCCAGGTGCCGGCGGTGTCCGCCGCCGAGACCTACGCCATCCGGGTGAACACCCCCGGCACGGTGGAGAACTTCGAGCACCTGAAGCTGCACCACCCGCACCACGGGGACGAGCACGAGCACGAGGCCCACGACAAGCGGCTGTTCCCGCTCAGCCTGTACGACAACAACCCGATCAAGGTGACGCCGCCGAACGGCCAGAAGGACAACGCGAACAAGACGTACCGGCGGTGGGCGATGGCCCTCGACCTGGGGTCGTGCACCGGGTGCGGCGCCTGCACCCTGGCGTGCGTGGCCGAGAACAACATCCCGGTGGTGGGCAAGGAGCAGGTCCACCGCGGGCGGGCCATGCACTGGATCCGCATCGACCGCTACTACAGCATCCCCGGCAAGAAGCTGCAGGAGGACGACCTGGGGGACACGCGGGTGACCCCGGCCCAGCGGGCCGAGCGGATCAAGGAGTCGGCCCAGATCAAGGTCCACGTGCAGCCGGTGCCGTGCATGCAGTGCGAGAAGGCGCCGTGCGAGGTGGTGTGCCCGGTCGGGGCGACCGTCCACAGCGCGGACGGGCTGAACGACATGGCGTACAACCGCTGCGTCGGCACCCGGTACTGCTCGAACAACTGCCCGTACAAGGTGCGGCGGTTCAACTTCCTCCAGTACACCGACTACACCACCGACAGCCTGAAGCTGCTGAACAACCCGGAAGTCACCGTCCGCACCCGCGGGGTGATGGAGAAGTGCACGTACTGCACCCAGCGGATCCGGAACGCCGAGATCGAGGCCGAGCGGGAGTGGAACAGCCCGGCCCGGCCGAAGGACCGGAACGGGCGGCCGAAGATCCTGGACGGCGAGGTGCTCACCGCCTGCCAGCAGGCGTGCCCGACCGGCAGCATCGCGTTCGGTGACATGAGCGACTTCGACGAGAAGGCGCACACCTCGGCCGCCATCCTGCGGTGGAAGGCCGAGCCGCACAACTACGGCCTCTTGGCCGAGCTGAACACCATGCCGCGGACCACCTACTTGGCGGCCGTCCGCAACCCGAACCCAGACCTCGAGAAGGCGCTCGCCGCCGGGAAGGGGGCGTAACCGAATATGGCTAGTGCATCCGCGCCGACCATCGAGCGGCCCCCGCAGCCGCCCATCGACGGCAGCTACCACCACCCGGAGGAGCTGCTCACCGCCGCCCACAGCACCGCCACCATCGGCGACAAGATCGCCGACGTGGTGCTGGCCCAGCCGCACCCGAAGGCGTGGTGGTTCTTCTTCGGCATCGGCCTGGCCCTGCTGAGCGCGTTCGGCCTCGGGCTGATCTGGCTGTTCTACATGGGCGTCGGCGTGTGGGGCATCAACCAGCCGGTCGCCTGGGGCCTGGCCATCGTCAACTTCGTGTGGTGGATCGGCATCGGGCACGCCGGCACGCTCATCTCCGCCATCCTGCTGCTGCTGCACCAGAAGTGGCGGACGAGCATCAACCGCTTCGCCGAGACCATGACCCTGTTCGCGGTCATGTGCGCCGGCGTGTTCCCGCTCATCCACATGGGGCGGGTGTGGCTGGGGTACTGGCTGTTCCCGTTCCCGAACAACATGGCGGTGTGGCCGCAGTTCCGCTCGCCGCTGGCGTGGGACGTGTTCGCCGTGTCCACGTACCTGACCGTGTCCATCGTGTTCTGGTACGTCGGCCTGATCCCGGACATGGCGTTCCTGCGGGACGCCGCCCGGAACAAGTGGCAGCGGTGGGTGTACGGCCTGCTCTGCCTGGGCTGGCGGGGGAGCGCGTTCCACTGGCGGCGGTACGAGAAGCTGTACCTGCTGCTCGCCGGTCTCGGCACCCCGCTGGTGTTCAGCGTGCACACCATCGTGTCGTTCGACTTCGCCGTGAGCATCGTGCCGCTGTGGCACGCCACCATCTTCCCGCCGTTCTTCGTCGCCGGGGCCATCTTCAGCGGGTTCGCCATGGTGGTGTGGCTGGCGGTGCCGCTGCGGCACCTGTACGGCATGAAGGACATGATCACCGACCGGCACATGGAGCTGTGCGGGCGGGTGATGATCGCCACCGGCCTGCTGGTCAGCTGGGGGTACACGCTCGAACTGTGGATGGCGTGGTACAGCCACAGCAAGTACGAGTGGGACACCACCTACCAGCGGATCTGGGCCAGCCCGTACTGGTGGAGCTACTGGTGCCTGATCCTGACGAACACCATCCTGCCGCAACTGCTGTGGATCAAGCGGGTGCGGATGAACGAACTCGCCCTGTTCCTGATCGCCGGGTCGGTCCACATCGGCATGTGGTTCGAGCGGTACGTGATCGTCATCACCCTCACCCGCGACCACCTGCCGGGGGCGTGGGGCCGGTACGCCCCGACCATCTGGGACTACGCGGTCATGTTCGGCAGCGTCGGCCTGTTCATGACCCTGTTCTGCCTGTTCCTGCGGGTGCTGCCGATGATCTCGATCACCGAAATCCGCGAGTTCCTGCCGTTCGGGCAGGGCGGGCGGGACGGGCACGCGTGCATGGAGAACGCCAAGTGAGCGACACGCACACGCACTCCGGCCCGCCGCCGTTGCACGGCGTGATGGCCGAGTTCAAGACGGCGGACGAGCTGATCGCGGCCACCCGCGCCGCCCGCCTGGCCGGGTACACCCGCATGGACGGGTTCAGCCCGTACCCGGTGGGCGAGGTGGCGGACGAACTCGGTTTCCCGCGGAGCGAGATCGGCGCGATCATGTTCATCGGCGGGCTGTGCGGGGCGACCATGGGGTTCCTCATGCAGACGTGGGTGAGTGTCATCGACTACCCGATCAGCATCGGCGGCAAGCCGTTCTGGAGCTGGCCGCAGTACGTGCCGGTGTCGTGGGCGCTGCTGGTGCTGTCGGCCAGCCTGTGCGGGCTGTTCGGCCTCTTGGCCCTGTGCGGGCTGCCCCAGCCGTACCACCCGGTGTTCAACGTGGACCGCTTCACCCGCGCCACCCGCGACCGCTTCTTCCTGCTGATCGAGGCGGTGGACCCGCAGTTCGACCCGGCGAAGGCGAAGGAGTTCCTCGCCTCGCTCCACCCGGACGACGTGGCGGAGGTGCCGGAATGAGCCTTCAACAAGGAACAAGTGAAAAGGAACAAGGAACAAGTCAGAAGGGAGAAACGATGAAATCCCGCCGGGGTCTCCGTCGGCTTTCGTTTGTTACTTCTTACTTGCTCCTTGTTACTTCCACCGTCTCGGTGGGGTGCCAGCAGAAGATGGCCGACCAGCCGGCGCACCGGCCGTATGAACAGTCGAACCTGTTCGCCTACGGCCAGTCCGCCCGGCCGATCGTGGCCGGCACCGTCCACCGCAGCCAGCCGCTGTCCGACGACCCGCTGGTGACGTGGCTGACCGCCGCCGGCCAGTCGCCGAAGCACAGCCCGAACTACTCGGCGTGGCTGGACGAGCAGACCCGCGCGGGCAAGGGGCCGGACGGCAAAGACCTGCCGCCGAAACTGTCCACCGCCGACAAGGACGGGCTGCTCGCGCAGAAGCCGCAGCCCGGCGCCCCGACGGACGTGGGCAACTTCGTGGACGCCGTGCCGTTCGCCCTCACCCCGGCCGACTACAAGCGGGGGCAGGTGCTGTACACCGCCATCTGCGCCGAGTGCCACGGCGGGGCCGGGCACGCCAACGGCAAGATCCCCGAGCGGGGGTTCCTCCGCCCGCCGTCGTACCACCAGGACGCGGACGGCAAGGCGAAGGACTGGTCGCGGTACGCGGCCGACGGCAAGACCGGCAAGCTGGCCCCGGATTACACCGGCAACGCCCAGGGCACCAGCCGCGGGTTCTACAAGTACGGCGTCGAGGTGCCCTTGCGGGACGTACCCGTCGGGTACATCTACCAGGTCATCTACTGGGGGTACGGCGGGATGGCGTCGCACGAGACGCAGATCCCCAAGCCGGACGACCGCTGGCGGGTGGCCGCCTACGTGCGGGCACTGCAACTGAGCCAATCGGCGGACGCGACGAACGAGGCGGTGAAGAAGCTGACCGGCGACATCGGCAAGCCGACCGGCAACGCGAAGAAGGCGGAGGACCACAAATAATGGCCGCGACCGCGACCCACACCGACGACCACGCCCACCCGCCGGCCACCGTGCCGGAGGCGGTGGTGGACGTCGCCCCCATCCGCCGGTACTCGCTCATCGCCGCCGTCCTCGGGCTGGGCGTGTTCGCCGTCGGCGGGGCGATGAACGTCGGCGCCGACGAACACCACGGCATCCGCGACTTCTTCCTGGCGTACCTGTGCGGGTTCGTGTTCTGGATGTGCGTGCCGTTCGGCGCGCTCCTGCTGAGCATGATCGGGTTCCTGGCCAGCGCCAGCTGGAACATCCTGTTCCGCCGCATCTTCCAGGCGGCCATGCGGACCCTGCCGGTGCTGTTCGTCCTCGGCCTGCCGGTCATCGCCGGCCTGTTCCTGATGGGCGGCGACCAGTCCCCGTACTGGTGGTCGGCGTCCAAGTGGCACGGGCTGACCGACGGCCAGAAGGCGGCGCTGGACAAGGACGCGGTGGACAAGTTCCGCAAGCAGGGGTGGGACGACACGGTCGAGAAGGGGATGGTGGCCGAGCTGGCCGTCCACGACCACACCAAGCCGGAGGCGGTGGAGGAGAACCTGCACAAGATCCACGACTGGCTCAGCCCGGGGTTCTTCACCCTGCGGTACGTCGTGTACTTCGCCATCCTGGGCACACTGGCGTTCCTGATCCTCAAGCACAGCCGCACGCTGGAAGACAACGACGACCCGGCCGCGCTCAGCCGCCTGCGGTACATCAGCGGGCCGGGGGTGGTGGTGTTCGTCCTCACCCTCACCCTGATGGTCACCGACTGGGTGATGTCCGTCGAAGAGACGTGGGCGTCGAGCATGTTCCCGGTCATCTTCGGGATGAACATGTTCCTGACCACCATCACGTTCAGCACCCTGGTGTTCTACACCCTGGTGCGGGTGCCGAACGACACCGCCCCGCCGGCCGGCCGGCCGGACCTGACGGCGGTGGTCAAGGACAAGTTCCGCATCGACGTGGGCAGCCTGACCCTCGGGTTTTGCATGGTGTGGTCCTACGGCTCGTTCTGTCAGTTCATGCTCATCTGGGCGGGCAACCTGCCGGAAGAGATCACCTACTACCTGAAGCGGGGCGGCGGCGAGGCCGACCACGCCTACAAGTACGGCTGGATCTGGCTGAGCTACTTCCTGATGGCGTTCCACTGGCTGGTGCCGTTCATCGTCCTGCTGTTCCGCGAGATCAAGACCAGCCCGCGGGCGATGAAGGTGGTGACCATCGGCCTGCTGACGGTGTGCGCCGCCGACATCTGCTGGTGGATCGTGCCGTGCGTGCCGCACGCCAGCACCTGGATGCACCTGCCGATGGCGTTCGGGGCCATCCTCGGCGTCGGCGGGGTGTGGGGGCTGGTGTTCAGCCGCGAGCTGACCAGGCGGGCCATCCTGCCGACCAACCGCGAGGGGCGGTTCCTGGCGGCGTGGGGCCACCACTAACAGTGACGAAGCCGACGGACAGCTGTCCGTCGGCGTTGCGAGCCACCAAGCCGGAGACGGCCATGAGCGATACGCACGGCGGACACGGCGGGCACGGGCCGAACCCGGACCCGATGCAGAACCTGTGGATGGCCATGACCGGCGCGTCCGCCGGGCACCACCACGAGGAGGTGCCGGGGGTCAGCCAGGAGGCCACCAACGTCGGGCACGAGCCGGACAGGTTCGACGCCCGCACCATCATCGGCGTGCCGATCGTGGTCGCCATCACCCTGGTGGTCACCTACCTGATCGTGCAGGGGGCGTTCGCGTTCGTGAACAGCAAGACCCCGCGGCAGGAGACCCTGCCCGAGTTCAACGAGCGGGCCGACCGCATCGGCACCACCGACGGCAAGCCGCTGGCGACCAAAGACGGCGAGCAGCCGCTCAAGGCCGTGCCCGAGCCGAACCTGGAGTACACCCGGCAGATCGACCGCACGCGGAAAGACGGCAGCGGGAACGACGTGACCGACCCGCCGTTCCTGCGGTCGTTCGCGTCCAAGCCGGCCGGCAACTCGCCGGAGATCTACCCGGAAGACCTGCGGGCGGATCGGTTCATCGACCCGACCACCCAGCGAACGCTGACCGCCCCGGCGTGGGTGGTGAAGGACAAGGTGGCGGCGATCTCTATCGACCAGGCCATCGAGCTGATGACGCACGACGACAAGTTCAAGCTGAAGACGAGCGACAAGCCGGTGACGCCGCCGGCCGGGACGATCGGCAAGCCGCGGATCTCCACCGGCGGCACCACCCCGCCGACGCCGGACGCGAAGAAGGACGACGGGCACAAGCACTGACCAATAAGTAGTAGGCACACTCCGTGTGCCGTCGTGATTCAACAGAACGGCACACGGAGTGTGCCTACTACTTATTAACCGGAGACCCGACCGATGCCCCGCACCCCCAGCCTCCTCGCCCGCCTCGCGCCGGCCGTGGTGCTGGCGTGCGCCCTGGCGGCGGCCGCCCCCGCCCAGAACGTCGGCTCCTACGGCATGGCCACCAAGCCGCCGCCGCCTTCCCCCGAGACGCTGGCCGAACTGACGATCACCGAGGAGACGCAGAAGAAGGTGCAGGACACCACCCCGCCGCTGGACGGCACCTGGTACGACCACACCGGGGCGGCGGTGTCCCTCCGCGAGGTGATCGGCGGCAAGCCGACGATCCTGGTGCCCGTCTACATCCGCTGCCCGCGGCTGTGCGGGGAGACGATCGAGAACCTGCTCTCCTGCCTGCGGCAGATGCGGGAGCGGGACCGCGAGATGACCCCCGGCAAGGCGTTCAACCTGGTGTTCGTGAGCATCGACGACCACGAACACCCGAAGATCGCCGCCCCGCGGCGGGACCTGTTCCACCGCGAGCTGGACGGCCGCACGACCGCCGACCCGGGGGTGTGGTTCCTGGTGGCCAACCCCGGCCAGTTCAGCGACCCGTCCGCCGCCGACAAGACCATCCGCGAGGTGACGGACTCGATCGGCTACCGGTTCGTGAAGGCGGACAAGAAGGGGCGGGAGATCCAGCACCCGACGGCCGTGCTGGTGCTGACGCCCACCGGCCGGGTGAGCAGCTACAACACGGCGATTTCGTTCGACGCGGCCGAGTTGACCGAACAGGTGAAGACGGCCGCCGCCGGCAAGACGGGCAGCACCAGTTCGCTGTCGGCACTCGCCTGCTTCCTGGGCGGCGACCCGACCGGCATGTACCGCACCGCCATGCGGATCCTGGGCTGGGCCGGGGTGCCGACGGTGCTGCTGGTCGGGCTGGTGGCGTACCGCGGCTGGCGGCGGTCGCGGGCGGACGTGAAGTTGTAATAACGCCGACGGACGGCTGTCCGTCGGCTTGGGAAACAGACTCCCCAACAGGGTCGTGATATGTTCGGCTTCATGGAAATGCCGCCGGTGTACCCGGAGCAGGCGTCGAAGTTCGCCATCGAGTACGACTGGCTGTACTGGTACATCTCCGCCGTGTGCGCGTTCGGCGGGGCGGCGGTGTACGGGCTGCTCACGTACTGCTGCTTCAAGTTCGCCAAGTCGGACACCAACACCCGCCCGCAGCGGATCCTCGGGTCGAACAAGCTGGAGATCATCTGGACGGTCATCCCGCTGCTGTTCTTCCTGTCCTTCTTCGTGTGGGGCGCGCGGGTGTGGGACACGGCCATCGGCATCCCGCCGGAGGCGGCCAAGCGGGAGTACTTCGTCGTCGGCAAGCAGTGGATGTGGAAGGTGCAGGACCCGGACGGGCTGCGGCAGATCAACGAGATCACCCTGGAGGTGGGGGTGCCGGTGAAGGTGACGGGCACCAGCGAGGACGTGATCCACGACTTCGGCATCCCGGCGTTCCGCAGCAAGTTCGACGTGGTGCCCGGCCGGTACACGGCCGCGTGGTACGAGCCGAGCAAGCCCGGCACCTACCACCTGTTCTGCGACCAGTACTGCGGGCAGGGGCACTCGCAGATGGTGGGCAAGGTGAACGTGCTGACCAGCGACCAGTACCAGGAGTGGAAGACGGGCATCTACCGCACCCCGTTCTTGGCCGCCGCCGCCATGAAGAACGAGACCACCAAAGGCCCGCTCGACGGCTCGCCGGCGTGGCGGGGGCGGCAGCTGTTCCACAAGCTGCAGTGCAACGGCTGCCACTTCACGCAAAGCCCGGACGACCCCACCCCGCCGAAGGCGCCGACGCTGGAAAACCTGTGGATGACCAAGCGGGAGCTGTCCGACGGGCGGACCATCGGGGCGAACGAGGACTACATCCGCACGGCCATCCGCAACCCGACCGAACACGTGCGGAGCGGGTGGAAGGCGATCATGCCGGCGTTCCACACCGGGCTGGCCACCGAGTTGGACATCATCGACCTGACCGCGTACATCCGCTCGCTCAAGCCGGGCGACCTACCGTACCGGAACGAGAAGTCGCCCACCCCGATCGGCGGCGCGCCGAAGGCCAGCCCCGGGGCTGTTGACCCACCGAAGAACCAGAACCCGCCCGCCGCGGACGGAGGGAAGAAGTAATGGTCTCCACCACCACCATGAAGCCGGACGCCCCGCCGGTCGAGAAGTTGGACTACACCCCGCAGGCGGTGCCGCCGCCGGAGTTGAGTCCGGAGCAGGCCCGCGGGCGGACGCACTACCTGAACGCGGACAACACCCTGCTCGGCTGGCTGCTGACCGTCGATCACAAGCGGATCGGCATGATGTACCTGGTCGGGGTGTCGCTGTTCTTCGCCGCCGGGGCGATCGCCGTCGGGCTGGTCCGCACCAACCTGATCACCCCGACCGGGGCGATCCTGGAGCTGGACCAGTACAACAAGGCGTTCACCGCCCACGGCACCATCATGCTGTTCCTGTTCCTCATCCCGGTGGTGCCGGGGGTGCTGGGCAACTTCTTCGTGCCGATGATGATCGGGGCGAAGGACATGGCGTTCCCCAAGCTGAACCTGATGAGCCTGTACGTGTGGGCGTTCGGCGCGCTGTTCTTCGTCTACCAGCTGATGGTCGGCGGGCTGGACACCGGGTGGACGCTGTACCCGCCGTACAGCACCAAGTACAGCCACACCAACGTGCTGTACGCCGGGCTGGGCATCTTCATCACCGGGTTCAGCAGCATCCTGACCGGCCTGAACATCATCGCCACCGTCCACAAGATGCGGTGCCCCGGTATGACCTGGGGCCGCCTGCCGCTGTTCGTGTGGGCCATGTACGCCACCAGCGTCATCCAGCTGCTCGGCACCCCGGTGCTGGCCGTCACGGTGGTGATGGCGGCGGTCGAGAAGCTGTTCGGCATCGGCATCTTCGACCCGACCATCGGCGGCGACCCGGTGCTGTTCCAGCACATGTTCTGGTTCTACAGCCACCCGGCCGTGTACATCATGATCCTGCCGGGGATGGGCATCATCAACGAGGTGCTCACCTGCTTCGCCCGCAAGAACATCTTCGGGTACGCGGCGGTGGCGTGGAGTAGCGTGGGCATCGCGGTGGTCGGCTTCCTGGTGTGGGGCCACCACATGTTCCTGGCCGGCCAGGGGTACTACCTGAGCATGGTGTTCGCCTTCCTGACGATGCTGGTGGCGGTGCCGAGCGCGATCAAGGTGTTCAACTGGACGGCCACCCTGTACGGCGGGGTGATCACGTACCAGGCGCCGATGATCCACGCCCTCGGGTTCATCGTGCTGTTCACCGTCGGCGGGCTGACCGGCCTGTTCCTGGGGACGATGGGCACCGACATCCACCTGCACGACACGTACTTCGTCATCGCCCACTTCCACTACACGATGGTGGGCGGGATGATGTTCGCCTGGCAGGCCGGGCTGCACTTCTGGTGGCCGAAGATGACCGGCCGCATGTACTCCGACTTCTGGAGCCGGCTGGCCGCCATCGTCATGATCGTCGGGTTCGCCCTGACCTTCCTGCCGCAGTTCGTGGTCGGCTACCTGGGCATGCCCCGCCGCTACCCGAACTACCCGCCCGAGTTCCAGATCTACAACGTGATGAGCACCGCCGCCGCGTACATCCAGGGCATCGGGTTCATCATGCCGGCGTTCTACCTGACCGCGTCCCTGTTCTTCGGCAAGAGCGCCGGCAACAACCCGTACAAGGCGACCGGGCTGGAGTGGCAGACGCACAGCCCGCCGGACGCGCACAACTTCCCGGCCACCCCGCGGGTGTACTTCGGCCCGTACGAGTACGGGGTGCCGGACGGGCTGGCGCTGGTGGACAAACTGGACGCGGCGCACGCCGCCGCGAACAGCAAGTACTCGGCTACAGAGGGGGTGACCAGTGGCAGCTAGCACCGCGCCGGCAACCGAGGTGGGGCCGGTCGCCCACCACTTCAACAACCTGCCCCAGCAGCAGTCGGCCGTGCGGTTCGGCATGTGGCTGTTCCTGGTGACCGAGGTGCTGTTCTTCGGCGGCGCGCTGTGCGCGTACACCGTGTACCGCATCTGGTTCCCCCGCGACTTCGAGGCCGGCAGCGCCGCCCTGAACGTGGGCATCGCCAGCGTGAACACGTTCCTGCTGCTCGCCAGCAGCCTGACGATCACCCTGGCCATCCGGTCGGCGTTCGTTCAAGACCGCAAGGGGCTGATGCGGAACCTGGTGCTCACCACCGTGCTGGGGGCGGCGTTCCTCGGGCTGAAGGCCCGCGAGTATTACCTGGACTACAAGGAAGGGCTGATCCCGAACAACTCGGCCCTGACCGAAGAGGCGACGAAGGCGGTGGCGGCCGAGCGGGCGGACCTGCTGGCGCGGGCGGCGGCGCTGCCCGCCGGCGACCCCGAGCGGGAGGAGCTGGTCGGCCGGGCCGGCCAGCCGGTCAACCCGTTCAACGAGAACCTGAAGGTGGTCCTGCACCACGCCCACTACAAGGTGAAGGGGACGGACGGGTCGGCCCGTGACGCCGTCGCCGGGGTGGACTACGACCCCAGCCGGGTGCAACTGTTCTTCATGTTCTACTACAGCCTGACCGGCCTGCACGTGCTGCACATGGTCATCGGCCTCGGCCTGCTGGTGTGGCAGGTGATCCTCACGTACACCGGGTTCTTCGACTACAAGAGCCGGTACGTGTACATCGAGGTGATGAGCCTGTACTGGCACTTCGTGGACATGGTGTGGATGTTCCTGCTGCCGCTGCTGTACCTGGCCGGCCCGCACACCGCCGCCCAGGCGGTGGAGCAGTTCCAGCAGGCGCTCGGCCTGGGCGGGCACTAAATACAAGCACTAACCACAGAGGCACAGAGACACAGAGAAGGCGAAGCACGGGTCTGAAAACAGTCGAGTTGGTTTTCTCTGTGCCTCTGTGTCTCTGTGGTTAATCTGCGACCGGGAGGAGTTCACGTGGCCGGACACTCGCACTCGCACGGCAACTCGCTGCACACCGAAGAGCAGCACGCGCACGCCGTGCCGCCGACGGCCAAGACGCTCGGCACGTTCGTCGTGCTGGCCGGGCTGGCGGTGGTGGCGCTCATCATCGGGTTCAACAACGACCTGGGGCCGCTCAAGTGGGTGGCCAGCCTGACGTGCGCGGTCGTCCAGGCCGGGGTGCTGGCGTACTTCTTCATGGACCTGAAGCAGTCGGACACGCTCACCTGGCTGTGCGTGGCCGCCGCCATCTTCTTCACCGGCCTGCAGTTCCTGTTCACCCTCACCGACTACTTCACCCGGCACCTCGGGGTGCTGTGAGTTTTGCCCCCCTCTCCCCTTGGTGGGAGAGGGGTTGGGGGTGAGGGGTCTTCTCCCGCCATGCCTTCCCGCCGGCTGTTCCCGTTCCTCCTCCTCGCCCCGCTGCTCGGGTGCGGCCGGCCGACCCCCGGCGACCCGTACGACCCGGCGTGGCGGTACCCCCTCCGCCCCGACCCGGTCGTGCTGAAGGCCGCCGACACCCACCCGGCCGGGCCGATCCTGGACGGCGACCGCGACGGCTACCTGGCCGGCCTGCCCGCCCGCGGCGGGCGGCTGCTCGACCCGACGGCGTTGCCCGCCGACACCCGCCAGCGGTTAACGGAGGTGCTGGACGACCTGTTCGGCACCCCGGCCGAGCCGAAGGTGGCGGTCGGCGACCCGACCCAGCTGGCCGCCCTGGCCCTGGACGCGGACACGCTGAAGGCGAGCAGCGGCGGGTACCGGATGCGGTGCGGCACCTGCCACGGCCTGACCGGCGACGGCCGCGGGGCGGCCGGCCTGTACCTGGTGCCGCAGCCGCCCCGAGACTTCCGCCACGGCCAGTTCAAGCGGGCGGGCGGGGCCGGCATCGCGTCCGGAAAGCCGCGGTTCGACGACCTCATGCGGGTGCTGAACGAGGGCGTGCCGGGCACCATGATGACCGCGTTCAGCCCGGTGCCGGAGGCCACCCGCCGCGGGCTGGTCGGCACGGTCATCCACCTGAGCGTCCGCGGCGAGGTGGAGCAGGAGCTGCTGAAACAAGCGGCCGACCCGGACGAGTCGGCGACGGACTGGGCGGCGGAGGGGAAGCGGCTGACGATGGCCGTGCTGCGGAAGTGGGCGGCGGCGCAAGCCGACGGGCCACCGCCGATCGCCGTACCCGACCGCCCGGAGGCGCCGACGCCAGAGTACCACGAGTCGCTCCGCCGCGGGTTCAAGCTGTTCGCCACCGCCGGTTGCCTGAGCTGCCACGAGGGGTACACCCGGCGGAACGTGTACCGCTCGGACCCGAGCGGGCTGCCGAACGGGGTGCGGAACCTGGGCCACCCGGAGCGGCGGTGGGGGCCCGACGGGGCGGACACCGCCCGCCAGATCCGCCACGGCATCGCGGCGGCGAACATGCCCGGCTCGCCGGGGTTGAGTGACGCCGAGGTGGTGGACCTGGTGAACTTCGTCCGCGAGCTGGCGTACCCGAAGCGACTGCCCGACGACGTGCGGGCGGCGGTGGAGCAGTGAAGCCGCTCGCGGCTTCGCGGCCGAGGCGAAGCCGCAAGCGGCTTCTAGAACCATGACCCTCACCCCCGAACACCGACCGATCGCCCGCATCGTCCGCGTGCTGTCCGGCGTCACCGCCGTGTTCACGGCGGCGGTGCTGCTGGTGGCGGGCGGGCTGACCACGTCGTTCGGGGCGGGCATGGCCGACCCGGTGTGGCCGACCGAGCCGTGGTTCCTGCTGGTGAAGGGGCACGAGTACGACCCGGTGGCCGACCGCGGGTTCCTGCTCGAACACACCCACCGGGCGGCCGGGTTCGTCACCGGATTGCTCGCCCTGGCGCTCACCACCGCCGCGTGGCTGAGCGGGCCGAACAAGCGGTCGCGGCTGGCCGGGCTGCTGGCCCTGACCGCGTTGCTGACGACCTACGGCATTTTTCACTGGCTGATGATGGCGGCGACGAAAGCGGCCCGGCTGAACCCGGACGACGCGAAGTCGGCCATCGACTGGGCGAAGTTCGTCTTCCCAACCGCCACGGCCACGGCCACGGTCCTCGCCGCCGGCGTGCTGGCCGTCGTCAGCCTCGCCCACGTGTTCACCGCCCAGCCGGGCAAGTGGGTGCGGGCGGCGTGTTCGTTCCTGCTCATGGGGGTGATGATCCAGGGGCTGGTGGGCGGGTTCCGCGTCCACCTGAACGCCTGGGACGGGCTGAAGAACACGCTCGGGGTGGAACTGTCGCAGTTGCACGGGGTGTTCGCCCAGGTGGTGTTCAGCCTGATGGTGCTGGTGCCGGTGCTGGCCGCCCCGCGGAAGCCCGGCGACACCCTCGGCGGCGACGACTGGGTGCGGCTGCGGTGGCTCGGCCTCGCGCTGCCGGCGGCGGTGTTCGTGCAACTGGTGTGGGCGGTGTGGGTGCGGCACGCCCCGACCCCGCTCATGCAGCGGCTGCACATCCTCACCGCGTTCCTCGTCGTCGGGCTGATCGTGTGGTTCGCCCTGCGGGTGAACGCGCTCGGCGTGGGGCGGGTGGTCGGCAGCCCGGCCCACCTGCTCGGCATCGTCGCCATCCAGGTGATACTCGGGGTGGAGGCGTGGATGGGGAAGTTCAACGGCGGCACGCCGGCCACCGGGCTGGAACCGCTGATGATCCGCACCCTGCACCAACTGGTGGGCACCGCCCTGCTCGCCAGCGCGGTGGTGACGGCGTTCCGCGTGTGGCGGTCGCCGCTGCCGGCCAAACCGGGCGGGCTGATCCGGACCGAGGTGATCGAAGCCGAGACGGTCGCGGCGTAAAGTGGGGCAAGATTCCATCTTGCCTCAAGACGGCAAGTTGGAAACTTGCCCCACGACACGGCAAGTTGGAAACTTGCCCCACGACCCTGACGGGCCGGGTTCATCCGCCATAAACCATTGGGTATGCCAGCCATGAACTCCGCCCCGACGACCGCCGTACTCGATCGCCCGGCCCCCGTGGTGCCGGACCTCGTCCGCGGCCGGCTGGCCGACTTCGCCGAGCTGAGCAAGCCGAAGATCGCGGTCATGGCACTCGTCACGGTGGCCGTCGGGTTCCTGCTCGGGGCGGCGCCGGAGCTGAAGCTGCAACTGCTGCTGCACACCCTGGTCGGGGCCGGGGCGGTGGCCGCCGGCGGGAGTGCGCTGAACTGCTGGCTGGAGCGGCGGGCGGACGCCCGCATGACCCGCACCCGCAACCGCCCGCTGGTCGCCGGCCGGATGCACCACCTGGAGGCGCTGGTGTTCGGCCTCACCCTGGCCGTGCTCGGCGTCGGCTACCTGCTCATCGCCCTACCGACCCCGGCCGCGGCCGTCGCCGCCGCCCTCACCGCCGTGCTGTACGTCGGCGTGTACACCCCGCTCAAGAGCGTCACCACCTGGAACACGGTGGTCGGGGCCATCCCCGGTGCGCTGCCGCCGGTCATCGGCTGGTGCGCCGCCACCGGCGGCATGGCCGCCCCCGGCTGGGCGCTGTTCGCCATCCTGTTCGTGTGGCAACTGCCGCACTTCTACAGCATCGCGTTCATGCACAAGGACGACTACGCCCGCGGCGGGATGAAGATGCTGCCGGTGGCGGATCACGCCGACGGCCGGATCACCGGCATTGCCACCGCCGGCACCGCCCTCCTGCTGGTGTTCACCACCGCCCTGCCGTTCGCCCTCGGCGCCGCCGGGTGGGTGTACCTGCTCGGCTCGCTGCCGGCGGCGGTGTGGTTCCTCGCCCGGTGCGTGCGGTTCGCCCGCAGCCGCACGAAGGCGACCGCCCGCTCCGTCCTCCGCGGGTCGCTGGTGTACCTGCTGGCGGTGATGGCCCTGTTCGTCGCCGACGGGGTGCTGCCGCGGTACTTCGCCCAATAACCCGAACGCCCACCCACCCCACCTGGTTCCCATGCTCCGCGTGGGAACCCGAGGGGGCGACGCTCCGCGTCGCATTCAAACAGAACGGACGCGGAGCGTCCGACCCGTGCGTTCCCACGCGGAGCATGGGAACGAGGGCTCGATATGTCCACCTCCACCACCCCCGCCGCGTCCGGATTCCGCGCCCCGCCGACGTGGGTGGTGTGGGCGTTCCTGCTGCTCGGCGTGGCCGCCGTCGCCGGTGCGTTCCTCGTCCCGCTGCCGAAGCGGACGCCGCCGGCCGGCCCCGTTCCGTCCGCCGACCCGCCGCACTACCCGGCCGCCCCGGTGTTCGTCCTCACCGAGCGGAGTGGGAAGGAGGTGTCGAACGACGACCTGGACGGCAAGGTGTGGGTGGCGTCGTTCGTGTTCACCCGCTGCACCCAGGGCTGCCCGGCCGTCACCGGCACCGTGCGGAAGCTGCAAACCGACCTGAAGCTGGCCGACCGCGACGACCTGCGGTTCGTCACGTTCACCGTGGACCCGGAGCGGGACCAGCTCGACGACCTGAAGAAGTACGCCGCCCAGTACGCCGCCCACGAGACCAAGTGGCTGTTCCTCACCGGGCCGGAGAAGTTCGTGCGGCTGCTGCTGAACAAGGGGTTCCGCATCGCGGCCATGAAGCGGGACGACCCGCAGCCGGGGGACGAGTTCGACCACAGCACCAAGCTGCTAGTGATCGACAAGAAGGGGCAGGTGCGGGGGGCGTTCGACGGGAAGGTGGGCGAACACGACGACGGCGGGCGGAACTTCGAGCAGTCGCAGGCGGAGCTGAAGGCGCTGGTGGAACACCTGGTGAAGGAATAAGCCGACCGCCGTCAACGGCGGTCGGCGGGGCGCCCCCCCTGGGGGGCCCCCAAACAGC
>JALHQU010000022.1:28179-57257 GCA_022841795.1 Fimbriiglobus sp.
CACATTTCGTAGGGGCCGCCCTCTGTGGCGGCCCGCAGGTCCGGCTCCTCCGGACCTGCATTCCGACCGAGCAAGAACAGCACACGGAGTGCGCCTGCTACTTATTTCGCCCCTCCGCCCACGCCGCCACCGCGTCCTCCTGCTCGGCCGTCTCCACCGACCCCGGCCGCAGCTCCCGCACCCGGCGGATGGCCTCCCGCGGGGTCATCCCCTGGCTGACGAAGAACGCCGCCAGCACCGTCCCCGTCCGCCCCTTGCCGGCCGTGCAGTTCACCGCCACCCCCATGCCGCCCGCCACCGACCGGCTGATGGTGTCCACCGCCAGCGTCAGTTGGCGGTCGGTCGGCGCGGCCATGTCCACCACCGGGATGTGAACGGCCATCAGCCCGGCGTCGTTCACCCACCCGCGCGGCAGCGGGTCTTCGGTCAGGGTGACGAGCACGTCGATGCCGGTCTGCCGCAGCCAGCGGAGGTCGTCGGCCGACTCCGGCCGGGCGAGCGCGGCCAGCCGCGGCTTCTCGATCCAACTGAACCCGGACGGCATGACCGCGACCCGGCGGGTGGGGGTTGGTTCAGTGTATCCGGTCGTTCGGTGTGGTGTAACATCCGGTTCCCTCCCCCGCCCGCACCGGGTACAGTGGTCGTCCCGCTTCGTTAGCCCGACGCGCCAGCGAGGGGTGCGTGGTTCCCCTCGCTGGCGCGTCGGGCTAACAAGAGTCGGGCTAATACAGCCACCCGGAGGGCCGGTCGTGTTCCGCTCGTCGTTCGTCGTCCTGCTGGTCGCGTCCCCGCTGTTCGCCAAGATCCCGCCGCCGCCCACCCCGCCGGCGGTCCGCGCCGCCGAGGCCCAGGTGGTGCTGGTCGGCGAGGTGACGGGCGTGGCCAAAGACCCGATCACGATGAACGAGCCGAACGGCAGCGGCGGGGAGGTCACCCGCTCGTACACCCTGGCCGACGTGACGGTGAAGACGCCCATCGTCGGGGCGGGCAAGCTGAAGGCCATCCAGGTCGGGTTCTCGCCGGACGCGGCGAAGTTCAACAAGGAGGACGGGTACCGGCTGCACCTGACGAAGAGCGAGGTGCGGTGCCTGTTCCTGACCAAGCACCCGACGGCCGACTTCTACGTCGAGAGCGGGGTCGGCCCACCGCTCGACCCGGACAAGAAGGAAGACGCGGCAGCGGTGGAGGTGGTGAAGAAGGTGGCGGCGGTGCTGGCCGAGCCGGTGAAGGCGCTGAAGGCGGAGGCGGCCGACGACCGCGTGTTCGCCGCCCTGTGCCTGGCGTACAACTACTGCCCCGGCGACAAGGCCGGGCTGACCGCCGAGGACCTGCCGAAGGAGGAGAGCGACCTGATTTTAAAGGCGCTCCGCGACGCCGACCCGAAGAAGCTGGAGCGGGCCGACGGGCTGTTCTGGGTGGCGGCGGTGGAGCGGCTCGGGCTGGCCAAGGCGGAGCGGATCGCCGGCTGGTGGGGGCAGCGGGGGAACGACCGCTCGGCCCAGCGGTTGCGGCTGTACCGCGAGTGGTACGACAAGCCGGGCGAGAAGGTGCGGCTGCAATACTGGGTGGCGAAGTGACCCGACCTTGTGAGCGGCCGGGTTTACCCCGGCCGTCGGATTCGGCCGGGGTAACCGCTCGCCAAAGTCTCGACATCCCGCCGCCCGCCGGCGTACCATGTTCCCACTTCCCCCGGAGGCCCGTCATGGTTCGCAACGGAATCGCCCTGGTCGTCGCGTGTGTGGCGTTGCTCGGCGTCGGGCTGGTGGTGGTACTGGCTCAGCAGCCCGTCGCCCGGGCGACGGCCGCGTACGTCGATCCGAAAACTATCCCGGCGGTCGCCCGCATGCTGTCCGCCGAGGTGGTGCTGGTGGGCAAAGTCACGTCCGTCGAGAAGGAGCCGGTGGAGGCGGGCGGGGCGAGCTTCACCTTGGTCAACGTGAAGATCGAGGACGGGCTGGTGGGCACGAAAAACGTCACGCACGTGAAGGTCGGGTTCCCCAAGGGCGGGGCGCAACTGGCGGCCGGCGAGCAGTACCTGCTGTTCCTCACCAAGCACCCGACCGAGGGGTTCCACCTCAGCCCGTGGAACGCCGTGCCGATCGCCAGCAAGGACGAGAAGTACAAATCCGCGGTGGCGGAGGTGACGAAGGCGGCGGCGGCGGTCAAAGACCCGGCGGCGGCGCTGAAGGCGGACAAGCCGGCCGACCGCGGGCTGGCGGCGGTGGTGCTGCTCACCCGCTACCGCACCCCGCCGCCGAACGTGCGGCAGTTGGAGAACGAAGACCTGCCCGAGGACGAGAGCAAGCTGCTGCTGAAAGCACTCGCCGACGCCGACTGGGCGGGCGAGTCGCCGAACGGGTTCTCGGCGTTCCGCGGGCTGGCCCTGACCCCGCGGGACGGGTGGACCCCGCCGGGGGTGAAGGCCGGGGCGAACGCCATCGAGGAGTACAAGAAGGCGTATTCCGCGTGGCTGGAGGAGAAGGGGAAGGACTACCGGGTGAAGAAGCTGGTGCCGAAGAGGTGAGGTCGTGACGGGGACTGGCTCCGTTTCGCCGCCGGCCCAACTCCGTCGGGGGGAATGCCGAAACGGTGCCTGTCCCCGTGGTAACGGGCACCGCGCAAAACCGGCGGGTGTTGGAGTTCACGCTTCAGCGTGAGTCAACCTGCCACACGCTGAAGCGTGAACTCCAACACCCGCCGTGTTCCCCCGAAGGCTGTATTTCCACCACGACCTGGGACAGGCACATTCTCGGCACCCGCCTCCGCTCGGGTGAACTCGGCGGCGAAAATGAGCCAGTCCCCGTCGCGTCCGTGGGCTTCGCCCGTATCACATCGCCATGCGCCTGTCCGTCGTCTCGCTCATCAGCCGCAAGGAAACGGCCGACCTGCTCCGCGACCGGCGGACGGTGTCGCTCGTGTTCCTCGCCCCGCTCATCCTGTACCCGCTGTTCGGGCTGACCGCCTACCTGTTCGCGTCCGAGCTGATCGGCAAGCCGCCGGTCATCGGGGTGGCGAACATGTCCGACGCCGTCATGCCCGTGGCCGACATCCCGTTCCCGCCGCTGCTGGATGGCGACGAGTTCAACCCCGACCTGCTCACGCCCAAAAAGGACGACACGCCGGAAGCCGAGGTGCAGAAGAAGGGCAAGCCGCCGGTGGTGGTGCGGCTGGACGGCGACCCGCAGGAGGCGCTCCGCACCCGCCGGGTGCAGGCGGTGCTGGTCGTCCCGCCGGGGTTCGCCGCCGACCTGGAAGCCGGCAAGCGGCCGAAGCTCACGTTCCTGTCCCGCGACGGGGACGACAAGTCGAAGGTGGCGGTGCGGCGGCTGGCCGACATCGTGACCGAGTGGGAGAAGCGGGCGAAGGCGGTGCGGTTCCAGCGGGACGGCAAGCCGGCCGACTACGACCAACTGGTGAAGATCGAGGACCCGTCGAAGAAGCCACCGGACGCGCGGGCGGCGTCGGAGCTGCGGGACTCGCTCGCCCGCGTGTTCCCGCTGCTGCTGGTGCTGTGGGTGGTGGCCGGGGCCATCCAGCCGGCGGTGGACCTGACCGCCGGGGAGAAGGAACGCGGCACGATGGAGACGCTGCTCATCTCCCCGGCCGAGCGGAGCGAGATCGTGCTCGGCAAGTTCGTCGCCGTCACCTTCTTCGGGTTCAGCTCGGTGCTGTGGAACGTGGTGTGCCTGACGGGGGCGGCGCTCGTCGGGCAGGCGTTCGTCGGCCAGCCGATCGTGAATTTGCCGGGCATGGCCGGGTGCGTGGTGCTCGGGGTGCCGATCGCCATGCTGTTCAGCGGCGTCGGCATCGCCCTGGGGGTGTTCGCCCGCAGCACCAAGGAGGGGCAGTACTACATCGTGCCGCTCATGCTGGTGGCCATGCCGCTGGCGTTCTGGAGCATGATCCCGGGCACCGAACTCACCCCGTTCACCGCGGTCGTGCCCGTCACCGGGTCGATGCTGTTGCAGCAGAAGCTGCTGTCGGTCAGCGGCGAGCCGATCCCGTGGGGGTACTTCGCGCCGGTGCTGGGGGCGCAGGCGGTGTACGTCGGGCTGGCGCTGCTGGCGGCGTGGTGGCAGTTCCGCCGCGAGGGGGTGCTGTTCCGCGAGGTCGGGCGGGCGAAGCGGGGGTGGTTCACGGCGAAGTGACCGCGGCGGCCTGGTCTTCGCTGGTGTCCGGGCTTTAGCCCGTCTTCGTTCCGCATGAAGACGGCCTGAAGGCCGGACACCAACTAAGTCCGGCTTTTGTTGGTGTCCGGCCTTCAGGCCGTCTTCAATTGGCAAGTTCGCCATGTCCGGCGGCATGTACCAGTGGCGACGGATGACCCCGGACCAACGGGCCGAAGCCCTCCACGCCCGTCAACTCGAACGCCGCCCGTGGCATTCCCCACCGCACCGGGAAGGGGACGACGGGCGATACCTGCTCACCGCCGCCTGTTTCGAGCACCGCCCGATCATCGGCGTCTCGCCCGAGCGGATGGGCGGGTTCGAAGAGCAGTTGATCTCCGCATGCCGGTCCGCGTCCGACGCCGTGATCGCGTGGGTGGTGTTGCCGAACCATTACCACGTCCTGTTGCACACCCCGATTCTGGGCGAGTTGTTGCGGCTCATCGGCCTGTTACACGGCCGCACATCGCACGCCTGGAACGGCGAGGACGACGCCCGCGGGCGGCAGGTGTGGTGCGGGATGTGCGAGACGGCGATGAAGTCGGACGGGCACTACTGGGCGACGGTCAACTACGTCCACCACAACCCGGTGAAGCACGGGTACGTCGAGCGGTGGCAGGACTGGCCGTTCGGCAACGCCCGCGAGTACCTGGAGGCGATGGGGCGGGACGAGGCGGAGCGGGTGTGGAAGACGTACCCGATCCTCGGGTACGGGGACGGATGGGATGTGGGGTGAACGGCCGTTGCCGCCACACGAAGACGGCCTGAAGGCCGGACACCCGCGAAGACACCGACGGAAGGCACGGCCTGAAGGCCGGACACCAGCGAAGACCGGCTTTCGTTGGTATCCGGCCTTCAGGCCGTCTGCGATTCAGAAAAGACCGGCTGAAGCCGGGACACCAACGAAGCCCGCCACTCGTTCAACTCGTAAAACACCCTCATTCGACCCGCACCCGGAGTTCCGCGTCATGGCGTCTCGTCAGCTTTACATCAACGGCACGTTCACCGACTCCGTTTCCGGCAAGCGGATCCCGGTGGTCAACCCGGCCACCGAGGAGGGGTTCGCCGAGGTCAGCCAGGGCGGGCGGGAGGACGCCAAGCGGGCCATCGCCGCCGCCGCCGCCGCCATGCCGGCGTGGATGAAGCTGACCGCCTACGACCGGGCGAAGATCCTGAAGAAGACGGCCGACCTGATCCGCGAGCGGGCCGACCAGTTCGCCAAAGACATGACCATGGAGCAGGGCAAGCCGGTGGCCGAGTCGAAGGGCGAGGTGATGCAGGCGGCGGACACGTTCGAGTGGTTCGCCGAGGAGGGGAAGCGGGTGTACGGGTCGCTCATCCCGAACAGCCTGCCGGGCAAGCGGCACCTGACGCTCAAGCACCCGGTCGGGGTGGTGGCGGCCATCGGGCCGTGGAACTTCCCGATGACGCTCTTGTGCCGGAAGATCGCCCCGGCGCTGGCCGCCGGGTGTACGGTGGTGGCCAAGCCGGCCAGCCAGACCCCGCTGTCGTGCCTGAACGTGATTCAGTGTTTGCACGACGCCGGGTTGCCCGCCGGGTGTGCGAACGCGGTCATCGGCCCGGCCGCCGAGATCGGCGACGAGTTCATGACCAACCCGGCGGTGAAGAAGGTGAGCTTCACCGGCAGCACGGCGGTGGGCAAGCACCTGATGCGGCAGGCGGCGGACAGCGTCAAGCGGCTGTCACTGGAGCTCGGCGGGCACGCCCCGTTCATCGTGTTCCCGGACGCCGACCCGGAGGTGGTGGCGAAGGCGGCGGTGATCGGCAAGTTCCGCAACAACGGGCAGGTGTGCATCTCGCCCAGCCGGTTCTTCGTCCACAAGGACATCGAGAAGAAGTTCACCGACGTGGCGGTGGCCGAGGCGCAGAGCCTGAAGCTGGGCAACGGGCTGGACGCCGGCACGCAGATCGGGCCGATGTTCGAGAAGAAGGCGATGGAGAACACCGTCGGGCTGATCGACGACGCGCGGGGCAAGGGGGCGGCGGTGCTGACGGGCGGCAAGCGGAGCACCAAGTTCGAGAAGGGGTACTTCTTCGAGCCGACGATTCTGAAGGGGCTGCCGGCGGACGCGCGGGTGATGACCGAGGAGCCGTTCGCCCCGGTCATGCCGATCCTGGATTTCTCGAAGATCGACGACGTGATCGCGGCGGCGAACAACACCCCCTACGGCCTGGCGGCGTACGTGTTCACCAACGACATCAGCGTGGCGTTCAAGATGGCCGAGGGGCTGGAGGCGGGCATCATCGGGCTGAACGACCCGGTGCCGGCCACCCCGCAGTGCCCGTTCGGCGGGATGAAAGAGAGCGGACTCGGCCGCGAACTCGGCCGCGAGGGGCTGGAGGCGTACCTGGAGACGAAGTACGTCAGCCTGAAGCTGCGGGACTGAAAAGCGGCGGGCCGCCACAGAGGGCGGCCCCTACGCAGAGGGCTTTTTCCCGTAGGGGCCGCCCTCTGTGGCGGCCCGCTGGTCTGGCAACCCCAGACCAGCATTTCAACCGAGCAACCCGCCGTCACCGCACGGCCACCGCGATCGGCCGGCCGCCCGGCTTCACCTCGAACCGCTCGGGCGCCACCGGCAGCCGGCGGCCGGTGCTCCCGCTCACCTCCAGGGTGGCGGTGTACGTGCCGACCGGGATGCACCCGCCGGTCTCGTACACCCCCTTGCCCTTGTACACCGTCTCGTACCGGCCGCCGGCCGCGTCCTGCAGCACCAGGTTCGGGGCCACCTTGCCGGCCGCCACCGCCAGCGGCTGCCCGCCCCGCGTCACCTTCACTACCACCGACGTCATCTCCGCCGCCGTCGTCTCCGCCGTCGTCACCTGGAACACCGCATGGTTCTCTTCCGAGCCGCACCCGAGGGCGAGGGCGGCCGTCGCGGCGGCCGCCAGGATGCACACCTGTCGCACGTTCAGTCTCCGGCATGGGGGAACGGGCCAGCGGCCGGGCGAACCGGCGGCGGGCGTGTGGGGGTTGGCAGACGGACTGCGGCGGGAACGGGGGCGCGGGAGAGGGGGGCGCGGCCGGCGGGGTCGTCCGAACACCCTGTGTTTAGCTCACGCCCGGCGGGAGTGATGGGAAATCTGACCGGAACCCGGACGCCGGCTGACCAGAGCGCCGCGTGACGGCCGAACCTTCCGCCGGGGCGACGACGTGTTGTCGAACGGAAGCGCCGGCGGGGGTGGAACGGCTATGATAACCCGAGTTCTTCGTACCCCCACCCGCCGGAACCCCACACCGTCATGGACCACTTCGAGTACCGCGGCCGAACCCTGTTCTGCGAGGACGTGCCCGTCCCGGAGATCGCCGAGCAGTACGGCACGCCGGTGTACGTGTACAGCACCGCCACCCTGCTGCGGCACCTGAAGGAGATCCAGACGGCGTTCGCCGCGGCCAGCCCGATCATCTGCTACAGCATCAAGGCGAACGGGAACGTGAGCATCGCCCGGCTGATGGGCGAACACGGGGCCGGGTACGACGTGACCAGCGGGGGCGAGTTCTACAAAGCACTCCGGGCCGGACCGAAGGGCGCCAAGATCGTGTTCGCCGGCGTCGGCAAGACGGACGCCGAGATCGAGTACGCGCTGACGAACGACGTGTACCTGTTCGACGTGGAGAGCGAGGAGGAGCTGCACGCCATCGGGGCGGTGGCCCGGCGGATGGGGCGGAAGGCGGCGGTGGCCCTGCGGGTGAACCCGGACCTGCCGCCGAAGACGCACGTCAAAACCGACACGTCCGTGAAAGGCGTCAAGTTCGGCCTGGACATCGAGACGGTGCTGGAGGTGGCGGCAAAGGTGGTCGACCACCCCGGCCTGACCGTGGCCGGGCTGCACATGCACCTGGGGTCGCCCATCCTGAAGGCCGAGCCGTACAAGCTGGGGTGCGACAAGGCGGTGCAGCTGATCGCCGCACTGCGGAAGCAGGGGCACCCGCTGACCGTGCTGAACATGGGCGGCGGGTTCGGCATCCACTACCGCAAGCAGGAGGCGTTGCCGGCGGGGGCGTTCGCCGACGTCATCCTGCCGGCGGTGAAGGAGACCGGCTGCCAACTGGTGCTGGAGCCGGGGCGGTTCATCGTCGGCAACGCCGGGGTGCTGGTCAGCCGGGTGCTGTTCAACAAGGAAACCGGCGGGAAGCGGTACGTCATCCAGGACGCGGCGATGAACGACCTGATCCGCCCCACCCTGTACGACAGCTTCCACCGCATCTGGCCGGTGACGCCTTCGCCGGACGTGCCGGTCCGCCCGGACGACTACGAGGTGGCCATCCCCGGTACCATCCCGCAGGACGTGGTCGGCCCGGTGTGCGAGTCCGGCGACTTCCTGGCCAAGGGGCGGCACCTGCCGCCGCTGAAGCGCGGGGATCTGCTGGCGGTGTTCAGCGCCGGCGCCTACGCCATGAGCATGGCCAGCAACTACAACGCCCGCTGCCGGGCGGCCGAAGTTCTCGTCACAGGCGGCACACACCGACTGATCCGACGCCGCGAGACGCACGCCGACCTGGTGGCGTGTGAAGAGGATTGCTTAACCGGAACAGCGGGCGCACAATGAAAGCCAACCCCGACCGCCCGCCCCGGCGGTCGCTCGGCTATTGACCGCCCGTTCGCTCCGCCGCCAGAGGGTGCACCCCGTGAGAAGCGTCGCCGCGTCCTTCCTCGCCTGCGTGCTTCTGGGCACCGCCGCCCCCGCCCAGGAGCCGGCGGCCAAAAAGCCGGCGGACGTGTACGCGTCCGCCCGCGCCCTCATCGAGTCCGGCAAGCTGGACCTGGCGGTCGAGCAGTTGAAGGCGTTCCGCGACGCCAACCCGACCGACGCCGACTTCCTGGAAGTCGAGCGGAAGTTCGGCGGGGACACGTTCCTGCGGCTGAAGCGGGTGTACAAGTGGGACGACAACCCGACGGCCGACGCCGAGGCGAAGAAGCTGGTCGATGACCTGATCGCCAAGTCGGTCGAGGCCAGCAAGCGGCTGTTCCAGGACCCGGAGCGGGTGACCAAGTACGTCCGTAACCTGGGGCGGAGCGCGGCCGAGCGGGAGTTTGCCATCGACCAGTTGAAGCTGGCCGCGGACGCCGCCGTGCCCACGCTGGTGGCCGAGTTCCGCGGCACCAACGACGCCGAGTTGAAGTCCGGCATCCTGACGGCGATCCCGCGGCTGCCGGCCACCACCGTCCCCCCGCTGCTCGCCGCCCTGGACGGGCTGGCCGACGACGCCAAGGCGGCGTTCCTGCAGGCCGTCGTCCGCCGCTCGGACGTGCCGCGGCTGGTGGACCAGGCGGACACCGACTTCACCCCGCACCTGTGGTACTACACGGCGAGCAAGTCGCCGACGCTGAAAGCCGCCGCCGCCGGGCTGCTGGTGGCCCTGCGGGGCGAGGCCGGGGCGCGCAGCCCGGCGGACGTGGAACTGATCCGCTCGGCCGACCCGTTCGTCCGCCACACCGCCAAGTTCGCCACCCTGGATTCGGCCGCGAGCAAGGTGAAGGTGTGGTCGTGGGACGGGGCGAAGAACGTGGTCAAGTCGGACGCGGTGAGCGTCGCCGAGGCGGAAGAATACTTCGCCCTGCGGCGGCTGAAGTGGGCGGTCGAGGTGAACCCGCAGTCGGCCGCGGCCAAGGCCGCGTTCCTGGCCACCGCCACCGAGCGGGCGGTGCTGCGGACCAAGTTCGCCGACCTGGGCAAGGCCGAACCCGCCGCCGCCCAACTGCTGGCGTCGGCCCCGCCGGAACTGCTCGCCGACCTGCTCGTCACGGCCCTGAACGAGCGCCGCACCGCCCTGGCGGTGGGCGTACTGCGGGCGATGGGCGACCGCGGCCAGCCCGACGCCCCGGCCACCGGCGGGCGGGCCACCCCGTACACCACCGCCCTCGGGTACGACGACCCCCGCGTGCAGTTCGCCGCCGCCGTCGCCATCCTGCGGTCGCCGAACCCGGCCCCGGCCGACGCCCGCGCGCGGGTGGTGGACGTGCTGCGGCGGTCGGTGGCGGCGGACGCGGACGGGGTGGAAGGCAAGACCGCCGGGCGGGCCATCATCGCCGACCCGGACGGCCCCCGCGGGGAGAAGCTGGCCGCCACCTTCCGCGACCTCGGGTACGCGGCCGAGCGGTACGCCACCGGCAAGGAGCTCATCCGCCGGGTGGGGCGGGCGGCCGACTTCGACCTGATCGTCATCGACCACCACATCGTCAACCCGCTGCTGCCGGATCTGCTGCCGCAACTGGCCGCCGACCCGAACACGGCCAGGCGGCCGACGGTCATCGTCGCGTCCACCGACCGCAAGATGCAGAAGGTGTCGGTGGAGGCGCTGCTGCTGCGGCTGGCCATGCTGGTGGCGGCGACGGACGACAGCGCGGCCGTGGTGCCGCCGCCGTACCTGTTCAACCCGAAGCTGCCGGACGCCGACCGGGCGAAGGCGCGGGAGGACAACATCGGCGAGCGGGACGTGAACCTGGAGACCATCGCCAAGCTGCGGCTGCAACGCCTGCAGCGGCTGGTGGAGGCGGCCGACCTGCCCACCGACCGCAACCTGGCCGAGCGGCTGACCGTCCGCCTGCCGCAGCTCACCCACGCCATCCTGGCGAAGGAGTTCGCGGTGTCCGCCGAGTCCGCCCCGGCCGCGGCCAAGCGGCTGGCCGACTACACCGCCCTGCTCGCGTCCGCCCGCAAGGGCGACGACCCGTTCGCCCGCGTGGTGGACACCGAGGGGCTGAACCGGGTGATCGACCAGTTGGAGGCGACGCTCACCGACGACGGGCGGAAGAAGAACGAGGCGTTCCAGCAGCGGGTGCTGCCCGAGCAACTGGGCATCGCCGTCGGCAGCTACCGGGACGAGCTGCTGGAACTGGCGCTGAGCAAGGTGGCCAAGCGGTACACGGCGGTCAGCGTCATCCCGCAGTCGTTCTCCCCGGCCGGGCTGTCGGTGGAGATTCAGAACGCCACGACGGCCGACCCGGCCCAGACGGCGCGGACGCCGGCCGAGAAGACGGAGACGGCCAAGCTGGCGGCGGCGTGGCTGCGGAAGCTGGCCGTCGGCGAGGTGGTCGGGTACGACGTGACCCCGGCCGAGGCGGCCATGCGGGCCGGGCTGCGGAACGACGCCCTCGCCCCGGACCTGATCGACGCGCTGGCCCGGCTCGGGTCGGGGGACACGCAGACGGCGCTGGTGCTGGTGGCGGCGGACGCCGCCCGCACGCCGGCTATCCGCGGTCAGGCGGCGTCCGCCGCCCAGCAGCACGTGGTCAAGTTCGGCAAGCAGGCGCAGACGACGGCGGCCACGCAACTGACGCAGATCGCGGCGACCGAACCCGACCCGGAGCTGAAGGCGAAGCTGCTGTCGCTGTCGCGGGCGATCAGCGCGAACCCGCCGGAGTTCGCCGGGGCGGTGATCGACTTCCCGGTAAAGGTGGCCGCCCCGCCCACCGTTCCCCCGATGCCGCCGAAAGACCCGGACGCCGGCAAGCAGCCGAAGGGGTCGGACAAGTAGGTCGGGCTGTGCCCGACGCGCCATGTTAGCCCGACGCGCCAGCGAGGGTCAACACGCACCCCTCGCTGGCGCGTCGGGCTAACAAAGACACCACTCGTCGCCCGGCCCTTCGGCCGGGCGATTGCGTTTCAGGTCGGCGTCGGCTACCTTCGGATGTCGGGTGTTGGAGTTCACGCTTCAGCGTGAACTCCAACACCCGCCAGGTTTCCGAGGGGCCGATTTGTTCGCTCGCCGGAGGGCGTTCGATGGGCGGGTCGCCGTGGCAGGTGGTGCCGGACGAGTGGAAGCCCCGCCTCCGCGCGCACCTGTTGGCGACGGGCGGCGAGGACCGCGACCACCTGTCCGCTTACGACTTCCGCGCCGACCAGTCGGTCCACCTGACGTTCGGCGACGGGTCGTTCGCCGTGTTCCGGTACGCGTTCGCCGTGTTCGACGAGGCCGGCGGGCGGTGCATGGTGTTCACCGAACACTGCGGGTACCATATGTTCCCGGTCGGGGCGGACGGCGTCGAGGTGGTGCGGGCGGTGCGGTAGCACGTTGTCGATTGCCGGTTCATAACCCCATTCCAATCGAAAGGAGGGCGCGATGATACGCGACGGCATACGCCGGCTGTCCGCTCCCTCCCGTAGCTCAGTGGTCAGAGCGTGGGCCTTATAAGCCCGTGGTCGCGGGTTCGATCCCCGCCGGGAGGACTGGTCCGATGAATCCGAGCCGCTTGCGGCTTCGCCGCCCGCGGCGACGGCGAGCGACGATGCACTCTCCAGTCCAGTCCACGGGGGAATGTTGTGGAGCCGGATCGCGAACCGTTCACCAGCGACAGCCTTCGGAATTTTCTCGATCTCGCATTCCAGGCCGTCACCTCGGGTGCGGACTACCGGGGGCAGGTCGCGGCGATGACCCAGGCGGGCGTTCCCGTGTGGCTGGCCGCACGGCTGGCCAACCTGATCCCGATCCTGGCCGGCCGTCGCTTCCTCGCGGCAACCGGGCCGTCGCCAAAGTTGGCCGATCACTACCTCTTGGTGGACGCCGAGGGGAACGAAAGGGCCGTGCGGTTGGTCGAGTGCCCGGTCTGTTCGGCGATCGGGTGGTATCTGGACCAACTCGACCCGATCGCCATCCTGCCGATCGGGTTCGGGAGTTGCGAGGTCGTGGCGCTCAACAACCTGCTCGTCCAATTCGGACCGCAGGCGAGTGAGAACGTGATCGCGACAATCGAGATCGAAGCCCCGCGGATGGGTGAGTGACTCACCGGCCACTCGCCGAATCTGTCGGGTGGTCTGCACCCCGAATTCGGTTGCACGTTGCAACTCAACAGCTAACCAGTGGTGAAGCGTTTTCGGCGAAGCGGTGAGGTGAAATCGGGGTGGCGAACGACCCTCGCCTGGGCGTCGAATTGTATTTGGTGAACCCCGACCGCCAGGTCGGCGGGTGTTGTGGGGCAAGTTTCCAACTTGCCGTGCGCACTCGGCAAGATGGAATCTTGCCCACGACGCTGGCTCGCACCCACCGACCTGGCGGTCGGGGTTCACCTGGAATGGGCGAAATCGCACCTCCGGCGCAAGTAGTCCTGGCACCCCCGTCCGAGGGTAGAGTGTTCCACAGCATCGCTTTGAGGCCGTTCCGATGACCCCGACCCGCCGCCAGCCGACGATCGCCGAGCTGACCGACCGGCTGATGCAAACCCGTACCAGTGCGGGGGATGCGGCCGACGTGGGCAGCGAGGTCGAGCTGCACGAGGTGCTGACCGGCTACCGCACCGACCCGCGGACGGCGTTCAACGACGCCGTTCTGCCGGTCAAGCTGCTCGGCGGAACGGTTCCGTCCGCCCTGCCGCCGGAATGGTCAGCGTTCGTCCAACTGGAAACATCGGTGGTCGCCCTGCCGATGGCCGCCGGCGTGTTCCCCCAGCGGGTGCGGGACCTGACCGTGTTCCTGGACGCGGAGCCGAATAACCTCCGCCCGACGCCGACCCAGGCGGCGCAAGGGTTTACGTCGGCCCGCAACTGGGTCGCCAAGAACGAATCGAACTGGCTGGCCCGCGGGGTGGCCCGCACGCTGGGTGACGAAGTCGCCGAGCCGGCCGGATCCGATGTGCTGGCCCGGAACGAGTTTGCGGCGGACCTGTGGCTCGCCGGGCGGTGCGAAGAGGCGATCGCGGTGTGGCTCGATCTGCCGACCAACCCGGTGGTGTCGTTCAACCGCGGGATGGGGCTGCTGTTCACCGGGCGGGCGGCGGAAGCCGTTCCGTACCTTAAGTTAGCGGCTGAAGGACTTCCGGACGCTTCGGGCTGGTCGCATCTCGCTCAGCTGTATCTTTCGCTCGCGACCTCAACCCGGAAATAGCCCCAACTCCGTCGCCTTTTGCGGCTGTCGGGTATTCCGACTCATCCGACAGTTCTCGTGGAGAAAACCGACATCGCCGCGTTGCATTCCACAGAGCCGACGTGTATAGTTCGATAGTCCCGTCGAAATGCGACTCCGATGAATGGGCGACATCGGGGGAGCTTTCGACGGGATTTTTTTGCGCGCTCACATCTGAACAGTTCCGCGTTCACCACCTTCCCACCCAGTCATCACATCGGGTACAATCGGCGGGATCGCTCCAGTGTTCCCCGTCGGAATTGACCATGTCGGGCCTGGAAACAGTAGGCTTTCTGCCCCTGCGGCCGTTGCTCGCCGAGTTCGTCCGGGCGGGGAAACCGGCGGAACCCACGGCCCGCTCCGGTGCTGTTCGTGAGGCAGCCGCTTGGTTGCGCCCGGAGGTACTGGCTGCCGTTCCACAGGCCGAGTTCGTTCAGCACGTTGCAAAGTTCGTGGCCCACGTCGATCCGTTCCACTGGCACGCCCACCGCATCGCGGCCCAGGCCGGGTTCCTGCGGCACGGGCTGACGCACTTGATCGCCGGCCAGGATCAACTGCCCGCCCGATTCCGCCGATGTACCGACCCGAACGCCACTTACGCCGTGGCCGGCGCCGGACGGGGGTTCTGGGCGGCGGTGTTGAAGGCGACCAACCCGGATACCCTGCCAGACTGGACGGCGGGGGTGGAACGCGGGCTGGAGCGCTGCGGGGTGTTCGACAGCCGCGACCGAATGGCAACGGCGGTCGAGGTTTACGCCGCGTTGCGATCTGAACATCCGTCACTTACGGCCGATGATCTGGACCGCTTCTTCGAGCGGGTCGGGCGGATGCGGGGTCGTGAAATCCCTACGGATGAGCCGGCCGAAGAGGACGCCGTCCGCAGGCTGGTCCGCTCGGTTCGGGTGACCACCCCGCTTCGCCGTCGGCTGAGTGAAGCCGGCGAGCGACTGGCCGAAGCCCGCCGCCTGTTCCGCCGGGGGTTAGACGCCGACACCCCGGCGGACGTGGCCGCGGCCGTCGCCCTGGTCGGCGGGCCGACGCTGCCGTTCGACCTCGGCCGGGTACGGCGGTTGCTCGACGCCGGGCCGGAGTCGTCCGAGTTCGACGAGTTCGCCGGCCTCGGGCTGACCGCCGCCACCGCCCTGTTGCATCTGCATGATCCGAAAGTGTTTCCGCTGTGGCGAGGCGATCTGGCCGCCGGGCTGACCGCCCTCGACGACGCCTTCCACCCGGCCCTGCCGCCGCAGGCCCGGTACGCCCTGTTCCGCGACGTGGCCGTCGGGTTGCGGGAGCGGTTCGGCGTCCACCCGGTCGAGGCGGCCGACGTGATCGCCGCCGCGGCCGACCGGCCGACGTCCCCGCCCCGCGACCACGCCTTCCGCGGGCTGGCCGCCGGCACGTTCGCCTTCTTCCGCGATCTGACCGAGCACAACGACAAGCAGTGGATGGATTTACAGCGGGAGCGGTACCAGTTCTTCGCCCGCGAGCCGATGGCCGAGTTGTGCGAGGCGCTGGCCGAGCGGTACGTGCGGCCGGTGTTGGCGACGGAATACGGGTGGGACCTGGAGACCGACCCGCGGCCGGGCCGGGCCGTCACCAGCATCACCAAGAACGACTACGGCCGCACCGACCCGTACCTGCCCGAGCTGTGGGTGACGTTCTACCGGCGGACGACCGGCGGGAAGCGGCACGACGCCCAGTTGTTCGTGAAGGCGGACGCCGCCGGGGTGGCCTTCGGGTTCCGGCTCGGGCGGTCGGCCCGCGACGCCGGCCGGCGGTTCCGCAAGGCGGTGCAGGACCACGGTGAGCTACTGCACCGGGCGGTGCGGGCGAGCGGGGCGGCCGACGGGTTCATCTTCCGGAACGAGTCCGGCGCGGTGGCAATCCGCACCCCGGCCGACCTGCGGGAGTGGGCGGTGGGGAAGGAACTGGTTGCCGAGCAACGGTTTGCGGCCGACCACCCGATGCTGCGGACGGACGATCTGGTGGGCGAAGTGTTGATCGCGTTCGACCGCCTCGTGCCGCTGTTCGCCGCCGCCGTTGAGGACGACCCGCGGACGGTACTGACCAAACGGGCCGGGGAGACCGCCGACGCCCCGCCGTTCGACCGCAACTCGTTCACCCAGGCCACCTTCCTGAGTGACACCTGGCTGTCGCGGGCGCTCGACCTGCTGGCGGGAAAGCGGCAACTCATCCTGCACGGCGTACCCGGCACCGGCAAAACGCACGTCGCCCGCTGCCTGGCCCGCGTGCTGACGGCCGACCGGCCGGGGGCGGTGCGGCTGGTGCAGTTCCACCCGGCCTACGGGTACGAGGAGTTCGTCGAGGGCATCCGCCCGCGGAGCGTGGACGCGGCCGGCGGCACGCAGGTGACGTACCCGGTGGAGGACGGGGTGCTGGCCGAGTTCGCCGCGCAGGCGGAGGCGCAACCGTCGGTGCCGCATGTACTTCTGATCGACGAGATCAACCGCGGCAACCTGCCCCGCATCTTCGGCGAGCTGCTGTTCCTGCTCGAATACCGCGACCAGGCGGTGACGCTGCCGCACTCCCGCCGGGCGTTCCGCCTGCCGGCCAACCTGTACCTGATCGGCACCATGAACACCGCCGACCGCAGCACGCTGGCGCTGGATCAGGCGCTGCGGCGGCGGTTCAGTTTCGTCGAGATGCCGGCCGACCCGGCGGTGCTGGCCGGCTGGCTGGAATCGTCTCTCCCCTCTCCCCCTGGTGGGAGAGGGGTTGGGGTTGGGGGTGAGGGGGTCGAATCAGAAACCTTTGGCCCCCGCGTCGTCCGCCTGTTCGAGGAGTTGAACCGCCGGCTGGCCCGCGACCTCGGCCCGGACAAGCAGGTAGGGCACAGCTTCTTCATGGTGCCGGGGCTGACCGAGGCCCACCTGCGAACGGTGTGGGACCACCACGTCGCCCCGCTGCTCGGCGACTATTTCGCCCCCCGCGGCCTCCCGGCCGGGTACGATCTGGACAAGCTGATGGGGCACGAACCGCGGCGCAAGCGAGAGCCGGTGTGAGCTGGAATAAGTAGCAGGCACACTCCGTGTGCCGTCATCCGAACGGCACACGGAGTGTGCCTACTACTTATTCGATCCCGCACGATAGAGGCCACATCGTCATGAAGTTGCTCCACAACCGCTGGCTCCGTCGCATCACCACTATCGTGGCGTTGCTCTGCGTCGTCGGAGCGGCAGTGGTAGCGGTGTTGTGGTTCAAAGTGCGGAAAGATGGAGAAGCCCGCCTGACCCGTGCGGTCGCAGAGTTGGACGCCACCGACCCCGGCTGGCGGACGGTGGACCTGGAGGCGGCGCACAATGCCGCCGTTGCCCCGCCCGATCAGAACGCCGGCGAGCAAGTACTGGCGGCACTCTCCTTGCTGACAGACGAGTACAAGGAGTTCGACAAGGAGTCGACTTTCCGCCGCGCTTTGGAGTTGCCACACCTTCCGCATCCGGACGCCCTGTCCGCCCTGCGAGCGGCCCTCACCTCATCCGCCACGGCGGTGGAGAAGGTCGGCGGCATCCGCCGCTTTCCCGGTGGCGGGTTCCGACTGACGTACAAGGAGCCGGAACTGGTCGGCACCTCGCTGGATAAGACGCAGGAGGTACGGTCCGCCGCCGGCCTGCTGGACTATTCCGCCATGTTATTGGCGGCAGACGACCAGGCCGACGAGTCGCTCGACCGTGCCTTGTGCCTGCTGCACCTGGAGCGTGCTGTCGGTGACGAGTCGTTCGAGATCTCCCAGATAGTCCGGATGGCAGCCCTCCAGGTCGGCCCCCGGTCGATCGAATGCACCTTGGCCTGGACGAGTAGTCCCAGCGAGCAGAAACTCGCCGATGTGCAGGCGGAATTGCTCCGACTCAGCGCACTCTCGCGGCTGAAAGTCATCTTTCGGGCTGCGCGGGCGACGACGTACCGCCTGACGGAGAACCTGGAGAGTGGGGCGCTCGATCCGAACGCAGCTCCGGCGGGTTCCCTTCCGCCGGACACCTCCTGGCGGGTGTCGCTCCAGCGCAGGCACTGGCCCGGACAAAAAGCGGACGCGCTCGGGTATTTCAACCGAATGGTGGCGGTGGCCGATCTGCCGTCGGAGCAACGGCTGGATGCCGCCATTCAAATCCAGCGCGAGTTCGATCAATGGATGCACGCGACCGCCCAAACCCCGATGTCGCGCCTCTTCCGACTGATGCCACCCACCAGCTTCATTCTCACCGATGCCGACACCCGCACCATCGGCGTGCTTCGCGCCACAGCAACCGCGGTAGCATTCGAACGCTTCCGCCTGAAGCACGGCCGGTTCCCGACCGCCCTCGCCGAACTCACACCGGACTTCCTGACGGCAATCCCTGCCGACCCGTATACCGGCCGACCACTGTTATACAAGAAGACCGACGACGGGGCGGTGGTGTACTCCACCGGCCGCGACCGCACCGACGACGGCGGGACGAAGCTCAGCGCGGGGGGCGAGCAAGGCACAGACATCGGCTTCCGGCTGTTTGACCCGAAGCACCGCCGCCAGCCGCCGCTGCCGAAAGAAGATTAGGGACCGGCCCACGGGTGGCCGACTCCCTCCGGGAGTCGGCGCCGACTGTCGGAGACAGTCGGCCACCCGACCCGTGCCATCCGCCGGGCGACACTGACGCAAGGCATCCGCATTCCAACGCTATTTCTTCCGGCCGAATGGGGGTGATTCCGGAGAGGGGTCCCCCCTCCCGGCCGGAATCAATGAGAGCCGCTCTCACCGGCGGGCTGCCGGTGCCACGAAGGGAAAGCCACCTCGCCATGAAGCTCCTCCGCAACCGCTGGGTCCGTCGCACCGGGCTGACGCTCGGGGTGATCCTGCTACTGGTCGTGCTGGCGGTGACGAGCACCTGGTTCGGGCTGCGGAACCGCGGCCTGGAACACCGCTCGCGGGTGCTGGCCGAACTGGACGCCACCAGCCCCGGCTGGCGGATCGACGACATCCAGGCCGCCCGCCGCATCGCCGCCCCTGAGGGGAACGCGGCCGAGCAGGCCGTCCGCCTCCGCGACCGCTTCCCGCCCGGCTACCGCGACTGGCAGAAGAAGCTGACCAGGTACTACGAACCGCACCCCGGCTGCCTGCCGTGTGAGGAGGAGTTGGCCCTGTCGCGGGAGGTGGCGGACCTGTGCCGCGAGCAGGTCGCCGAGGCGCGAAACCTGCGACACCTGAGCGGCGGCGGGATCGCCATCGTCATCAACCCGAACGTGGTCGGCACCACCCTGCCCCACCTGGACAAGATCCGGACGGTGGCAGCGCTGCTCCAGCACGACGCGCTGGTGTCGGCGGCGGACGGCCGCGGGGACGACGCTCTGGACGACGTGCTGGCCGTCCTCGCCCTGGCCCGCGGCATCGGCGACGAGCCGTTCCTGATCTCGCAGCTGGTGCGGATGGCCCTGGCGTCGATCGCGGTGAAGGCGACCGAACGGACACTGTGGCTGTGCGAGCCGAAGGAGGCGAAGCTGGCCGAGGTGCAGGCGGCGCTGGCGGCCGAGGCGGCGGTGCCGCGGCTGCTGTACGGGCTGCGGGGCGAGCGGGGGGCGATGAACCTGCTGGCCGAGAACCTGGACAACGGCACGCTGGAGGTCACCCGGACGGTGGAGGGGCTGACCGACTCGAAGCTGCCGCCGGGGGCGCTCACCAGCGTGCCGGCGCGGGCGCTGCTGCCCGAGGTGCAGGCCCGCTACCTGGAGCTGATGAACCGGGCGATCGCGGCGGCGGAGAAGCCGCACGGCCCGGACCGGGCCGACGAGTTCAAGGCCATCGAGGACGACATCAAGACCGAGGGCGACCTGGCCCAGGCGGCGCTGCGGCGGGTGTACCCGGCCGTCTCGCGGTGCCACGATTCGGACGTGCGGGTGACGGCCCTGCTGCACGCAGCGACGGCCGCAGTCGCGGCCGAACGATACCGCCATCACACTAAATCGTACCCCACCGGATGGGGTGAATGGCTGACCCCGCCGGTCGATCCGTTCACCGCCAAACCGCTGCTGTTCAAGCCGACGGACACCGGCGTCGTGATCTACTCGGCCGGGCCGGACCGCACCGACGACGGCGGGAAGCTGTCCGACACGAGCCTGCCGCCGAAGGGCACCGATCTCGGCTTCCGCCTGTTCGCCCCGCCCCACCGCCGCCAGCCGCCGAAACCCGAACCCGAAAAGTGAACCTCACCCTCACCGAACGCCGCACGGTCGTCCGCCCGCTGCCGCGGGCGGTGGCGGCGGTGTTGGCCGAGCGGTACTCGCACCTGGTGGAGGTGCGGCCGACGTTCGCCCGCCGGCGGTACGCGCTCACCGCCCGCGGGTACGTCGGCTTCCTGCGGCTGAACGAAGTCACCATCGAGTTCCGCCCGAAATGGCCGTGGGCGATGGTGGGACCGCTGTTCGACCCGGTGAACCCCGACCGCGAGGGAGGGGGTGATTTTCAGAACACCCACGGCCCTGGCGGGCCGGGTTCACCAGGACTGCTCGACCTGTTCGCCCACCGCCTCGCTGCCCTCATGTTCGACCGGGCCGCCGTCGGGTTGCACCGTGGGTACGTCGAACGAACGGTGTGCGAGCCGACCGTCCGCGGGCGGATCGACCTGCCGACCCACACCCGCACCCCGTGGAAGCACCCCGGCCTGTTCGACCAACTGGTGGACGACCTCAGCCCGGACGTGCCGGCCAACCGCTGGCCGAAGGCGGCGGCGACGGAGTTGGCCCGCACCCCCGGCCTGTCGCAGGCCACGCGGGAAGCATTGGAACGAGCACTCGCCGCGTTCGCCGAGGTGGGCGACGACCCCGTTCCGGCGGCGCACCGGGACGCGATCCGGGCGAGTGCGCCGGCGGACTACCGCGAACTGCTCGACTGGTGCGGCCTGCTCGACGCCGGCGAGGTGCTGGTCAGTCTGGAGCGAGCGTTCGAGGTGTACGCCACGCGGCTGTTCCGGGAGGCCGTCGGGGAGCGGAACCTGCGGGTGCAGCAGCCGATCCACCTCACCCCCGTCGCCCTCACCCCGGACCTGGTCGTCCGCCGCGGTGACACCCCGGTGTCGGTGTGGGACGCCAAGTGGAAGCGGCCGGACCCGGCCGCCGCCGACCTGCACCAGGCGCTCGCCTACGCCGCCCTGCTCGTGGTGGCGGACTGCGGCCTGGTGTACCCCGGCCGGCGGTTCCGGCTGGAAACCCTGCGGGCGGCCGGGTCGGCGGTGGCTGTTCACCTGCTGCGGTTGCCGCTGACGGACGACCCGGCCCGCCTTCGCCGCATCGCCGTCCGGTTGCGCCGGGCGTGCCGGCCGTGCCGCCGGGAATCGTGAACGGCCGGTGAAGCCGCGGGCGTTCGGCTCACCCAGCCCCTTGCGGACCCCGCTTGCGACCGGGTAGAATACCGGCAGTGAACAAACCTCCGACCGACCCCGCGCGTCTCAGATGACGAACCGGCGTGCCGCCCGGCCGACCCGGTTCGTCGTCGTTTGGGAGGGCTTCGCCGCCATGAATCCGGTTTCCTACTCGCCGCTGGAGGCGAGCGTCCTGGTGCTGAACAAGATGTTCATGGCCGTGCACGTGATCAGCGTGCGGCGGGCGTTCTGCCTGTTGTGCAAGAGCCAGGCCGAGGTCATCCGGGTGGAGGACGGCCAGTACCTGTCGTACGACTTCGAGTCGTGGGCCGAGCTGAGCGCGCTCAAGGCGCAGCTGCTCCGCGACGAGCACGAGGACTGGGTGCGGACCGCCCACGCCGAGATCCAGGCGCCGCGGGTGATCCGCCTGCTCGACTACGACAAGGTGCCGCGGCAGACGGTGAAGTTCAACCGGCGGAACATCTTCGCCCGCGACCACAACCAGTGCCAGTTCTGCGGGCGGAAGTTCGTGACGAGTGAGCTGTCGCTGGACCACGTCATCCCGCGGAGCCAGGGCGGGGGGACGACGTGGGAGAACATCGTGTGCGCGTGCGTGGAGTGCAACGTCCGCAAGGGCGGCCGCACCCCGCGGCAGGCGAACATGACGCTCATCCGCAAGCCGGAGAAGCCGAAGCGGAGCCCGCTGCTGAACGTCAAACTGACGCAGAAGAAGTACCAGACGTGGCAGGCGTTCCTGGACAACGCGTACTGGAGCGTCGAGCTGAAGTGATGAACTGTGGCGAGCCGGGAGCGTGAGCGACCGGAGGAGTCACCCCCTCCGGTCGCTCACGCTCCCGGCTCGCCGTTCAGATGCGGTCGAGCGAGTCCAGCCACACGCACAGCTCGTCCAGCGTCTTCTGGTCGATGTACTCCTTGCCGAAGTCTTTCAGCTGGCGGTAGATGGCCGGGAACTTCTTCGCCTTCACCTTCTCCACCGTGTCCTGGATCTCCTTCAGCAGCGGGTCCTTGTCGCCGGCGATGAGGAAGAACGCCAGCGGCTGGTTCGGCAGGTTGTCCTTGGCCGGGCCGGGCAGGGCGGCCCCGCTCACCGCCGCCCCGCGGATCAGGTCGCGGGAGTGGAACGCCATGTACAGCCCCATCTGCCCGCCGATGCCCATGCCGTGCGCGAGGACGCGGTTGCGGTCGATGGTGTACGGCTTGAGCGCCGCATTAATCGTCGCCGCCACCTCCTCCGCCTCGGTGGATGTCCACTCGTTCTTCTTCGACTTCGGGCCGATCAGGATGAAGTTGGCCGAGTCGCAGTAGTCCTCCCAGATCTTCTTCATGTCCTTGGCGTCCCGCCCGCCCTTGCCGGCGGCGTGCAGCCACACCACCACCCCGTAGCTCTTGTTCTTGTCGTAGTTGTCCGGCACGTACATCCAGTACTCGCGGGCGTTCGTCTTGTTCACCTGGTCCGTCAGCAGCCCGGTCGGGGTGTCGTCCTTCTCCTCGTCCTTGTCCTTCTCCTTCTTCGGCTCGTCCGCCTTCTCCTCTTCCACCGGCTTGTTGCGACCGGCCGGCGGCTTGGGCGGGCCGCCGGGGGCCGGCGCCGCCTTCGGCTTCTCCAGCGCCTTGCCCGCGGTGGACGGCATGGGCAGCTTCTCCGGCAGCTCTTCGGTCAGTGCGCCCACCTTCAGCTTCACCGTCTCGTCCTTGTCCTTGTCGTCCGGCTTCTCCTTCTTCCGCCGCACCAGCACCTGCAGGTCCACGCCCACCGGGAACCCGCGGACGATCTGGGCCAGTTGCGTCCGCCCGCCGGTGATGGCGACCAACTGCGGCACCCCCACCGGGGCCACCTTCATCACCCGGTCGCCCACCTTCAGCCCGGCCGCCTCGGCCGGCGACTTCGGGTACACGTACCGGATCTCGACGCCCAACTCCGGGTCGTCCCGCACGGGCAGGATGCCGAAGAACGGCTGGGCGAACGCGGTGTTCGCCGACCCGAGCACCACCTTGTCGAACTTCAACTCCTTGCCGTCGCGGGTGACCACCAGGTCGATGGAATCCCCCTCGTACTTCGGCCCGAGGGTGTGCCGCAGGGCGGAGTAGTGCGGGATCGGCTTGCCGTCGATGCGGACGATCACGTCCCCCGCCTTCAGCCCGATCTTGAGGGCGGCCGAGTCGGACGCGATGCTGCCGATGGTGATCGGCACGTTGTACTCCTCGCCCGGCTCCTTCGGGTTGAACCCGAGCATGCCGCGGCCGACGTCCTTCCCGCCCTTCAGCCGCGGCACCACCTTCAGCACGTCCTCGAACGGGATGGCGAACCCGATGCCCGAGTCGTACCACTCCACCCCGGCCGTCTCCCCCTCGCCCGACGGGGAGGCCGGCACCAGCACCCCGATCACCCGCCCGTCGATGGCCGTGAGCGGCCCGCCGTAGTTGATCGGCGACACCTTGGCGTCCGTCTGCACCGCCTTGCCCCAGATGCGGCCGACGGCCGAGATCACCCCGCGGCTGTACCCCGGGGCGGCGGACAGCTCCGTGTCCAGCGCCCGGCCGACGGCCAGGCTCCACTGGCCGACGGTGACGTCCGCCTTCGGGAACGCCGGCGGCACCGGCAGGTCGGTGTAGTCCGCCTTCAGCAGGGTGAGCATCCGCGAGGTGTCGGTGGCCACCACCTTGGCCACCTTGCGGTCCTTGCCCGGCACGGTGACGAAGATGTCGCTCGGCTTGTTCGCGAAGTTGAAGGTGCTGGTGATGATGTACCCGTCCTTGTCCACCACCAGCCCGGAGGTGGGGCCGACCCCCTTGCGGATGGGCGGCGGCCCGCCGCCCGGTCCGCCCCCACCACCTCCACCGCCGACCGTCTCCCGCCCACCGGCCGTCTCGATCTTGACGACGTACGGGGCGACCGACTTGGCCGCCTGTTTCATCGCCTTCTCGGTGGCGTCGTTCACGTCGTCGGCCGGGGCCGCGGGCACGGCGACCAGCCCGAGGGCGACGACGGAGAAAATCAGGGAGCGGAGCATCTCGAAACCCTCAACCGCTGTTCGTGTCTATGTGGCAAAGCCGCGGGATGGCTATCCCGCGGCTTCATGATTCACTTCTTCTCGGGCGGCAGCGTGACCGTCGGCTTGAGCATGCCCTTCGGCCACTCGCCCAGCTTCAGCTCGACCGACTGCAGGTTGTCCCCGCGGCGGACCTCCAGCCGGACGGTCATGTCCGCCCGCGTCCGCTTCATGTACTCGTGGTAACTCTTGATGCTGTAGATCGGCTCGCCGTCGATGAAGCTGACCAGGTCGTTCACCAGCAGCCCGCCCTTCTCGGCCGGCGAGCCGGGCATGATCTCGTCGATGTACGGCGGGGTGCGGTCGAGCACGTTCGGCACGAACTTGATGCCGGTGTACCCGCCCGGCCCGCTGGCCGCCACCGGGCGGATCCGCGGCTTGTACTTGCCCTGCATGCCCAGGCGGACGAACTCGGGCAGAGACACCGTCTCCGTCTTGTCCCCGTCCCGCAGCGTCACCGTGGCGTCCGTCGGGATGGCGTAATTGATCCACGTCTCGCTCAGGCTGTTCTTGATCTCCCGGCCGATGAACCCGAGCAACTCGCCCTTGCGGTTGGTGAGCGGGCCGCCGCCGGCGCCGGGGCCGTTGGTGATGGCGTCCACCACGTACACGTCGCCGGTGTACGGGAAGTCGAAGATGCCCCGCCGCCCGTGCAGCTTGCTGTACGACATGACCGTGCCCTGCATGACCGACACCGGCTCGTTCCGCATGGCGATCTCGAACAGGTTGCTGAACGCCAGCACCCAGTCGCCCGGCTCGGCGTGCGGCCGCTTCGCCTCCGCCTCGATGTCGAAGTAGTCCTTCAGGTTCAGCCCGGTCGGCTCGCCCGGCTTCTTCCCGTCCACCTTGATCTGGCACAAGGCGGCGTCCAGTTCCGGCTCGGTGACGAGTACCACCGCCTTCATCCGCCGGCCGTCGGCCAGATGCACGATCAGCTCGGACGTGTCCAGCGTCTGGCTGGCGACGGTGAGGAAGTGCCCGTCGGCCGAGATGAGGGTGCCGGTCGAGTAGTTGGTGGCCCCGCGGAACCCGCCGGCGCCGAACACCTTCAGCACCTTCTGGTTCGTCTTCTCGGTTACATCGACGAACGGGTCGGCGGCCCGGGCGGCAGGGGCGAGCAGCAGGGCGAGCAGGCAGAACCGGCGGAGCATGGCGGTGTTGTCTCTGGTGAACCCCGACCGCGAGGGAGGGGGTGACAGGGGGTGTGGGGGGCGGTGGCCCCCCACCATCAGCAGCACCCCCTCCCTCGCGGTCGGGGTTCGCCGAACGGTCACTTCTTCCCGAGGGTGTAGCTCTTCACCGTCAGCACGGCGTACCCCTTGTCCCCCCACCGCACGGCCACCTTGTGCGGCAGCTTCACCCCGCTCACGTCCTTGTGGTCGGAGAAGTACAGCTCGCACGGGTCCTCCCCCTTGTCGAACCACGACTCGCCGCCGACCAGGGTGCCGTCCTTCGGGTCGAAGAACCACTTGCCCTCGAACTGCCCCTTCTTGGTGCGGATCACCTCGCACAGCGTCCGCGTGGCGGCGGGCGGCGCCTTCGAGGTCACGTCCGCCGGCATCGGGTACACCGGCTCGGTGCCGCCGTGGACGAATCCGGGGTAGATGTTCTCGTTCGGGTTGAACCCGGCCTGCATCTTGGTGAGGAACACGCGGAGCTGGTACAGGGCGAGCAGCAGCCCGCCGCTGCCCTGCGGCAGGGCCAGTTCCGCCTGGCTCAGGTTCCCGCTCAGCGGCTTGAGCGAGTCTTCGATGCCGTTGCGGTTGATCTTGATCTCGGTCACGCCCTCCTTGTCGTCCGCCCAGGTGATCTTCACCTCGCCGGACCGCCCGTCCACCAGTTGCACGGTGCCGTCGATCGCCCAGTTGCCGCCGAACGCCGCCGCCGACCCGTGCTGCTTGGTGAACGCCGCCACCAGCCGGTCCGTCTCCAGCTTGTTGAAGTGGAAGTTGGCGTACCCCTTCTTCTCCACGACCAGCTTGGCCGCCGGCGACTTCTTCGCCTTCGCCTGGGCCGGGTTCTGCTCCGGCGGCGGCTGGCCGGGGCGGCCCGGCCGGCCGGGCTTCGGCTGGTTCGGCTGCTCCTGCTCGCCGACGAACGTGTCGATGTTCCCCATCAGCCGCACCAGCATCTCTTTTCTCGCCCCGGCGGCCGAGCGGACGGTGATCGGCACGCGCCAGTCCTTCGGGTACAGGCCGAGGGCGTTCTTGTACTGGTTGGTGCTGGACATCGGCCGGCCGGCGAACGCGGACAGTTGGTCCTGAGGTTTGATGCCGCGGCGGAACGCGTCCGACTCGTCCAGGATCTGGGTGAACACCAGCTTGTTCAGCTCCTCCCCGCCCTCCTCCCCGTCGGTGATGACCATCGCGCCGAGGGTGGCGTGGTCGGTGTCGATGCCCGCCTTCATGTGCCCGAGGAAGTTCTTGATCTGGTTGATGCTGATGGCGTACCCGACGCCCGAGTTCACCCGCCCCCGCTTCTCGAACGACCCGCGGCCGTTGATGCCGATCAACTCGCCCTTCATGTTGAACAGCGGACCGCCGGAGTTGCCCGGGTTGATGCTGGTGTCGAACTGGATGCAGTCGGTGTACTCGAGCGTGCCCTTCCCCTCCGGCGGCTGGTACCGCTGGGTGCCGGAGATGAGGCCGTAGGTGACGGTCGGGGTGAAATCCAGGGCCAAGCCGAACGGGTTGCCCATGGCCATCGACCACTCGCCCGGCTTGGTGTCGTCGCTGTTGCCGAGTTGGACGAACGGGAACTTGTCGCCCTCTTTCTTCGGCAGCATCTTCACCAGGGCCACGTCGCCGATCTTGTCCTGGCCGACGATGACCGCGTCGTACAGCAGGCCGTCGGCCAGCCCGCACTGCATGACCGGGCTGATGCCCTCGGTCACGTGGTAGTTGGTCAGGCAGTACCCGTCTTCACTGATGACCACCCCGGACCCGCACACCTGCCCGCCGTAGAAGCACACGGCGGCCACCGCCGGGCGGACCAGGTTGACCGCCTTCACCCGCTCGGCCTCGGCCGCCTTCACCTTCGGGTCCACGTCGGCGGCGGTCGCCGGCGGGATCAGGGCGAGCGGGGCCGCGGCGGCCACCACCCCGGCGGCCACGGTCACGCGGGTGCGGAGGAAGCGGGTCAGATTCGGCATGGGGTGCCTCAATTCGTTCAGGTCTTCGCCGCGACCAGCGGGAGTGGAATCCGCTCCCGCTGGTCGCGGCGAAGAAGTTATTTTTGCAGGCGGGCGTCGGCCATGTTCAGCGACACCCCGTTGTACACGTTCTCGCGGTCCACGCTGATCTTCAGCACCTTCACGTCCTTCACGTTCAGGTTCACGTCCACCGGCTTGTCCTTGCGGCCGATGACGCCGGCGTACAGTTGGCGGCCGTCGGCGTCGATCGTCACCTTCAGGGCGGACGCCGCCTGGGTGGCGTCGTCCACCCCGAACACCGCCTTGAACTCGCGGTAGTCGCCGTCCAGCTTGTACGTCAGGGTGGTGTACGCCGCCACCCACACGCCCTTCTGGTACGTCTTCCCGCCCAGCCGCAGGCCGGGGCCGTCCGGGGTCTTGTTCGCCAGCAGCGGCTGATTCGGCTCGTTCTCGCCCGGCGGCGGGGCGTCGATGCCCGCCTCCATCTCGGCCAGGAACCGCACGTTCCCCTGGCTGAAGTCCAGCTTGCTCAGCGCCGCCACCCCGTTGTACTTGACCGTCGCCCCGCTCACCGTCTTCACCGTCACCCCGGCGTCGCTCACCTCGACCGCCTGGGCGAACAGCACGTTGCCGAACACGTCCAGCACCTTGCACGCGGTCGGGGCGATGGTGGCCGCCGGCGGCTGGTTGAACAGCAGCCCGCCGGAGACCACGGTCAGCTTGTACTCCTTCTTCTGCCCGTCGGTCAGCTCGAAACTCACCCCGGCACCGTCCGCCGTCCCCTCCAGCACCGTCCCCTCGACCGGCTGGAGTACGTCCTTGTCGCGGATGACCAACATGTCCCGCTTGCCCCGCTTCGCCACCACATCCCGCCGCCAGTTCGCCCGCAGGGTGGCGTCGTCCGCCTTCCGCACCCAGTAGAACACCGCGGTCAGCGGCACCTCGGTGGTGAGCGTCGCCCCGGCCGGCTGGGCCGCCGGCTTGAGCAGCACCGTCTTCCCCTGCACCTTGAACTCGGCCACCCGCAGCAGGGTGCCGTCGGTCAGTTCCACCTCGTCGAACGCCGTCGCCGGGGCCACCTTCCCGCCCAGGTCCACCGCCGCCAGCGTCTTCACCCCCACCTTCGCCGCCGCCCCGGACTCGTCCTTGTAGCTGACGAACTGGGCGTCCACCCCGGTGACGGTGCCCTTCACCGGCTTGCCGTCGAGCGGGACGATGTCCGCCGATTGTAAATACGACGAGCCAGCGGCGGAAACGAAACAGGCGAGGAGGGCGGCGCGGAGGCGGCGGGTCATCGGAAGGCCCCAGGGGCGGGTGACTCGTGTAAGGGAATTGTCCGCGTCGGCGGGCTGAAAAGCTAGGCGTGTCGGCGGGAATGTTACGCACCGCGGCAAGGGGGTGCGCGCGGCGAGCCGGGAGCGTGAGCGACCGGTGGGTGTGAATCCTCCGGTCGCTCACGCTCCCGGCTCGCCCGGCACGCCCCCCGCG
>JALHQU010000023.1 GCA_022841795.1 Fimbriiglobus sp.
GCGCCCCCCGGCGGGCGGGGGGGGCCGGCCGCCCGCCCCCCCCCCCGCGCCCGCCCCCCCCCCCCCCTCTAGAAGACGGACCCCCTCCCGCGCTCGCGCCGCTCGCTTGCCCTCCCCCTGACAGGGGGAGGGGTTTTCAACCGCCCTCCGACCCCGCCTTCACGAAGCACTCATCAACGGGTCGTCGGCACGGTCCGACGACCCGTTCACTTTTTTCCGGAATCCGCTTGGCACGAGTTTTCGGCACGCATATTATCGATCTACTTTTCGGCACCCCCGGAGAGGGGCTGAGAGCTTCCCCCGTCGTAGGCCCGTGTCCCGCCGATCCGTTTCAGCGGGGCCGCGTCGGGTGGTCCGTCAGCCGACCCCGTCCGAGTCCCGTCGTCGTATGGCAGTCAACATCTACGTCGGCAATTTGCCGTGGAGCACCACCGACCAGGAACTGGCCGACATGTTCGCCCAGTACGGTCCGGTGATCAAAGCACAGGTGATCAAGGACCGGGACACCGGCCGGTCCCGCGGGTTCGGCTTCGTTGAGATGCCGACCGAACAAGACGCCCAGAAGGCGATCGACGCCCTGAACAACCAGCCGATGGGCGGCCGGCCGCTGACCGTGAACATCGCCCGCCCGCGGGAAGAGCGGGGCGGCGGCGGTGGGTACGGCGGGGGCGGGGGCCGTGGCGGGTACGGCGGGGGCGGTGGCGGGTACGGTGGTGGCGGCGGCGGCGGTGGTCGCCGGGCTGGGGGCGGCGGGTATGGCGGTGGAGGTGGTGGGTACGGGGGCGGTGGGGGTGGTGGCGGCTACGGCGACGACCGTTACTAACTCGCCGGTTCAAACAGATGCCAACTCACGCCCGGCGGCGCTGGTCCTGCCGGGCGGTTCCATCGATATGTACCGTCTGTTCCACGAGGCACCGACGTCACATGGCGAAAGAGGAAGCGATCGAGGTCGAAGGCCGGGTGAAGGAGGCCTTGGCGAACACCACCTTCCGGGTGGAGTTGGACATCGGCGGCGAGGTGATCGCGCACATCGCCGGCAAGATGCGGAAGAACTTCATCCGCATCATCCCCGGCGACCGGGTGAAAGTGGAGATCTCGCCGTACGATTTGTCTCGCGGACGGATTACCTTCCGGGCGCGTTGACACTGTTGGACTTGAGTCAAAGTCGGCCGATTCCGCACTTTTTTCTTGACGTGGAACCCCGGCGGCAGCATCATACCCCTTCGCCGCCAAGACGGTGGCGCACGTTTAACGCCCATGGAGGGGACGCCGATGCTCATCGTGACGGAATCCAAGGCGCAAGGGTGGCGGGCGATCGCGGTGATGGACGGCGGGGGCGAAGCCCTGCTGTACGTCGGCCGGTCGTCCACCCAGGTCCGCGGCGGTTACGCCGACGCCTACCAGGAGTTGCTCGACGACGAGGAACGGGACACGGTCAGCACGATCAAGCTGCAGCAGTGGCAGGGTGCTCCGGACGCCGGCAAGTGGCACGACAAGGCCGAACTCCGCGTCCCGCAGCCGGTGAAGGCGGGGCTGAAACTGGCCGCGTGATTCCGCCGCGAAATTTCATCGCAGAACCCGCTCCAGCCCCCGGCGGTCGGCGCGGGTTCTACTGTTTAGTGTGTTCCACTCGCTCCGCGAGTGGTTCGGTGGTCACTCGCGGAGCGAGTGGAACACTAGCGAACTCTCGCTCCCCCCAACGTGTCCAATTGGGGGAAGCCAGAAAACCCGGCCGGCCCGTCCGTTCCCCGTGGGGTTCCGGCGGTTCGCCCCTGCGGACCTTGCTTTGTGCGGGCGGGTGGCGAACAATTCAACACTCGACCACGATTAGTAAGGATTGACCGCCGTGCCCACGGCGAAGGAGGTGTGCGTGAACGCGAACTCGTTCTCGTCGCTGTGCGACGACTTCGGCGTGACCCTGCACTTGACCAGCAAGGTGGACCTGCCGAACAACCGGGAGACGGTGCTGCACTTCTACGACTCGGTGCGGCGGCTGTACCCGACCATGACCGACTTCGAGAAGCGGGACACCAACGAGTACGCGCTGGAGGAGGACCGGGAGGGCGGCAGCTACCGCTTCGTAAACATCGACGGGCGGCGGCTGACGTCCGGCTTTGTGAACCCGCCGGCGGTGGAAGACGCGGACGCCCAGAACGAGAAACTGCTGGAGATGGCCCCGTACCACCTGGGCGTCCACCCGCTGGACACCGACTCGCTGGACGTGCAGTTCTACTTCGACCTGATGTACCAGGGGAACCACGACGAGGTGGTGACCGAGGCGCTGGCGGCGGACGGGCCGTTCGACTCGCTGTTCAAGCTGGGCGGGGCACGGGTGCTGAACTACCAGCCCAGCCTGATGGTGGCGCTGGACGACGGCTGCCAGTTGCAGGCCCGGCTGAGCGTCGAGACGCGGTCGAGTGCGTACCAGGTGCGGACGGGCAACTTCGGCGAAAGCCCGATCACCGTGTACTTCACCGTCCGCCAGTTCTGGGGGCGGCAGCCGTTCAAGTCGTTCCACGAGTCGTACCTGAACCAGCGGCGGATTCTCGACGATCTGGTGTCCGAACACGTGGTGCCGAAGATCCTCAACCCGCTGCGACAGGTGATCGGGGCCAAAAGCTGATTCTTCCTGGCGAGCCGGGCGCGTGAGCGACCGGAGTTCGAAATCCTCCGGTCGCTCACGCTCCCGGCTCGCCAATCCGCTCCCGGCTCGCCAGGAATCACCCCTTCCGCCTCGCCAACTCCTTCGCCACCTCTTTCGCCAACCGCGTGTTGAACACGTCGTCCTTCGTCAGCCAGCCGCGGCGAGCCACGTCCACCCCGAACCGGGTCAACTCCAGCTCGCCGGTCGAGTGCGCATCCGGGTTGATGACGATCATCACCCCGAGCGCCTTCGCCCGCTTCACATAGGTCCAATCCAAATCCAGCCGGCTGGGCTGGGCGTTGATCTCGATCATCTTGCCGTACTCGGCGGCAGTGCGGATCACCCGCTCCAGGTCGAGCTTGTACCCCTCGCGGCGGAGCAGCAGCCGGCCGGTGGCGTGGCCGAGCATGGTCGTCCGCGGGTGGGCGAGCGCCTTGCACACCCGGTTCGTCTGCTCCTCCTCGCTCAGCCCGAAGAAGGTGTGAACGCTCGCCACCACGTAGTCGAACCCGGCGAGCAGGTCGTCGTCGTAGTCGAGCGAGCCGTCGGCCAGGATGTCGCACTCGGTGCCCTTGAAGATGCGGAACTCCTTCAGCTTCTTGTTCAGCGCGTCCGCCTCGGCCCACTGCGCTCGCACCCGGTCCGGGGTCAGCCCGCGGGCCACGTTCAGCGACTGCGAGTGATCCCCGACGCCGAAATACTCCCACCCGAGTTCCTGGCACTTGCGGGCCATCTGCTCCAGGCTGGCGGTGCCGTCGCTGGCGGTGGTGTGGTTGTGGAACACCCCGCGAATGTCCGCGTACTCCAGCAGCTTGGGCACCGCGTTCTTCTCGGCCAGATCCACCTCGCCGGTGTCCTCCCGCATCTCCGGCGGTACCCACGTCAGCCCGAGCTTGCGGTACACGTCCGCCTCGTCGGCGCACTTCACCAGCTTCGTCTCGCTGCCCATCGAGTACTCGTTCAGGCTCCACCCGCGGTCGATCGCCCGCTTCCGCAGCCGCACGTTGTGGTCCTTGCTGCCGGTGAAATGCACCAGGGCGAACGGGAACTGCTCGTCCGTCACCACCCGCAGATCGGCGTTCAGCGTCACAGTCGTCCCGTCCCATTTCATCTGGGCGACGACGCTCGACTTCGTCGGCCCGTGCCCCGTGACTTGCAGCACCTCGGGCATGGTGACGAACGCCTGCATGACCGGCTCGGGGTCGTCGCTCGCCACCAGCAGGTCGATGTCCTTGGCCGTTTCCCGCCTGCGACGGAGACTGCCGCACACCTCCACCCGCTTCACCCCCGGCAGCTTCTTCAGCCGCTCGATGACGGCTACCGCCAGCACCTCCACCTGGTCGATCCGTACCCGCTTGCCGACGGTGTCCAGGAACGCGATGCCGTCCAGGATCTTCTGTTGCGTCTTCTCGCCGAACCCTTTCAGCCCGGACACCTGCCCGGCCTCGCACGCCGCCTTCAGCTTCGGGATGGTGTCGATGCCGAGTTCGTCGTGCAGCGCCTTCACCTTCTTCGGCCCCACGCCCGGCAGCCGCAGCATCTCCACCAGCCCCGGCGGGACGGACGCCCGCAGGTCTTCGAGGAACGGCAGCCGGCCGGTGGTGACGAGGGTGGTGATCTTCTCCCGCAGGGTGTCGCCGATGCCGCGGACGGACGCCAGCGAGCCGTTCGCCACCAGCGTGCGGATGTCGCCGTCGATCTGCTGGATCGCCCGCGCCCCGCCGGTGTACGCTCGCACCTTGAAGTCGTTCTCGCCCTTGAGTTGCAGCAGGGTGCCGATCTCGTCCAGCGCCGCGGCCACGTCGTCTTTGGTCATGGAAGGTCTCCGGAGATGCTTCCAGAGTAACGGGTGGTGAAGGGTGAGCGGAACGTCAGCAACGGAAAAGCCCGGAGGCGTCGTCACCTCCGGGCCGGTGTTGGTGTCCAACCCTCAGGCCGTTCATCGTCGGACAGAAGACCGCCTGAAGGCGGGACACCAGCGAATCACGCCGCCAGCCGCACCGCGCCGGCGTCCGTGCGGACCGGGGTGTGCAGTATGATCTCCAGCCCGTTCACGATGCGGTCCCCGCCGCGGCCGTCGATCAGCCGGCGGGCGCAGCGGTTCATGCCCATCCGCTCCATCGGGTCGTCCAGCACCAGGGCGACCGCCTCGGCCAGTTCCTTCTCGCTCACGTCCGCCGCCGCCCCGAGGAACGTGCCCACCCCCTCGTCGTCCATCCGCTTGGCGTTCAGCAGGTGCGTCTGTTTGGTCGGCAGCATGAGTTGCGGGATGCCGACGCAGCACAGTTCGAGCGCGGTGGTGTCTCCGGCCGTGAGCGCGACGTGCGCCCGCACCAGCCGGGTCATCAGCTCCTTCACCTCGGTGATGACCTCCACCTTGCCCTTCGACCCGTCGGCGAACTCCTTCAGCTCGTCGTACCGCGGGTGGTGGGTGCGGGTGACGACGCTCACCTTGTCCACCTTCGGCATGTCCAGCAGTTGTTGGGTGCGGAGCAGGGTCTGGTCGCCGGCGTCGTCGTCCCCGAACGCCACCAGCGCGCGGAACGGGCCGGGCTGTTCGGTCGCGCGGATGGTCCGCTGCCGGCGGAAGATGCCCCGCACCAGGGCGAACCGCTTGCCGAGCAGCAGCTGCGTGCCGTGCTGCACCCGGTACGGCTTCGCCCCCGGTGCCAGGAACGGGTTGACCACGAGCTTCGACGGGAACTTCACCGCCGCCTCGCTGTCGATGCTGATCACCCGCGTGCCGGTCTCCGTCAGCGCCTTCAGGTACTCCGCACTCGCCCCGCCGGCCACCACCACCGCCGACGCGTTCAGCCGCCGCACCTCCCGCACGGTGGCGTCCACGTCGTCCGCCTCGCCCACCTGGGACTCGGCCGCCACCCACTCGTTGTTCCCGCGGTGGATGACCGTCGCCAGCGACAGCGGGTCCAGGTAGCTGAAGAAGTACGTCCCCCGCCGCCGCCGCTGCATCGCCGCCGCCAGCGACAGGCACTGGTAGAACGGCTCGAACCCGCCGTCCGTGGTCGCGTCACAGCGAAACAGAATGGGCCCACGCTTCACTTCCATGCGAGCGCACCTCGTGGCAGACCAGATTGTGCGGACGCCGGACGGCGGACGGGCACGCGACAGCCGACCGTGTGAACGGCCGACCGCGACGGCACGAGTGCCGAGCCGAGGTCCGAGCTAGTGCCGGATTGGTGCGGGAGCTGTTCACCCGTAGGCGCGAGAACGCGCCGCGAAAGGTCGGGCGAACCGAACCGACGACACCTCTTCTCCGGGGGGCTGGTCGCAGCCCCTACACCGTCCGCTTCGGGTTCCGGTCCGTTGCGGCAGGCGGCTCGGCTCCGGGGTTCCGGTCCCGGGGTCGAGCGGGCGGGATGGTAACTCGGCTTCGGAAAATCGGGCAAGGGCAGTTTGCCGCGATGCAGGTGAACCACGACCGCAAGGTCGGTGAGTACGAGCCAGATGCACACGCACCCACGAGCCTTGCGGCTCGGGTTCACCATGTCGTGTCGTCGTTTCCACATGGAACGGTTGCGCCGCCCGCCGGTTCGTCTTCCCCAGCCCGCCGGATTTGCTATCACCCCGCCCGGATCAGGGGGATCGGTTTCATCAGGGGGAAACGGCATGGACGCCACCAAACCGCGGCTCGGTCGGGGCCTCGACTCGTTGCTCGGACCGGCGACCGGCTCGGTCTCGACCGTCAGCTCGACACGGGTGCGGATCGATCAGATCAGCCACAACCCGTACCAGCCGCGGAAGCGGTTCGACGACGACGAGCTGACCCAGCTGGCGGACAGCATCCGCACGCACGGCGTCCTCCAGCCGTTGGTGGTGCGGCCGGACGGCGAGCGGTTCCAACTGATCGCCGGCGAGCGGCGGTTGCGGGCGTCGCACCTGGTCGGGCTGACCGAGGTGCCGGTGCACGTGGTGACGTTCGACGACCAGCAGGTGTACGAGGCGGCGCTGGTGGAGAACATCCAGCGGAGCGACCTGAACGCCATCGAGAAGGCGCAGGGGTTCAAGGAGTACCTGGAGCGGTACGGGCTGAGCCAGGAGCAGCTCGGCCGGCGGCTGGGCATCGACCGCACGTCCATCAGCAACCTGGTCGGGCTGCTCAACCTGCCGGCCGAGGTGCAGGACGCGGTGCGGCTCGGGCAGCTCACCCTCGGGCACGCCAAAGTCATCAAAGGGGTGGCGGACGCCGAGCGGCAGACCCAGCTGTGCCGGGAGGCCATCTTCAAGCACCTGTCGGTCGCCGCCCTGGAGATGCTCGCGCGGGAGGCGAAGGCGGAGGTGGCCGAGCAGAAGCCGGGGGCGATGCGGGCGGCGGTGGAGAAGACGGCCCACGTGCAGAGCCTGGAGGACGACCTGCGGCAGCGGTTCGCCACCCGCGTGGAGATCAAGGTGAAGGCGAAGGACAAGGGCCAGATCGTGATCGGGTTCGACTCGAACGACCAGTTCGAGCGGATCCTGTCCGCCCTGACGAAATAACCGCCCGCCCGGAGCGAAGCACCAGAGCCGACCCATCTGGGTCGGCTCTGGTCGTTTCCGGCGGATTACTTCGTTCTGTAGGCCCGACGCGCCAGCGAGCCAGCGAAGGACGGGTTGTTGACCCTCGCTGGCGCGTCGGGCTAACGAGGACTTCCGGCGGATACAATTCGGGTGGAGGTGTACCGTGCCGCGTCGTTCACTCGCATTGCTCGCCGTACTGCTCGCCGTCGGGCTGGCCCACGCCGACGGCAAGAAGCCGAAGTACACCACCATCCCCGCGTCCGCCGGGATCGGGTTCACCGTCACGTTCCCGTGTTCCCCGTCCGACTCGACGAAGGAACTGGCGACGGCCGCCGGGAGTGTGACCGTTCGCACCCACCGCGGCGAGTTCGACGGGGTGGCGTACGCGGTGACGGTAACGGAGTACCCGGAGACGTTCGCCGACGTGCAGCCCCAGAAAATCCTGGACGGCGTGCGGGACGGCCTGCGAGGGGACGGCGAGGTGACGACGGACAAGGTGGTGAAGATGAACGACGCCCCCGCCCGCGAACTGGAGGTGGCGACCAAGAAGAAGACCGGCGTCCGCGGGGTCGCGGTACTCCAGAAGCGGACCTTGTACGTCATCACCGCCAGTGGCCCGTCCAGCTCGCTGGCGAAAGAGACCACGAGCGACTTCCTGAAAAGCTTCGTCCTGTCGAACTGACCCGAACCTGGGGTGACTCCGGCCGGTCCTTACGCTACCATGTCTCAGACGACCGGGGTGTAGCTCAGCCTGGTAGAGCGCTTGGTTTGGGACCAAGAAGTCGTCGGTTCGAATCCGGCCACCCCGACTGACCTGCGGCTCCCTCACGGGAGCCGCTCTCATTTCAGCCCACGTCTCAACCGCACGGGCGACAATTCCCGCCCGGTCGCAATCCCGATCACGCAGGTTTACGCCCCGTCCCCGTCGTGTCCGCTCGTCCGGCAGCACCAAATCTCCGGCCGCAGGTGAGGCGGTTTCGGGTCGATCCGCACCCCCGCCCTCGGTAGCATTCCTGCGTCCAGCCGATCGCCGGGGCCGTCATGAACCGCCGGACCTTCCTGAAGATCACCGCCGCGTCCGCCGTCGTCGTCCCGACCGCCACCGTCGGGTACGGGTTCGCCGAGGCCGAGTCGCTACGGGTCGAGCGGGTGAACCAGCCACTGCCGAACCTGCCGCCGGCGTTCGACGGGCTGCGGGTGGCGTTCCTGACGGACATCCACCACGGGCCGTACACCGAACTGGAGTTCGTCGCCCAGATCGTCCGTACCACCCTCTCCTTGCAACCCGACCTGATCCTGCTCGGCGGGGACTACGGCCTCCGCGAGCGGAAGTACATCACCCCGTGCTTCGAGGTGCTTCGGGGGTTGTCCGCGCCGCTCGGAGTGTTCGGCGTGTTGGGGAACCACGACCACTGGCACGGGCTGGACGAGACGCGGGCGGGGATGCGGCGGGCCGGGGTCGAGGAACTGACCGACCGCGGGGTGTGGCTCTCCCGCGGGGCGGACCGGCTGCGGCTGGGCGGGGTGGACGACCTGTGGTGCGGGAAGCCGGACGTGGCCGCGGCGGTCGGCGACGCCACCCGTGAGGACGCCGTGGTGCTGCTCAGCCACAACCCGGACCTGGCCGAGACGCTCACCGACCGCCGGGTCGGGCTGGTGCTGAGCGGGCACACCCACGGCGGGCAGGTGATCGTGCCGGGGATGACAAACCCGTTCATCCCGTCGCGGTACGGCGACAAGTACTCGCACGGGCGGGTGGAGGCCCCGGCCGCCACCGTGTACGTGTCCCGCGGGCTGGGGCTGACCGGCCTGCCGGTTCGCTACAATTGCCCCCCGGAGCTGTCGCTGCTCACGCTGACGGCTCCGACCACCTGAGGGGCGAATCATGGTGCGATGTATGCTGACAGCGGTTGCGGTCGTACTGGCGGCGTCGGCCGGCGTGGCCGCGGACAAGTCGCCGATCGACGGCAACTGGACGATCGAGTCCGTCACCCGCGACGGCAAGAAGGACGACGCGTTCACCGGCGCCAGCCGGGTTCACGAGAATGGCAAATACACGATGAAGGCGGCCGAGGGGAAAACGCTGCCCACCAGCGAGGGCGGGTTCACCGCGGACGCGTACAAGAAGACGATCGACATGAAGCCGACCGGCGGGCGGTACAAGGACAAGACCCTGCTCGGCGTGTACAAGCTGGACGGGGACACGCTGACGATCGCGTTCGCCGAGCCGGGCAAGGACCGGCCGACGGGGTTCGACAGCAAGGAGGGCAGCGGGGTGGTGGTGGCGGTGATGAAGAAGGCGAAGTGAGCGACCGGCACACAAGCCCACGGCCGGCTGGCCGTGGGCTTCTTCTACACCACCCAGCCCTTGCCGCTCGCCGGGTGCGTCACCTCGATCTTCGGCCGCGGCGTGCCGGCCACCAGCTTGAGCGTCAGCCCGAGTGCCGTACTGGTCAGCACCAGCCCGTTCGCCACCTCCGACCGCCCGGCTGATGCCAGCGTCCCGTTCGCCAGGGTGAACAGTTCGACCGCCCACGGGTTCCGCTCGACCACCAGCACCTCGCGGGTGTTCACCGCCGCGTAGAAGTCGAACTTGGCGTGCGGGTCTTCCCCCTCGCTGATGATCTCGACCAGGAAGTCCGGCCCGCCCACCCAGTGCGACCCGTGGTTCACCGCCGGGTTCGAGTTCAGGTACACCACCACGTCCGGCCCGCGGAAGTTGGTCGTCCAATCGGCGTGCCGGTCGGTGACGTTCACGCCCATCCGCACAACGCCGAGTCGAGGCTCCGCCACTGCCGCCGCCAGCGGTAGGGCGAAGTTGAACTGGATTTCCTGATGCTCGTCGTTGGGCAGAGGGGGCACGACCAGTACTCCTTCCCACATTTCGTCGTACTTGGACCCGTCCTCCGAGTCGTACCGCTCCCGCCACTCCTTCGCCCGCTCCGGGTCGAGGATCAGCACCGGCATGGCGACCTCCGTTACTTCTTCGCCGGCTCGCGCAGGCCGGCCAGGAATTCTACCACGTCGCGCAGCTCCCGCTTGCTCATCTTCTTCACCAGGTCTTCCGGCATCGCGCTCTTGTCCGGCTTCTCGAAGTCCACGTCCGCCGCCGGCACCTTCACGATCTTCGCGTCCGACGTGGCGATGGTGTACTCGGCCTTCGTCTTCCCCTTCAGCACCCCGCTCACCGTCCGCCCGTCGAGCAGCGTCAGTTGCACGCTCTCGTACCCCTTGGCGATCTGCTTGCTCGGGTGGGTGATCGCCTCCAGCAGGTAGTCGCGGGTCTTGTCGGCGGCGATGCCGTTCATCGGCGGGCCGACCTCCCCGCCCTGGCCGTCCAGCTTGTGGCACCGCTGGCAGTACACGGCGGCGGTGTTCAGGAAGATGTCCCGCCCGCGGTCGGCGTCCCCGCCGGCGAGCGACTCGCGGAAGCGGCTGAGGTGGTCGGTCGCCTCGGCGGCGCGGGAGGCGGTGTCGATCGCCTTCAGCTTCTCTCGTAGCGGGGCGTACAGCTTCAGTCCGGCTTTCTCGGCCCGCACCTTCGCCGCTTCGAGCACGTCCAGCTTCAGCTTGTCCGGCACCTTCCCGGCCAGGTACCCGTCCAGCCACTCCGCCAAGGCCGTATCCACATCTCTCGACGCGAACAGCTTGCCCATCGCTTCCAGCGCCATCTGCTTCTCGACCACCGCCGCCTTCTCGTCCTGCAGTACCGCCGGCAGGTCCTTTTCCGCGGATGTCGGATCCCTACGGGCGTTGATGACCCGCACCGCCCCCCGCAGTTTCGGCTCGGTCGAATCCGCCATCACCTTCAGCGCCGCGGCCAACTCCTTCGCCCGGATTTCGTCCAGGGCGATGAGCGAATCCACCCGCAGGTTCACCGGCTGTTTGTCGTCCGTGACGGTGGCGAACAGCAGCGGGCCGGCGTCGGACAGGCCGAGCTTCTTGGCGCACTCGGCGGCCTCCTTGCGGACCACGCTCGACCCGACGAAGATCTTCGCCAACACCGGCTTCATCGCCTCGACCACCACGATCGGATTCCGCTCGGCCAGGTCCTGCCTGCACCCGGTGATGTGGTCCCGCTTGCTCGGCTTCGGCCAGTCGGCGAGCAGCTTGAGGGCGGCGGCGCGGAGGTAGTCCTGCTCATTCGGCCGGGCGGCGAACCGGGCCAGCCGCTCGGCGTTGTCCTTCTCCCCGAGCTTGAAGTTGGCCGACAGCGCCCGGAACTGCACCGCATCGTCCAGGCCGGACTGGTCGCTCAACTTGGCGAGGTCGGCCATCGGTTCCGTCAAATTCTGGTCGTGGATGGCGCGGGCGGCCTCGGCCACGATCTTCGGGTCGCCGTCGCTCAGGAACTCGTTCAGCTTCTTGCACTCCATCCGCCGCAGGGCCAGCACCACGCCCATCCGCACCGCCGGGGTGTCGTAGTCCTTCTTCACCCCCTGCCACGCGGAGAGCAGGTCGCACGGGTTCTTGGTCATCGTCACCAGCCCCTGCACCGCCGCCTGACGGACGTACACGTCCTTGTCCGCGTTCGACTTCAGCAGGTCGAACAGCGGGGCATAAGCTGCCTGTTCGGAGCCGGGGAAGTGGATGCCAACGTCGTGTCTTGTCGGGTTGTGCAGGTGCCCGTAGGCCCGTGCGCCCGCGGCTTGCATCCTGGGTCCAGCATCTTTGAGGAAGCCGGTGATGGCTTCTTGAACTTGTGGTAGCACGCCTTGCCGAACCGGGTGAGCAACCCGCCCGAACACGACGGCCGTCTGATACCTCACCTCCTCGTCTTTGTCTGAGGCGAAAGCGGCAAGAGAAAGCGTGTCGTTGACCTGAGCAAGTCCCCAAATAGCATGGATGCGGGCGAACCGATCCTTCGACTCCGTCGTCACCAGTTTGAACTGCTTGACCGCATCAAATCGGTCTCGCGCCGCCAGTTCGTACTGCGCCTCCAGCCGCACCTGTTGGTGCGGGTGGCCGAGCAGCTTCGCCAGTTCGTCCGCACTCTTCTTCTCGAACCCCTCGGCGAGCAGCTTCTTCGCCTCGGCCACGGCCGGGTTCTTCATCGCCTCCGCGTCCGTCACCTTGAAAATGCGACCTTTCCCTGGGGGGTTCCACCCGCCCACCCAGTCGGAGAAGTAGAACGCCCCGTCCGGCCCGAACTCGCAGTCGGTCGGCACCATGTTCGTCACGAACTCCTTCTCCGTCACCTCGAAGCTGGCCCCCTTCGGCTTCACGCTGACACTCCAGATCTTGCTGCCGCCGGGGTTAGCGGTGAAGTCGCAGGCGAAGAAGTGGCCCTTGTACCTGTCGTTCAACCCGACGCCGGGGTAGTGCGTAATGCCCGACGGCCCGTTGCCGAAGTGCTTGAGCGGGGGGACGACGTAGGCGGGCGGGCCGCCGTCCGGTCCGGGAACGTGCCAGATCTTTTCCGTGTTCCACGGCCCGCGGTTGCCCTGCGGAACGGCCGCGGTGTGCATGAGCGTGCCGTACTGGTACCCGCACCGCCACCCGCTGTCGCCCCCTTCCACGATCTGCACCCAGCGTGCCCTATCGCCGCTGTCGCAGTTGTTGTCGTAGGTGAACAGATTTCCGAAGTCGTCGAACGCCAGTTCCTGCGGGTTCCGCAGCCCGGTGTGAACGATCTCCATGTTCTTCCCATCCGGGTCGCACCGCAGCACCGCCCCGCTGTCCGTGTTCACCAGGTGCTTCTTGTCGAGGGTGGTGACGTTGAACCCGCGGTCGCCGATGCTGAAGTACAGCTTGCCGTCCGGCCCCATCCGCAGCCCGTGCAGGTCGTGGCCGATGAACTGCGCCCGCACCCCGAACCCGGTGGCGAGCGACTCCTTCTTGTCCGCCTCGCCGGCGCCCTTCGTGTCGGTCAGCCGGTACAGGTCCGGGATGTTGGTGAAGTACACGCTCCCCTTGCGGGCCAGCACCCCGGCCCCGATGCCGTCCTTGAGCTGGTTGTACCCCTTGCTGAACACCGTCGATTTGTCCGCCCGCCCTTTGCCGGTGCTGTCCCACACCAGCCGCACCTGGTCGTCGTACCCCTGGTACCCGTCGTCCTTCGCCCCGTACTTGTGCTTGGCGTACATCTTCAGCCGGTCCTCGACCGACCGCGAGCCGATGTCCTCGTCCAGCCAGTACATGTGCCCGCGGGTGTCCGGCACGCCCTTGTCGAACCGGGTGGTCTCGGCGACGAACGCCCGCCCCTTCTCGTCGAAGCAGAACGCCACCGGGTTGGCCATGAGTGGTTCGGCCGCCCACACCTCCACCGTCAGGCCGGCCGGCACGCCGACGGCGGCGCGGGCCTTCTCGGCGTCGGTGTTCGCCGCCACCGGGTCCTTGGCCGCGTCCGGCGGGACGGCGACGACGAGCGTGGACAAAAGTACCGCAACGGGCGCGGCCAGGCACAAGTTGATCCGGCGGGGCATCGGAACCTCGACGACGAGAGAGTGAGGCGGGATGTAGTCAGCGTAGCGGACGGGCGGCGGCCAGCCAATAAGTAGTAGGCACACTCCGTGTGCCGTTCCGAATGACGGCACACGGAGTGTGCCTACTACTTATTAGCCCACCACCAGACGCTCCCCGAACCGCCGCCGCAGCATGACGACAGCCGCCCCGGACAGCGGCACCCCGACGAGGCGAAGCACCTTCAGCCGGTCCAGGCTGCGGGTCGTGGCAAGGGTGTTCGCCCCGGCGTCGGTGACGGTGTGACAGTTCGACAGGTCGAGCTCTTCGAGCGTGGATGCGAAGGAGGCTCCGGGGAATGCGGACACGAAGTGGACGAGCCACGCATCAGACATCTGGTTCAGCGACAGGTCGAGGGTACGGAGGGCGGTGAACACCGGCGCCCGCATGAGTTCGGCGAACGCCGGGCCGGGGTTGCCGCCGGGGTCGGCCAGCACTTCCACTCGCGGGCCGAGTTTCAACCCGGTCACCCGCCGCCAGCTCAGTCGGGTGGTCCAGCCGGTTGCCCCTTGCCCCCACAGGCGTTCGACGTGAACCACGCGGATCGGGTGCAGGTCGAACCAGTCCGGGTTCAGTTCGCGGCCCCAGTCGTCCCAGATCCCGTACCCGACGCGGATGGCGTCCGGGAAGCCCCGTCGCCACGTCACCCGCCCGTCCGCCCGCAGATATTCGGGCAGGTCGAACCGCCAGGCGTGCTCAAACGCCTCCTGCAACTGTCGCTCCAAGGCCTTCGCCTCGCGGAACTCGCGGGTGCGGGGGTGGAGCGTTTCCAACGCGATCTGGGTGCGGATGAAGTGGGCGCGTGCGATGTGGTGCGGTTCGTCCGTCTCCTCCAGGAAGTCGGCGTACACCAGCCGCGGCAGGTCATCCGCCGGGTTCGCGGCGATGGCCCGGAGGAACGGCAGGTGGGGGTCCATAATTCGCTCCCCTCGCCCCCTGGGGAGAGGGGTTGGGGGTGAGGGGGTGCTACTCCTCGTCGCCGAGGTCTAGGCGAAACTCAGTCACCTGCTGCTCCAAACTCACCGACACCCCTGCCACCTCCAGCGCATCAATGCCGATCGGCGAGAGCAGGTTGCCGTCCAGGTGCAGGTACTCCAAGTGTGGGATCGCAGGGTGTGCCGCCAGCAGCCGGACACCGTCGTCGGTGATGTTGCACCGGCACAGGTCCAGCCCCTTCAGCCGGTTGATGAACCCGGACGCCAGCAGTTCCTCCACCCCGGCGTCGGCGAACTCGCCGTTGCGGAAGGTGAAATGCTCCAGCGCCTTCAGGTGCTGGCTGCGGAAGAACGACTGCAAGTCGCCCTCGGTGATTGGCTCCCGATCGGACCCGAGTTCGCCATTCGGGGGCATGAGCGAAACGGTGTCGAGGTGCAGCCGTCGCAGGCTCGGCAAGCCGTCGTTGTACCCGATCATGTAGAACCGGCACCGCGGGTTGTTGTAGGTGATGTGGATGGTGTGCAGGTGCGGGTAGTCGGCCACGCCGAACAGCCGCGACTCGGAGAAGTGATCCACGCACAGCTTCACCGATTCGAGCCGCGGCATGGCCTCGATCGCGTCGTGCAGGTGCGATCCCGCGGCGACCACCTGCGCCTCCACCGAACCGACCTCGAAGTGCCGCAGGTGTGTTAACCTTCCGGAGTGACGGAGCGAGTCGAGCGGGGCCTCGAACAGCATCTCATACGGCTCGGTCCGGATTTCGACCGGCTGTTGGTTCTGCTCGATCGACAAGGCCGAGAGCAGCCGGGTGAACGGGTTGGCGGCGAGCGCCGCCACGATCCCGCCGCTCAGTCGGCCGACCCGGGCGGCGTCGATCCACCCCCGCCGCCATGTCACGCTCACGTTCGGCTCCATCGGCTCGGCGACGGACACCGCGGTCGGCGGGCGTTGCAGGTGCGGCCACAACTCACCCAGCCATTCCCGCTCGTGCTGTAGGCGGATCTCGAACGCCGCCTGCTCCAGTTCGCGGAGCTTGTCGGCCGACTGGTTGCGGTCCTCGGCGGCCAGTTGCAGGCGGATGTACTCGCCCCGCGGGTCGCCGTCCTCGATCAGGCAGTCGGCGTAGGCGGCGTGCAGGGCCGCGTCGTCCGGGGTGGCGACGAGCGCCGCCTCCAGCGCCTCGCGGGTGGTCATGGGAAGAAGTCGGCCACAGGGATGGGGGTGTTCGAAACGGCCAGAAGCGAGATCGTATCCCCGGAGACCAGCCGCAGACAGGTGCGGTAGCTCTGCCCGCCGGCCGGGATCGGCCGCGGGTCGCGGAACACCAGCAGGCGTTCGTTTTCCACGTCCAGCACCCAGTAGTCAGCGATTCCCGCGGTGGCGTACAGCTCAGCCTTGGTGGTGGTGTCGTAGAAGAGGGTGGTATCGGACACCTCTGCCACCACCAGTGCGAGTGAGGCGTCGGGGGGGGTCGGGGAGCGGTGGTAGGTTCGCCAAGTGCCTGGCACCACAGCCACATCCGGCTCAGGCACGGTGGCGGCTCCGACGTCGAGAGCCTTCTCCTCACGCACGTAGAACCCGACTCCAAAGACCGCCCGGAACACGTCCGCGAGTGCGGACACCCCGCAAGCGTGCGGCTCCTTCATCGCGGCCATTTCGAGCACCTCGCCGTAAATGAGCATGACGCGGCGGCCGTCGAAAAACCCATGCTCGGCCAGTGTGAAGTACTGGTCGCGGGTGAAGCGAACCCCGTGTCGCGTGTGGTTCGCCGGCAGAATGCCGAGCGCGACCATGCGGTCGAACTCGGCGTCGGTGAACTGGACCGGAGTCGGCTCGGCGAGTGCGGTCGGAGTCATCGGATCACCTCCGGTGCCAGGGTAACGGATGTGCGACGTGCGAACCAGACGGGTCTTCGCTGATGGCGAGCCGGGAGCGTGAGCGACCGGAGATTGAGCACCTCCGGTCGCTCACGCTCCCGGCTCGCCGGGTTCGCTCACCACTTCGCCAGTGCCCCCTTGGCGGCGGTCAGCCACGCCTCGTCGTCGTTGTCGTCCAGCGCCGCGAAGTGGTTCTTCACCCGGCGGAAGGCCATCGCCAGGAACGCCCGCCCCGCCGCCGGGTCGGCGTAGGGGTCGGTCGCCGGCTTGCCGTTCCCGCTGCCCATCGAGTCCAGCCGGGACAGCACGCACGCCGCCGCGTACAAGTCCATGGCGATGTCCGCCAGCCGCTCGTGGACGAGCTGCGCCTGCACGAACACCGCCTCGTCCTTCAGCTTCAGGAACACGTGCGGCAGGGTGGTGCCGAACTGCTTCGTCAGCGCCGCCAGGGTGCGGGCGTACCCCTGTAGGTCCGCGCTCTGCACCGGCACGGTCGGGGTGGCGGCCAGCCACGGGGCGGCCAGCTTCGCCCCGGCGCCCAGCCCGCTGAAAATCTTGCCCAGGCTCCACCGCCCGCCGAGCAGGTCGTCCCGCAGGTTCTTCAGCTTCTCCCCCGGCGCCTTGCACCCGACCACGGCGACGAACGCCTTCAGCACGTCGTTCGCCCCCTCGCCGATGGTGTTGATGCGGGCGTCCCGCATCCAGCGTTCGATGGGCTGGTCGCTGAAGTACCCCTTCCCGCCCCAGATTTGCAGCGTGTCGTTCACGATCGTCCACAGGTGCTCGGTGGCGAACACCTTCAGGATGGCCGTCTCCAGCATGTAGTCGTCCGCCCCGCGGTCGATGAACGCGGCGCACTGGGCGGTCATCGCTTCCATGGCGAACGTGTGGGCGGCGGCGAACCCGATCTTCTTCTGCACCAGTTGGAACTCGGCCAGCGTCTGCTGGAACTGCTTCCGCGTCTTGGCGTGCTCCACCATCGCCTTCACGCACACCTTGGCGTGCCCGGTGCAGGTGGCCCCGAACGTCACCCGGCCGAAGTTCAGCACCGTCAGCGCCGCCTGCAGCCCGCGGCCCATCTGCCCGAGCACGTTCTCCTTCGGCACCCGCACGTTGGTGAACCGCATCTTGCCGGTGGCCGTGCCGCGGATGCCGCACTTCTCGGCGCGGGCCTCCAGCACCTCGAACCCCGGCATGTCGGGGGTCACCAGGAACGCCGTCACTTTGGTACCGCCCTTGCCGTCGGGGGTGCGGGCCATCACCGTCAGCACGTCGGCGATGCCGCCGTTGGTGATGTAGTGCTTGACGCCGTTGATGAGGAACGCCGACCCGTCGTCGGTCGGGGTGGCGGTGGTCTGCACCCCGCCGGCGTCGGACCCGGCCTCCGGCTCGGTCAGGGCGAACGCGGCCAGCTTGGTGCCGTTGAGCAGCCCCGGCAGCCACCGCGCCTGCTGCTCCTTGGTGCCGAACAGGATGAGCGCCCGGCAGCCGATGCTGTGGTGGGCGTTCACGAACACGGCCGTGCTGGCGCAGTGCCCGCCCAGGATTTCCATCGTCCGCAGGTACTGCTGCTGGTTGAACCCCATCCCGCCGTGCTCCTTCGGGATGGTCATGCCGAGCACGCCGAGGTCGCCGAGGCCGCGGACCACGTCGTCCGGGATGCGGGCCTCGCGGTCGATCTTCATGTGGTCGATCCGCTCGTCGGCGAACCGCTGCACCTTGGCCGACATGTCGTCCGCCGCCCGCTGCTCGTCCGCCGCCAGCCGCGGGTACGGGAACAGCACCTCGCCCTTGAACCGGCCGAAGAACAGGCTCTTGGCGAACCCGAGCTTGTCCAGCTCCGGGCCGAGCATCTCCTCCACCTGCTTCTTCTGCTCGTCGATCTGCTTCTGCGACAGTGCCATGTCACGAACCCTCGGGTGGGCCGTCAGGGAGAGGACGGCGGGATACGGGTATTGTAAGCCGGATCGACGGTCGGCCCGCCCGGTTCGATGGGGTTCCGGGGCGGCGGGTCACGTTCGTAACGACACCCGCGGTGCGCTGCACACAGGCCGTCGCGTCGGATACAATGCCGACTCCCACCGTAAGATTTGACTCATCCGGATTGTCACCCCATGTTCCGCACCCTGGCAACCATTCTGGCGATACTGCCGCTGACCGCCCCGCTCGCCGCCCAGACCGACTACACCTGGAGCCCGGCGGCCACCGGGGCCAACCCGTGGGACACCACCGCGACCGTGTGGAGTACCGACGGGGCGGGCGGGCCGTTCGACAAGGTGTTCGCCAACGGCGCCACGAACAACGCCGTCCTGACGCTCGCCAGCGGCACCGCCAACCTGACCGCCGGCACCGCGATCAACTTCGGGCAACTGCGAATCGGGTCGGACGGGTTCACCCTGACGAGCGGCACGGCGGCGAACAACTTCACCTTCAACCAGGGGTTCCGGACGGTCGGCGGCGCGCGATCCCTGAACCTGACCGTTGGTGCCACCGCGACCTCGTCGTTCGTCGCCGGCGGAACCGGCGACACCACGGCCGGCAAGTTGACACTAACGGTCGGCGGGCTCAGTCAGTTCGGGCTTCGGATCAACTCCGGCACCGCGCTGGGCACGAACACCGACCTGATCGCGACGGGTACGACCGGCGGCTCCGGCGTCATCGGCACCCGGATTCTGCTCACGAACGACATCAGCGTTCATTCCGGGGTGACCCTGCACCTGCAGTCGAACAGTGCGGGGAACCTTCAGTCCACCCTGATGGGATCGGGCGGGACATCGATCTGGAACGGGGGGGTGAATCTGGTCGGCGACGGGACGGCCAACATCGACGCGGGGCCGTCGAACAACCTGGAGATCACCGGGAACGTGACCAGCACGGCCGCCGGGCAGATGCGGCTGTGGGGGACGGGGACGGGAACGATCTCGGGTCCGGTGGGCGGAGCCACTGGACTCACCAAGACGCAGGGCGGGGCCTGGCACCTCGAAAACCTGAACAGCAGCTACACCGGGGCCACGGCCGTTCAGGGCGGCACGCTGTTCGTGTACAAGCTGGCGAACGCCGGCGTGGGCAGTTCGCTCGGGGCCGCCACCGGGGCGAACGCCGCCATCCGCCTGGGCAACCCCGGCGGCAGCGACAACGCCACCCTCTCGTACAACTGGGCCAACGCGTCCAGCGGCACGAACCGGGCCATCGAACTGGTGGGAAGTGGTGGCACCAGCACGATCACCGCCAGCACCCTGAGCAACGTGTTCCTCACCCTGGACGGGGACATCACCTCGACGGGCGGCAGCAAAACGCTCACCCTGGCCGGCGGGAACTCCCTGTCGGGTGGGACGGTCAACGGCGTCATCAGCGGTTCCGGCGGCGCGGCGGTCAGCGTCTCCAAGACGGGGTCCAGCATCTGGACGCTCACCGGCAACAACACATACAGCGGCACCACCTCCGTCTCCGGGCGGCTGGTCATCAACGGCAACCAGTCCGCGGCCACCGGGGCGGTCAGCGTCACCGGCTCCGGCGTACTCGGCGGCACCGGGACGGTCGGCGGGGCGACCACCGTGAGCGTCGGCGGGCTGATCCGCGGCGACATCGGCACCGGCGGCGGCACCCTGACCGTGGCGAACGCCGTGACCATCCAGGGCGGCGGGACGACGTTCGCTGGCGGGGGGATCGCCGCCGCGGTCAGCGACACCGGGGTGAACTCGGCCACCGCCAGCCTTCTGAACCTGACCGGCGCCGGCGACCGGCTCACCTTCGCCCTCGGCTCGCTCCGGTTCCGCATCCGGCTGGAGCAGGGGGCCGTTCCGATCACCACCGACGGGTCCGAGTCGTACACCATCACCCTGGCCCGGGTGGCCGCGGCCGGGAACATCTGGATCGACGCGACGTCGCTCCCCGCCGACACCGTCATCCCGGCCAGCCAGTACGAGTTGTCCGCGACCGGCTTCGGCATCCAGTCCGGATCGGTGCTGAGGGTGGACAACACCGGCCGCAACCTGGTTCTCAACTTCACCCCCGTGCCGGAGCCGGCCACCGTCGGGCTGACCGCCGCCGGCGGCGGCCTCCTGCTCGCCGCCCTCCGACGCACCCGCCGCCGGCATACAATTCCCGGATGACCCCGAACCCCCCGAACGGCACGGCCGACGTGTTCGGCGCCATCGCCCGCGGGTACGCCCCGTGCGGGTGGGACGACGACGCCCCGCACCCGGCCACCCCGGTGGACCTGCCGCGGATCGAGCGGGCGGTGCGGGAGATCCTGGCCGCCGTCGGCGAGGACCCGGACCGGGAGGGGCTGCTGGACACCCCGGCCCGCGTCGCCCGCATGTACGCCGAGGTGTTCGCCGGCCTGCACCTCGACCCGGCCGTCCACTTGCAGAAGACGTTCACCCAGCAGCACGACGAGATGGTGCTGGTGAAGGACATCGAGTTCGCCTCGTGCTGCGAGCACCACCTGGTGCCGTTCCTGGGCAAGGCGCACATCGCCTACCTGCCGGCCGGCAAGGTGGTCGGGCTGAGCAAGCTGGCGCGGGTGGTGGACGGGGTGGCGAAGCGGCCGCAGGTGCAGGAGCGGATGACCGAGCACATCGCCGAACTGGTCATGCAGGAGCTACAACCGCGTGGGGTGGGGGTGATCCTGGAGGCGGCGCACATGTGCATGACGGTGCGGGGGGTGAAAAAGCCGGGCAGCACCACGGTGACGAGCGCCATGCGGGGGCTGTTCAAGACCAACCCGATGACCCGCGGCGAGCTGATGGCGCTGGTGTACGGCGGCAAATAGACGGGTCGAAAGTCATCAAGTCAAAAGTCGAAAGTCCGAGGCGATCAGCGGACCACACCGGGGCACTTCGCGTATCCTGTCTTCGACTTGACGACCTTCGACTTGATGACCTTCGACCTTGATTCCACACACCCAGCTCCAGGACGACCTCCGCGGGGAGTTCCGCGGGCGGCTGCACGTCGACCCGCCCACCCGCCACCTGTACGCCACCGACGCCAGCCCGTTCCACCTGCTTCCACTCGCCGTCGCCGTCCCCGCCGACGAGGACGACCTCCGCACGCTGGTGAAGTACGCCCACGAACACGCCCTGCCGCTCGCCCCCCGCGGGGCCGGCACCGGGCTGAGCGGGGAGAGCCTGACCCCCGGCATCGTCCTCGACCTGAGCGTGAACTTCCGGCAGACGGCGATCGGCCCGGACACCGCCCGCGCCGGCTGCGGGGTGGTGCTGGCCGACCTGAACGCGGAGCTGGCGAAGGGCGGGCGGCGGTTCGCCCCGAACCCGCTGTCGGCGGCCACCTGCACCGTCGGCGGGATGGTCGGCACGAACGCCAGCGGGCCGAACGTGTTCGCCCACGGGTACACCCGCGGGCACACCCGCGGGCTGCGGGTGGTGTGGGACAACGGGGAGACGGCCACCCTCACGCCCACACGTCAGGCGAGCGGGGCGGACGACACCCCGCAGCTCCGTACCATCGAAATCCGCTCGCAGGCCGCCGCCCTGCTGTCGGCCAACCGGGAGCTGATCGACCGCTGCCGGCCGGCCACCCCGTTCCACCGCGGCGGGTACCTGCTGCACGAGGCGCTCACCGCCACCGGCGGGCTGGATCTGGTGAACCTGCTGGTCGGCACCGAGGGCACGCTGGCGATCGTGACCGAGGTCACGCTCGGCACGATCCCGCTGCCCGGCGGGGTGGCGGTGGCGGTGATCGGGTTCCAGTCGCTCACCGAGGCGCTGCGGGCCGGGCTGACGCTGCGGGCGGCCGGCGGGGTGGTGGCGTGCGACGTGTTCGACCAGCGGTTGCTGTCTGTAGCCGGGGTCTTCGACCCCGGACCGGCCTCACAGAGGCCGGCTACAGGTGTATCCGTCCCGGACGGCGTGGCCGCGGCGCTGATCGCCGAGTTCGAGGCCGACTCGTCGGCCGACGCCCTCACCGCCTGCCGGACGGCGATCGAGCGGGTCCGGGCCGCGTTCGCCGCCGCCGCCCTGGTCGAACCGGCGAACACGTCTGACGAGGTGGACCGCGTGCAGCAGTTCCGCCGCCGGGTGACGACCGCCGCATACACCGCCATCGCGTCGGCCGCCACCCCGCTGTCACTCATCGAGGACACGGCCGTTCCGGGCGAGGAACTGCTGCGGTATGTGTCCGGGGTGAACGAGCTGTGCCGGCGGGCGGAGCTGCCGGCGGTGCTGCACGTCCACCCGCTGTCCGGGCAGGTGCAGGTGCGGCCGCTGGTGGACCGGCACCGGGAGCGGGACCGGGCGGCGCTGTGGCCGCTGGCGGATCAGGTGCACCAGCTGGCGGCAGCCGTCGGCGGGACGATCAGCACCCGGCACGGCACCGGCCTCACCCGCACCCCGTGGGTGGCGAAACAGTACGGCGCACTCACCCCGCTGTTCGCCGACCTGAAGCGGGTGTTCGACCAGAAGGGGATCCTGAACCCCGGCAAGATCGTCGGCCCGGACCCGAGCCGCCCGGCGTGGCCGCTGTGGCAGCCGGCGGCGCGGGCCGCGGACGAGCCGGAGGAAAGGCGGCTGCCCCTGCTCATGCGGACCGAGGCCGAGCGGGAGGCGGCGGTCGAGCGGTGCGTCGGGTGCGGGGACTGCCGCGTCCGCACCCCGCCCACCCGCATGTGCCCGACGTTCCACGCCACCGGCCGGGAGGCGGCCACCCCGCGGGCGAAGGCGAACCTGCTCCGCCTGCTCACCGGGCCGGACCGGGAGGACGCGCTGACCGACGACGAGGCCAGAGCCATCGCCGACCTGTGTGTGAACTGCAAGATGTGCCGCACCGAGTGCCCGGCTGGGGCGGACATCCCCACCCTGGCGGCGGAGGCGAAGGCGGCGCTGCACGCCGCCAACGGGCTGAACCGGGACGAGTGGGTGCTCGCCCGCCTGCCCACGTTCCTGCGGGTGGCCGGCATCTTCAGCCTCACCGCCAACCTGCTGCTCGGCACCCGGCCGACGCGGTGGGCGATCGAAAAGCTGTTCGGCGTGTCGCGGAAGCGGACGCTGCCGCGGGTGGCGGTGCGGTCGTTCCTGGCCCGCGCCCGGTGGGGCGGCCTGTCCGCCCGCGGACACGTCGTGCCGGCCGACACCCCGCCGTCGGCGGTGCGGGTGGCGTACTTCGCCGACACGTTCGCCAACCACGCCGACCCGAGCATTGGAGAGGCGACGGTGGCGGTGCTGCGGCACCACGGCATGGAGGTGTACGTGCCGCCGCGGCAGAAAGCGAGCGGGGTGACGGCCCTCACCCAGGGGGACCTGGACGCCGCCCGCACCCTGGCCGCGCACAACGTCCGCGTGCTCGCCGACCTGATCCGCGACGGGTACGTCGTGATCTGTTCCGACCCGACCGCCGCCGTCACCCTCACCCAGGACTACCCCCGCCTGCTGGACGAACCGGACGCCCGGCTGGTCGCCGCCCAGACGCAGGAGCTGACGGCGTTCCTGTGGGGGCTGTACGAGGCCGGCTGGCTCCGCACCGACTTCCCCCGCCCGCTGCCGACCGTCGTCGGGCACCACGTGCCGTGCCACGTGAAAGCGCTGCAAAAAGAGGTCGGCGAGCCGCCCGGCCCGAAGCTGCTGCGGCTCATCCCCGGCCTGGCGGTGACCACCATCGACAAGAGCTGTTCGGGCATGGCCGGCACCTACGGGCTGAAGGCGTCGGCCTACGACGCCTCCCTCCGCGCCGGCCGGCCGATGCTGGACGAACTCGGCCGGCCGGAGATCCGGTACGGGTCCACCGAATGCGGGGCGTGCCGCATGCAGATGCAGGAGGGGGCGCGGAAGCGGACCCTGCACCCGGTACAATACCTCGCCCTGGCGTACGGGCTGTTGCCGTACATCGAGCGGCGGCTCGCCCGCCCGCTGGGCAAACTGGTGACGGATTGAAGGCGTCTGAGGCCCGAAGGGCCGAACTCCCTCAGCCCAGGTCGGAGCGAGCCGTAGGCGAGCGCAGGCCTGGGAACGGAGATGAACCGGAGCAAGCCCCGAAGGGGCGGGCTATCGGAGGGCGCCCCTTCGGGGCTTGGTGGATGTGTGGACCGCGACCCAGGGCGACGTTCGCCTGCGGCTCACTTGCCCTGGGCTGAGGAAGTGCGGCCCTTCGGGCCTGAAAACCAGAGATTCCGGCCACCCGTGACGGGCGTACGGGTGCGGGGAAAATCGTGTCCAACACCTTCGTCGTTCACCTGTTCGCCGCGGTCGCCGAGCGGATGCGGGTGCGGGTGCTGGAACTCACCCTGCCGCCCGGGGCCACGGTAGCCGACGCGCGGGCCTGGTTCGCTCGCACCTCGCCCGACGTGATCGAGTTGATCGAACGGTCCGCGGTGGCGGTGAACCACGAGTACGCCGCCGACGACCGGGTGCTGAACCCCGGCGACGAGCTGGCCGTCATCCCGCCCGTCAGCGGGGGGTGAGGAATGTGAGCGGCCGGGTTTACCCCGGCCGTCTAGGTCGCCCGGGGAAACCCCGGCCGCTCACCAAGATACTCAAACACCATGTTCGCGCTCACCCACGACCCGATCGACCACCACGCGCTCACGGAATCCGTCCGCCGCGACGGGTGCGGGGCGGTGGTGCTGTTCCTAGGCACCGTCCGCGACCTGACCGGCGAGCAGGTGACGGTGTTCTTGGACTACGAGGCGTACCCGCCGATGGCGGAGAAGAAGTTGAGCGAGATCGAGGCCGAGGTCCGCCGCCGCTGGCCGGTCGGCGAGGTGGCGATGGTCCACCGGCTCGGGCGGCTGGAGGTCGGCGAGGTGAGCGTGGCGGTGGCCGTCAGCACCCCGCACCGGGCGGATGCGTTCGAGGCCTGCCGGTACGCCATCGACACGCTGAAGGAACTCGTCCCCATTTGGAAGAAAGAGAACGCCCCGGACGGTTCGTCCTCCTGGATCGAAGGAGGCACGCCATCGTGACACAGCTGATCGATACATTCGGTCGCGTTCACAACAACCTCCGCATCAGCGTGACGGACCGCTGCAACCTGCGGTGCGTGTACTGCATGCCGGAGGACGTGACGTTCCTGGACAAGTCTGCCCTGCTCACGTTCGAGGAGATGGCCGCGTTCGTGCGGGCGGTCGCCCCGCTGGGCATCGACAAGGTGCGACTGACCGGCGGCGAGCCGCTGCTGCGGCGGGACCTGCACAAGCTGGTGCGGCTGATCGTCGGCACCCCCGGCATCCGTGACGTGGGCCTCACCACCAACGGCCTGCTGCTCGCCCAACAAGCGGACGCGCTGTTCGCCGCCGGGCTGCGGCGGCTGAACGTGTCGCTCGATACGCTCGACGAAGGGCGGTTCCGCGAACTGTCGCGTCGTGACGGGTTGGATCTGGTGCTGGCCGGGCTGGACGCGGCGAAGCGGGCGGGGTTCACCCGGATCAAGCTGAACGCGGTGGCGATCCGCGGGTTCATCGAACACGACGCCGTCCCCCTCGCCCGGTACTGCCGCGAACACGGGTTCGAGCTGCGGTTCATCGAGTACATGCCCATCGGGGCGGACTCGTGGGAGCGGGAGAAGGTGTTCTTCGCCCACGAACTGCTGGACCTGCTCGAACGCGAGGTGGCCCCGCTCGCCCCGGCCGCCGACTACGACCCGACCGCCCCGGCGATGGACTTCGAGTACGCCGACGGCGGGCGGGTGGGTGTCATCGCCAGCGTGTCCCGGCCGTTCTGCCGCAACTGCAACCGCCTGCGGCTGACCGCCGACGGCAAGCTGCGGAACTGCCTGTTCGCCCTGGACGAGACGGACGTGAAAGGGTTGCTGCGAGCGGGTACACTGGACGAGGCGAAACTGGCGGAGGTGGTGCGGGCGAACGTGTGGGCCAAGTGGGAAGGGCACGAGATCAACACCGCCAAGTTCGTGAAGCCGCTGCGAACGATGCACCGGATTGGGGGGTAATTCGCTGGTGTCCGGCCTTCAGGCCGTTCTTCGACCCCATCAAGACGGGCTAAAGCCCGGACACCAACGAAGGCAAGTAAACCGTTGCCCCCGCCCCGCCCGTCGGGTACGCTGGAGGTCCCGTTCGCGGGCCACGTCTCAGGTTTCCGGCCCTCGCCCACCGAACGGCTCACGCGAGGTCTGCCATGTCCTTCCTCCCCGCCCTGACCACCGGGGCCGTCCTGGACGAGTTCACCGCCGCCGTCGCCGACCGCGGCGGCACCGTGTCCGGCGTGTTCAACGACGGCACCCGGCTGTTCGCCCGGTCCGTGTTGCCGAAGGTGGACGCCGTCCGCCGCACCGACGCCTTCCAGGGCGGGGTGGCCGTCCGCGCCACCGAGGACGACGTGTGGCTGCACCCGTTCCTGTTCCGCCAGGTGTGTACGAACGGGGCGGTGATCGCCCAGTCGCTCGCCGCCCGGCACATCCCGGACCTGCACGACCGGGACCCGGACGAGGCGGCCGAGCTGGTCCGCGACGGGGTGGCGGCTTGCTGTGCCCCGGAGGTGTTCCGCACCAACATGGACCACGTCCGCACCGCCGCCGAGACGCGGGTGGACCTGGCGCTCATGTTCCTGCCCATGTTCAGCCAGTTCCCGGAGGCGGCACACGCCCACCTGCTGCCGCAGATCGTGCGGACGTTCTTCGACGACCGGGACGACACCCGGTTCGGGCTGATGAACGCCGTCACCGCCGTCGCCCGCGGGGTGGCCGACCCGGACGTGCGGTGGCGGCTGGAGGAGCTGGGCGGGGCGCTGGCCGTCGGCATTCCGGCGCCGCGGCACCGCCCGCCGGCGACCAGCTTCCTGCGGGAGGTGGTGCAGATCGGGTGAGTGTGTCAACACCCCCACCCGCTCCGGTCTCTGCGCTCCCCGGATCGACCTCCCCCGCACGGGGGGAGGTAAAGAGGGCGATTGGTCAGTGAGGAACGCGGAACCCGGTGGGTCTCTTCACCTCCCCCCGTGCGGGGGAGGTCGCTGTCGGCATCAGCCGACGGCGGATGGGGGGTTGGAAACCACCGCACCCGTTCTCCTCGTTACTCCCCCGCGTGACCGCCGCCCGCCGGCCGCCTATCATGGCTCTGCCCGCGGGCGGCGACGTTTCACATCACCCCGCCGCCTGCCGGGCGTCCGCCCACCGTCTCCCAGGAGCCTGACCCATGCGCCGAGTGTTGCTGGCCGTCGCCGTCGTGTTCGCCGCGTCCGCCGCGGCGGGCGCCGCCGAGCCGACCGAGATCAAGCTGAGCGAGTTCAAGGTGAAGGCGAAGAACGACGGCGCCGGGGCCGACCTGTTCGGGGTGAACGAGGGCGAGGGGAAGATCTTCATGTACGTGCTGGCGGTCGCCACCGCCGAGTTCGAGGTGAAGGAGGACGGGGCGGTGAAGTTCGCCATCGAGGCGTCCGGCGACATGGGCGCGAAGGACAAGGCGAAGTTCAAGCTGACCATCGGCGGCAAGGAGGTCGAGAAGGAGTTCATGCTCACCCAGAACGAGGCGAAGGTATACACGTTCAAGGCGGACGTGAAGAAGGGCAAGCAGAAGATCGAGATCGAGTTCCTGAACGACGACTACAAGGAGGGGGAGTACGACACCAACCTGTACATCCACTCGGTCAAGTTCGAGAAGTGAGCGAGGGGTTGGCGAGCCGGGAGCGTGTGGGGCGAGCCGGGCGGCGTGACTGGCGAGCCGGGAGCGTGAGCGACCGGAGGATTCACACCCTCCGGTCGCTCACGCTCCCGGCTCACCAAGACCGCTCCCGGTTCGCCATTTTCACTTCTTCGGCGGCGGCGGGGCCGGCGGGGTTACCGTCTTCGACTGGTCGCCGTACAGGTCGCGGTCCGCCTCCATCTGCAACCGGGCCGCACTTTGCTCGTCCGTCAGGTAGTACACGTTGTCGATCACCACCGGCCGCAGCCCGCACATGTCGCCGACGATCTTGAGCACCGTCAGCAGCCGGGCGTCGTTGAAGTTGGCGGTGATCTTTTTCGTCCCCACGACCTCCAGATCCGGGCCGCCGCGGACCCCGTTCAGCACGATGTTCGCCCCGGTCCGCTCCTCCAGGTCCTCGATCACCTCCGCCAGCGGCTTGTTCTTGTACCGCACCGTCACCGGCTCGCCGTAGATGGCCTCGGCCAGTTGGTCCGGCGACACCCGCACCGTCTTCCCTTCCGCCGGATCGCCCGGGCCGGGGGTGGTCGGCGGGGTGTACTCCGGCACCACCAGAATCTGGTTCCCCTTCACCCGGTACGACAGGCGGAGCGGGTTCCCGGCCACCTCGCCTGTCGGGTCGGCCATCTGCCCGAGCACCTCCCGCAGCACGTCGGTCAGCGGCAGCTTGCGGACGCTCCGGAGCATGAGCTGCCTATCCCGGAACTGGTTCAGCGAGTTCGAGAGTATCCCCCGCCGGCCGAACGCCGGGGTGTCGAGGCGGACGGACAGACCGTGCTGATCCTCCAGGAGCTTGGTGAAATCCTCGAAGCTCATCGACTCCGGCAGGTCGGCCACACCCGCCAGCGCCTTCATCACGTCGTCGCCCGTCTTCACCCCGGCCACCGGCTTCGACTCCAGCCGGCCCTCCACCGCCGGCTTGTCGGCCGGCGGTTTCGGCGGGTCGGCCTTCTTCTTGTCCGCCTTCTTGTCGTCGGCGGCGGTCGCCTGGTACACGCCGAACCCGGCGGTGCCGATCAGCCCGGCCGTCAGCACGGCCACGGCCAGCCACTTGGATGAGATCGCGGTCATCGGGGTCACTCCGTTCGCGGTGGTGGTCAGGTGTTCGGAACCCGGCAGGGGGCAGCCGGCGGCGTAACTGAGGGCGAGCGGGATCAGGTCCGCGGCCAGCGCCGCCGACCGCCCGGCCGCCGTCGCGGTGCCGGCGGACAGCACGGTTTCCAGGGAAACCAGCGCCGCCGCCGACACCCCCCGCCCGAGCAGCCGTTCCCGCAGTTTGGCTTTCGCCGTACTCAGGCGGGAATCGACGGTGCCCTTCGGGATGCCCAGCCGCTCGGCCGCCGCCGCGTTCGTCAGCCCCTCGATGAGGCACAGCACGGCCACCCCGCGGAACCTGTCCGGCAGGCTGGTCAGCTCCTCGTCGAGCACCGCTTGCAGGCCGGCGTCGGGTTCGGGGGTCATCGGGGCCGCGGGGTCGGTGGTGAGCGGTTCCGGCTTCCGCCGGTGCACCCGGCCGCTCAGTTTCAGGGCGGTCAGGTAGGCCACCCGGTACAGCCAGCCGGCGAGGGACTCGCGACCGACCTTGCCGGCGTCGCGGGCCAGGGCGAGGAACGCCACCTGGTGGGCGTCGTCCGCGTCCGGCCCGATGCCCAGCCGACGCTGGCACACGCTCAGCACCATCGGCCCGTGCCGGCGGACGATCTCGGCGAACGCCGCCTCGTCCCGCTGGGCGACGAACCGATCGAGCAGGGCGGCGTCGGCGGGGGCGTCCGGCGCGTTCGGCGGAGCGAGGCGGCGGAACAGGACGGTCATCCCGGTCCGCAGGCGGGTGGTCATCGGTCGCTCCCGGTCGGGTTCCACACTTCCAGTTCCGCGCCGCCCGCCCGCACTTCGGGGAAAAATGCGAATTCCGTCGTCCCGAACCCCGTTACGTGGGCAGTACAGAATGCGGACGGCACGGAGCGTCGTCTTTAGAGTAAGCGATGTGGGCGGGCGGGTGTTGGCGAACCCCGGTCTTCGCCGCGACCACCGGGAGCGGAACACGCCCGCTCCCGGTGGTCGCGGCGAAGACCCGCAGGGAAGTGATGACCGACCGATACCGCTGCTCGTGCGGGTATCTGACCGCGCCGGACGTGTCCGGGGTGGACGCGTCGGCTATTTGCCCCGGTTGCGGGCAGCCCGTCCTCGATTCCGCCATCACCAACGAGTTCCGCGGGTTGATCGCCCCGGACCAGTTCGCCCCCACGATCGACGCCAAGCCGGACGACCGCACGCGGAAGCCGAAATCGACCGGCGCCCCGACCCCGCCGCCGGACTTGCCCGGCTACGACATCCTGGGCGAACTCGGCCGCGGCGGCATGGGGGTGGTGTACAAGGCCCGCGACCACGCGCTCAACCGGGTGGTGGCGGTGAAGATGATTTTGGCCGGGGCGCACGCGGCCGAAGCCGAGCGGCTGCGGTTCCGCCGCGAGGCCGAGGCGGTGGCCGCCCTCCAGCACCCGGGCATCGTGCAGATCTTCCACATCGGCGAGCACGCCGGCCAGCCGTACCTGGCGCTGGAGTTCGTGGACGGCGGCAACCTGGCCCAGCGGGTGGCGCACGGCGACCTGATGCCGGCCGCGGACGCCGCCGCCGCCGTCGAGCAGGTGGCCCACGCCATCCAGTACGCGCACGACCAGGGGATCATCCACCGGGACTTGAAACCGGCGAACATCCTGCTCACGGCGGACCGGGGCACCCGGCCGGCGGAGTCGAAGTCGCCGAAGCCCGACGCCTCGCCGTCCAGCTCCGGCTCCAACACCCCGCAGTCCTCGCTGTTCAAGATTTCCGACTTCGGGCTGGCCAAGAAGGTGGACGAGACGATCGCCGTCGGGGCCGGCACGAAGACCGGGGCGGTCCTCGGCACGCCCAGCTACATCGCCCCGGAGCAGGCCACCGGCGGGCGGACCGTCACCTGCACCGCGGACGTGTACAGCCTCGGCGCCATCCTGTACGAACTGCTGACCGGCCGCCCGCCGTTCCGGGCCGACACCCCGCTCGAAACCGTCCTCCAGGTGCTGAACCACGAGCCGGTGCCGCCCACCCGCCTGCGGCCGAAGCTGCCCCGCGACCTGGAAACCATCTGCCTGAAGTGCCTGCAGAAGGACCCCATCCGGCGGTACCAGACGGCGACCGAGCTGGCCGACGACCTGGGCCGGTTCCGCCGCGGCGAGCCGATCCTGGCCCGCCCGCTGCCGGCGGTGGTCCGCGGGCTGAAGTGGGCGAAGCGGCACCCGGCCATCTCCGCGGTGGCCGCCACCGCCGCCGCCGCCCTGCTCAGCGTGGTGGTCATCCTGGCCGTGTCGGCGAAGCGGCTCGCCGACGCGAACGAGCAGAAAGAGAAGGAGGCGAAGACCGCCCGCGAACAGAAAGAGGCGGCGGACAAGCTGCGGATCGAGGCGGAGACCGCGACGGCCACGGCGACGGCGGCGAACAAGGAGTTGGTGGCGCAGGTGGAGCGGAACCGGCGGGTGCTGTTCGCCCTGCAACTGGCGCAGGTGGCCGGGTACTGCGGCAAAGACCCGGCCCGCGCCGCCCGCGTGCTGGACGACATGAACCAGTGCCCGCCCGACCTCCGCGACTTCGCCTGGCGGTACCTGCGGCGGCTGTGCCAGCGGGACGAGCGAACGTTCCTCGGGCACGGTCGGCCGGTGTCCGCGCTCGCCCTGTCGCCGGACGGGCACGTGGCCGCCACCGGCGACGACGGCGGGTGGGTGCGGCTGTGGAGCCCGATCACCCGCGCCCCGTTCGCCATGCTCATCGGGCACGCCGGCCCGGTCCACGCCGCCGCCTTCTCCCCGGACGGTACCACCCTGGCCACCGCGGGGGCAGACGGGACGATCCGCATCTGGAAGATGCCGCCGCAGTTCCTCGAACTGATCCGCGCCGCCTCCCGCATCCTGCCGAGTACGCAGGAGGAGATCGCCCGCCTGCTGCCGGGCGTCGGGTTCAACTCCACCCTCCGCCCAGCCGCGACCATCCGCGGGTTCGCCCACGCCGCCCGGTGCGTGTCGTTCTCCGCGGACGGCAAGCTGCTCGCCGCCGGCGGGTCGGACAAGCGGCTGGCGCCGAACCAGTGGGACGGCGTGGCGAAGGTGTGGAACGTGGCCGATCTGGTGCCGAACGACGCGGTGTCCGGGGCGCTCGGCGGCCCCGCCGCTGTCACCGCCACGGCCGCCACCGCCGGCCGGCTGGCCCCGGTTCGTACCGTCGGCGGGCACTTCAAGCCGGTGCTGAGCGTGGCGTTTTCTCCGGACGGCAAGACCCTGGCGACCGGCGGGGAGGACGCCGGCGTGCAGCTCGTGCCGCTGACCGGCGACGCCCGGCCGGAGCAACTGCGGCAGCACGGCGGGCCAGTATTCGCAGTCATTTTCAGCCCGGACGGCAAGACTTTGGCCACCGCCGACAACACCGCCGACGCGCCCGGCGTGGTGCTGTGGGACCTGACCCGCCGGCGGCCGGCCGAGCGGCGGAAGCTGCTCGGGCACACGTTCGCCGTCCGCGACGCCGCGTTCGCCCCGGACGGGCAGACCATCGCCACCACCGGATCGGACCGGGACGCCACCGTGCGGGTGTGGGACGTGACCACCGGGGAGGAGAAGACGCGGCTGAGCGGGCACCTGGGGGCGGTCAACCGGGTGGCGTGGCTGACCGATCGCAAGCACCTGCTCACCGTGTCGGACGACCGCTCCGCCCGCGTGTGGCAGACGGCGGTGCGGGAGTGCGACTCGGCTTCGCTCGACCCGGACGAGCCGGTGCGGGTGCTGGCCGCTACGGTGTCGGCCGACGGGCGGACGCTGCTCACCGCCGCGGCCGACGGCACCGTGCGGGCGTGGGCGATCGACCGGCTGTTCGGCGACCGGCCGGAGAAAGCGGAACTCCCAATCCGGTTCGGCTCGGTAAAGCCGGACACTGAACGCGAGTGGAAGGTGGCCGACCTGACGGCGTCGGCCGACGGCCGGCGGGTGGCGGCGGCCACCGAGCAGGGGGTGGTGGTGTGGGACCTGGCCGAGGGGGACGGGAGGGTGCGAGTGGCCGTGCCCCGCTGGCTGCACCGCGAGTTCGCCGTGTCGGTGCGGTTCAGCCCGGACGGCGGCACCGTGTACGCCGCCACCGGCCGCGGGCTACGGGCGTGGGACGCGGCCGCCGGGAACGAGACCACCACCCGCGTGATGCGGGAGCAGGCCGGACGCCTGGCGTCGCGGACGCTGGCCGTGTCCCCGGACGGGCAGACGGTGATCGTGAACGCCCTGCGGGGGGAGGTCGGCCAGCTCACCGTCATCACCCCGGCCGGGGCATTCCACATGGAGCTGCCCGACCTGTTCGCGGCCGAACTGTCGCCGGACGGCACCACCCTGGTGGCGGTGGTCCGCGGGGTGGGGGTGCGGATGTGGGCGGTGGAGGAGTCGGACGGCAAGCCGGCCCTGCGGCCGCTGTCCGAGGCGCGGGAGACGGTGCTGTCCGCCAAGTTCGGGCGGGACGGGAAGACGGTGTTCGCCGTCGGGGTGAACCGGGACGTGCTGGCCATCGACCCGCTCACCGGGCAGGAGCAGGTGACGCTGTCCGGGCACACCGACCGCATCGTCGGGCTGGGCACGCTGCCGAAGGACGCCGGGCTGATTACGATCGGCCGGGACGGGGTGGTGAAGCGGTGGCGGGCCGAGCCGCCCACCCGCGCGGAGGGGCGGCTGTGGGACCGGCCGCTGACCCGCCCGCGGGCACCGGAGGTGCCGAAGGGTAAGTAGTAGGCACACTCCGTGTGCCGTTCGGGATGACGGCACACGGAGTGTGCCTACTACTTACCCCGCACACACATCAATTCCGTCCCGGTGCGGACGACGAACGCCCCGTCCACCGCCGCCGCCCCGTACACCACGTCGCCCACCGCCGAGTACCGCGTCGCCTCCAGCTCCTCCTTCGGCAGCGGCGGGCCGCCGCCCGGTCCGCGGCCCTCCGGCGGCTTCGGCAGTGTGTCCGCCGCCGCCTTCTTCGCCGCCTCCTTCCGCTTGGCCGCGTCGGCATCGGTCCAGAACTTGTTCGTCGCCACCTTCTCGTAGCTCGGCCCGGTCTTCAGCACCGTCGTCGCCCCGTCCTTGCCGAAGAAGAACACGTGCCCGCCGGCCGCGATCGGGGTGGCCCACGGCAGGTTGTCCAGCCGTTCGCGGTACTTCTCCGTGCCGGTGGCGGCGTCCAGGCACACCACGAACCCGTCCTTCGTCGTGTAGTACGCGAACCCGTCGCTCACCACCGGGCTGGCGGTGCCGGCGGCCAGCTTCTTCGCCACCCACGTCTGTTCGTACCCGCCCGCGCTCAGCGTCAGGCAGCAGTTGGATTTGGACGTGCCGTCCGGGTCCGGCTTCATGCGGTTCTCGCCGGCGGCGATGAACACCCGCTCGCCGTCGGCGGTGGCCGACGGGATGCTGTTCCCCACCAACCCGGTCTTCTCCCACACCTGCTTGCCGCCGGCCGCGTCGTACCCGGTGACCGCCCCGCCGCTGCTCACCACCACCTGACTCGACCCGCCCACGCCCACGATGATCGGGCTGGTCCACGACGACCGGGCCGGGCGGGCGGCGTGCCAGCGGTCCTTGCCGTCGGCCTTGTTCACGGCCACGAGGTGCGACGGCCCCTGATGATCCAGCAGCACGAACACCGTGTCGGCCGTCTGCGCCGGGCTGCTGCCCAGGCCGTGGTTGTTCTTCAGCTCGCCGTACTCGGTGGCGAAGTGCCGTTCCCACCGCAGTTTGCCGTCCGGCGACAGGGCGATCAGGTCCCCGCTCTCGAACAGCGCCACCACGCCGGCCGCGTCGCACACCGGGGTGCCGGCGGCGCGGCTCATCATCGGGTTGTTCTTCCCCTTCTGGGTGGCGGGGAACGTCTGCTGCCACAGCTTCTTGCCGTCCGCCAGGGTGAAGCACAGGATGTGCAGCTTCTCCTTCTGCTCGCCCTCCACGCTGGTCAGGTACACGCGGTCCTTCCACACCACCGGGGACGACTGGCCGTAGCCGGGCGTCTCGATCCGCCAGCCGATGTTCTCCGTCGGCGACCAGGTGAGCGGCAGGTTGGCGGCGGTGGTGCGGCCGGTGCCGTCGTTGCGGAACCCGGCCCAGGTGTCGGCGGCCGGCGCCGCGGACAGGGCGAAGGACAAGAGCAGGGTGGGGAGCATAAATGGGATCCAGGTTTGGTGTGGTGTTTCGGTCTCTTCGCCGCGACCACCGGGAGCGGAGCCAGTTATGCCGCTCCCGGTGGTCGCGGCGAAGATTTTATCAGTACTCCCCCGGCACCTCGCCGCCGGCGCGGGTGGCCAGCGCCCGCCAGGTGTCCGGCTGGATGGCGTTCCGCACGAACCGCACACCGCCGTCGCCGAAGCACACGTTCACCCCGCCGCTGAAGTTGCTGCGGGCGGTCAGCCAGCCGAGGCCGTGGGCGGACAGGTCCGGGGTCGGGCTGTTCGGCGGCAGGGCGGCGCTGAACCCGTTCACCGTGGCGTTCGCCCAGATCCACGACCCGCCGCGGTTCCCCCGCCAGCTTGTAACGAGCGCCAGGTCCGAGGCGACGATCGGGGTGCTGGCCCCGTACCCGGGGTTCACCCCGCCCGGCCCGGTGTACAGCCCGCGGCCGGGCACGCTGCCCACCTGCCGCTTCCGCTCGGCCGGGGTGAGTTCCGCCGCCGTCTTCGAGATGGTGGTGTTCAGCCCGATCAGGCACTGGGACATGAACAGGGTGTTGCTGGTGCCGTCGGTCACGTCGGTGAGGCGGTAGCCGGGGCCGTAGTGGAACATGCCGTCGGTCGGGAACCGGGTGTCGTACCCGTTCGGCGAGGTCGCCCCCGGCCCGGCCAGCCCGGACCCGAGGCAGACGACGTAGTTGGTGCCGGCGTGCGTGCCCCCGCCGCTGTTGGTGGTGATGAGCGGGTTCTGGGCGTCGCCGGGGCACAGGAACGTCTTCACCGGGGTGCCGGCGGTGGCGGCCACGGCCGGGTTCAGGGTGATGGCCGGGAACGTGCCCAGGAAGATGGGCGTGTTCAGGTCGATGCCGCGGGCGAGCGGCTCCTGCTCGATGAACGGCAGCAGCTGGGCGTGGACCGAGTACCCGAACGAGGTGGCGTTCGACCCGCCGACCGGGGCCATGCCGGGCAGCCGGCCGTAGGCGCTCTCGTAGTTGTGCAGGGCCAGGCCGAGTTGCTTGAGGTTGTTGCTGCTGCTCATGCGGGCAGCCGCCTCGCGGACCTTCTGCACCGCGGGGAGCAGGATGCCGACGAGGATGGCGATGATCGCGATCACCACCAGCAGCTCGATCAAGGTGAACCCGCGGCGGGGGAACTGGCATGGGGTGCGCATCGGGCCTCCGGAATAACCGTGTCGATGAATGGGATAACCAAGTTAAACCACACTGGCGATGTTATACTTCGGATTACTCGGCGCCAAGTGTATGCTTCCGATTTTCCCGCCGTTCCATGAGGATGGACTGGGGCGGAATCGCTGTAAGTCGTTGGCGGGCATGGCATGTTCCGAAAATCGGCCATCTTCCGGGATTGGGTGTGTGCGAAGTGGCTGGAACCATGAGCCGTGATCAGATCGATCCAGAAGCCGGGTTGGACTAGCCGTCCGCCGACCGCGGCCGGTAGCCTGAAGAGGCTCGCCGCACGTCCCGGAAGGAGTCCGATGGCCGCTCGCGTTCATCCCACCGCCGTCGTGTCCGCCGACGCGTCCCTGGCCGACGGGGTGACGGTCGGTCCGTTCGCGGTGATCGACGGGCCGGTGTCGCTCGGGCCGGGGTGTGTGGTCGGCCCGCACGCCCACCTGACCGGCCGCGTCACCGCCGGGGCGAACAACACGTTCCACGCCGGGTGCGTGATCGGCGACACCCCGCAGCACCTCGGCTACCAGGGCGAACCCACCGAGGTGCGGATCGGCGACGGGAACACGTTCCGCGAACACGTCACGGTTCACCGCGGGATGCCGGCGAACGGCGGGGTGACGACGATCGGCAGCGGCAACCTCCTCATGGTCGGCAGCCACGTCGCCCACGACTGCACGGTCGGCGACAAGGCCATCTTCGCCAACTGCGCGGTCATCGGCGGGCACGCCACGGTGATGGACGGGGCGTTCCTGAGCGGGAACAGTTGCGTCCACCAGTTCTGCCGGGTCGGGCGGCTGGCGATGATCTCCGGCACCAGCTCGATCAGCCAGGACCTGCCGCCGTTCTGGGTCGTGCAAGAGGTGAACATCACCCGCGGGGTGAACGTGGTGGGCATGAGAAGGGCGGGCATCCCGAACGCGGAGATCCAGGCGGTGCGGCGGGCGTACCAGGCGATCACCCGCCGCGGGCTGACCATCCGGGCGGCGGTGGAGCAGATCGAAGCGGCGGACGGCGAACTGCCGGCGGTGCGGGAGCTGATCGAGTTCATCCGCACGTCGAAGCGGGGCATCTGCACCGGCACGGCGGGAGGCACGGATGACTGACCCGCTCACGGACGAGCGCACCCCAACAACGGCAGTCGCGGTCGGGCGGATCGACGTGGTCCGCAGCCGGCCCGTTCCACCCTTCCCCGGCACCGGCCTGTTCGCAATCCCGCTGTCGGTGCGGATCGCCGTGTCGGTGTGGGTCGCCCTGCTCGTCGGTGTGGGCGTGCGGGTGCTGATCCAGCCAGCGGCGAAGCAGTCGGTCATCCCCATTTATTTGACCGGCGGGGAGCGGTGGCTGAACTCGGAGCCGCTGTACCCGCCCATCCCCGGCCTGGACCTGTACCGTAACCCGCCCGGCGTGGCGGCGCTGTTCGCCCCGCTGTCGCTGCTGCCGGCGAAGCCCGCGGCGATTCTGTGGCGGCTGGCGTGCGTGGCGGTGTATCTGATCGGCGTGCGGTCGCTCGTCCGCGACCTGCTTCCCCCACTGGCCGCGCAGCGGCGGGCCGTTGTGTGGGTGTTCGCCGCGGTGCTGGCGCTGCCGGCCATCAACAACGGGCAGATCAACCTGATGATCGCGGCGGCGGCGCTGGTCGGCGCCGGGGCGTGTGCCCGCGGGAGTTGGTGGACGGCGGCCGGGTGGCTGGCGTTCGCCGGCTGGCTCAAGGTGTACCCGCTGGCCGTCGGCCTGCTGTGCGTGCTGGTCGCCCCGCGGCAACTCGGCTGGCGGCTGGCGGTGATGTGTGCCGTGTTGTTCGCGCTGCCGTTCGTGCTGCAACACCCGGCGTATGTGTGGGACCGGCACGTCGAGTTCGTGCAGGAGATGCGGGCGGACGACCGCACCGCGGCGGCGGGGTTGGCCCGCGCCCCGCGGGACTGGACCGTCCTCCCGCGGCTGTGGTTCGACGCGGCAGTGCCGCGGGTGGCCCAGCAGGGCGTGGCGGTGGCGGCGGCGGCGGGGTTGGCGGCGGTTGTTCTTCGTAGCCGCGGCTACATGAATGCGCTGCTTCTCGGCCTGCTCTGGATCGTGCTGTTCGGCCCGGCGACGGAGAGCAACACCTACGCGGTGCTGGCCCCGGCGGCCGGGGCGGTGGCCGTCGGGTCGAGGTCGAAGTGGGTGCTGGCGTGCGGGTGGGTGGCGGGCGGGCTGCTGCTGGCGGCGGTGGTGCGGGGCAGCTTCCCGTCCGACGCGGCGGTCAAGTTGATCGAGGTGCAGCCGGTGGCAGCGGGGGTGCTGCTAGTGGGGGCGTTAGGATGTCGAGCCGGGAGCGTGAGCGACCGGAGGATTTCGAACTCCGGTCGCTCACGCTCCCGGCTCGCCGAAGCCAGTTCACACCCCCGCTAGCTCCCGCTTCTTCCCCGGCTTCGTCTTCGCCCGGTCCGCCAGATTCTCGGTCAACTTCGGGTGCGGCACCAGGAACGGGCCGGCGGCCAGGTAGTCCACGTTGCCCAGCAGGAACGCCCGCACCGCGTCCGCCGGGCTGCACACGATCGGTTCTTCGTGCATGTTGAAGCTGGTGTTGATGACCACCGGGATGCCGGTCCGCTTCTCGTAGGCCGAGATCAGCTTGTGGTAGCTCGGGTTGCTCTGCGGGGTCACCAGTTGCGGGCGGGCGGTGCCGTCCACGTGAACGGCCGCCGGGCTGTGCCCCTTCATCCAGTCGGTGCAGTCGAACGTGACGGTCATGAACTCGGCCGTCTTCTCGCACCCCGGCAGGTGGTGGAACAGCCGCGGGGCGGCCTCGGCCAGGCAGCTCGGGGCGAACGGCATGAACTCGGTGCGCTGAAGCTGGTGGTTCAGCCACTGGTTCACCTCCGGCTCCTTCGCCGGGTACAGCACGCTGCGGTTGCCCAGCGCCCGCGGGCCGTACTCCATCCGCCCGTTGAACCGGCCGATGATGTGGTCCTGGGCGAGCAACTCGGCGATGCGGTCCTCCGGGGCGTCGAACCGCTCGTACTTCAGCCCCTCTTTGTCCAGCGCCGCCCGGATCTCGGCCTCGGTGTAGTCCGGCCCGTAGTACACCACGTCGTACCCACTGGCCTTCCGCATCACCTCGTGGCCGAAGGTCAGCATGGCGGCGCCGCTGCCGCACCCGCCGTCGCCCATGTTCGGGTACACGAACAGCCCGTCCACCCCCGGCATCTCCCGCATCCGCTGGTTCAGCTTCACGTTCGCGTGGACCCCGCCGGACACGACGATCTTCGTCTTGCCGGTCTTCGCCAGCCAGTGCCCGACCGCCCGGCGGGTGACCTCCTCCAGCACGAACTGGTACGCCGCCGCCACGTCCCGTTTGGCCCAGTGCCCGCTCAGCGCGCGGGTGAAGAAGTGGTTCATCCCGTTGCGGATGACGATGTCGCCGTTCGCCGTGTCGAACCGCTCCAGCAGCACGTCGGCCAGGTGTTTCGGGTCGCCGTAGCTGGCCAGGCCGACGATCTTCCCCTCGTGCCGGCTGGGCTTGAACCCCAGCCCGCTCGTGACGTGTTCGTAGAAGATGCCGAGCGAGTTCGGGAAGCGGAAGCGGTGCAGGTTGCGGATGCCGGCGGCGTCGGCGGTGTACACCCCGCCGCACATGCCCGACCCGTACCCGTCCAGGGTGACGACGAGGGCGTCCGTGAACGGGCTGGCGTAGAAGGCGTTGGCGGCGTGCGTGTCGTGGTGCTGGAACCGCTTCAGCGGCTTCTTGTCCAGGCCGAACTTCGCCAGCCCGGCGGCCAGCTCCGCGCTCCACTTGCGGTGGTCGTCCACCGCCGCCTGCTGCCACTTCTTGAACACGTGCTTGTGCGCCCGCCGGTCCAGCCGCGAGCTGCCCGCCATCCGCTCGTAGGTCAGCCGCTTGTACCACGCCTTCGCCGGCACGAACTCGGCCGCTTCGGTTTCAATGCCCGGGATGCGGGTGGTGCGATCGACCGCGTATCCGGTGCCGATCTTCGAGCGGTACAGCGAGCACGACTTGGCCGTCGCCTTCGGGCCGTTCAGCCGGTCGTCGACGCCGACCGACTCGGCGATCAGCCGCGCCTCCTCGTCCCAGTCGAAGAACGCATACGCAACCGCGTCGATCGACTGCGGGTCCCACTTCAGCCGGTTCAGCCCCTCTTGCAGCGCCTTGTGCGGGAACCCGGACTGCAGCTTCACCCGGCTCAGCCGCTCCTCCCCGCAGGCGAACAACACCCGGCCGTCTTCCATCAGCGACACGGTCGAATCTTTGTCCAGCGGGCTGATCCCGAGTACTCTCATCGGTGGGCGTCTCCGGGGAAAGGGCGAGCCGGGAGCGTGAGCGACCGGAGGTCAGGAATTCCTCCGGTCGCTCACGCTCCCGGCTCGCCGGATTGCTCCAACGCTTCCGCCATCTCCGTCATCGTCGCCGGGGCGAACTCCGGCCACGCGGCGACGGTCTTCAGTACGGTTTCGGCGGTCGTCAGCAAGCGGGTCACGTCGGCGGCGGTGCGGGAGTACGGGCTGCCGCCGGCCAGCAGCGACGAGCTGTGCAGGGTGAACGACACCACCGGCGGGCGGACCGTCCGCAGCACGTGCAGGAACCGTAGCATCCGTTCGCCCAGCGGGTTCTCGAAATTCAGCCACGCCCGCGACACCACGCCCAGCCTGTCAAACACACCCGTGAGCCGCAGCGTCCGACCGACCCCGGATTCGGCGAACCGGGCCACCCTCGCCCAGGCCGGGAACGGCCGCCGGGTGTACCCGAATGTGAGCGGCAGCTCCCACACCGGGCCGGCCGGGTGTACCACCCGCACCGGGGTCAGGTCACGCGAACGGTAGTCCGGGGCGCCGGGGTCGGCCCAGGTGGTGAACGGCAGCACCGAGCAATCGACCCAGATGCCGTGCCCGCGGAGGTGGTTCTGAATCTGCGGGGAACTGGAATACCGCCCGCCGCGGAAGCTGGTGGGTGACAGCCCGCTGTCGCGGAACGCGGCCAGCACCGTGTCCAGCTTCGCCCGCTGCTCGTCCCACGGCAGGGTGTGCAGGAAGCTGTCCCGCGGCGGAACTTTCTCGCCCGCCGCCAGCGGCGGGGTGTTCCACGGGTGGATGTGCAGCCCGATCTCCACCTTCGGCCGTTTCGCCAACTCCTGGATCACCCGCCGCGACTCCGGGTTCGTCAGCACCGCGTGGTTGGTGAAGTACGTCACCGCCGTGCCGGCCCGCTCGCACAGTTCCTGGAACGCCGGCAGCCGCCGGATGTTCGACACCGCCGCCGGGCCGGTCGGGTACCCGGAGTCCCAGTCCCACTCCTCCTCGGTGTCCACGGTCACGCAGTAGCGGATGGGGTGCATCATCCTGTTGTCTCACCCCGCTCACGCGGCGACAATACCGTGGTCGGATTCCGCACCGTCGCCCGCGGCCCGTTCACCATGACCACCGCGTCCCGCACCCCGGAAGGGGAACCGAACCGCTGCCCGGTGTGCCGGGCGGACGTCTACCTGGACCCGTCCCGCCCGCCGGGCGACGCCCCGTGCCCACAGTGCGGGCACCTGCTCTGGTTTTCGGACCAGGTGCAGCCGTCGGTGTCCGGGTCGCCCGCGGACGAATTCCGCCGGCTGCTCGAAGCGGTGGCGCCGAACCCGGAGCTGGCCGACCGCGTGCGGGAGAACATCCGGCATTTGATCCGGTCGAACGGCGACGCGGTTCGGGCGATGTTCGGCGGGGAGCTGTCGGACCCGGAAATCCTGGTGCTGGAACGGCTGGTCGAAGGGAAATCGGCCGCGGACATTGCGGCCGAGACGGGGCTGTACGAGCGAGCCGTCCGCCGGGTGGCGGAGCGGCTGCGGGCGGCGGTCGAACGCGGCCCGCAGGGGTAAATCCGCTCAGCCTTTGCCGTCCACCGACGGGTCGGCGGGCGGGGCCAACGGCTTCACGTCTCCGCGGAGGTTCATGAGGAACGACCGCACGTTCAGCGGCACCCCCATCCGCCGGGCCCACTCTTTCATCACCTCCGCCGCCTCGTAGGCCCACCGGGCGTGCACCTCCCGCTCCCGCTCCTGGTCGGCCGGGGTGTCGTCGAACGACCCGCCCTTCTTGCCCAGAAACTTCTTGTACGCCCCGCAGTCTCGGTGTTCGATGATGTACACGTCCTCGAACTCTCGCAGCTCGTGGGCGATCTTGAAGTGGTCCTTGAACGTGTCCACCCAGTGCGGGTGTTTGCCGTTCGCCCCGAGCGCCCCGAGCGCGCACCCGGCGATGGTCACGTGGTCGTAGCGGTTAGTCAGGTTGTCGTGGTCCATGAACTGCACCACGTCGTCCATCAGCCGCAGGTCCATACAGGTGACCAGCAGCACCGCCTTCCGCGGCGGCGGGTACGAGATGTCGTAGGCGTCGTGGTGCAGAGACACGGGCGGACCCTCGGGGAAAGCCGAGCATCCTGCCGGAAGGTAGAGTTGTGAGCGGAACGGGAGGGATTTGAACCCTCGATACGGGGATACCGTATACGGCATTTCCAGTGCCGCCTCTTCAGCCGCTCGAGCACCGTTCCGTTGCCGTCAGCCGGACACCCCGCCCGCGGGCGGGGTTCGCCGCCGACCACGGGAGAATCCTAGCACCGCGGCCGTGGGGCGACAACGGAGTGCGTCTTCGCCGCGACTGAAAGGAGCGGGCCAGTCCGCTCCTTTCAGTCGCGGCGAAGAGGATGCGTCACCCGAACAGCTCCCGCAGCGGTTCGCCGTCGGTCATCGCCAGCGGGCGGCCGAGGCGGTCGGTCACGCTCTGCTGCGGGTCCACCCCGAGCGCGTGGTACACCGTCGCCGTCAGGTCGGCCGGACTCACCGGCTTCTCCGCCGGCTCCGCCCCGATCTTGTCGCTCGCCCCGTACACCCGCCCGCCGCGGACGCCGCCGCCGGCCAGCACCGCCGAGTAGCACCGCGCCCAGTGCTCCCGCCCGGCGCTGGCCGCGGTGATCTTCGGCGCCCGCCCGAACTCGCCCGCCCAAACCACCAGGGTTTCGTCCAGCAGCCCGCGGTCGGAGAGATCGTCCAGCAGCGCCGAAAACCCGGCGTCGGCCGGCGGCATCAGCCGCGTCTTCAGCGAGCGGAAGTTGTCGCCGTGCGTGTCCCAGAACGTCCGCCCGTCGTTCGGCCAGTTCACGCACACCAGCCGCACCCCGGCCTCCACCAGCCGGCGGGCCATCAGGCAGCACTGGCCGTGGGTGGTGCGGCCGTACCGATCCCGCGTCTGCGGCGATTCCCCTTCCAGGTCGAACGCCGCCTGCACCCGCTGCTGCGTGAGCAACCGGAACGCCTTCTCCTGCGCCGACGAGTACCCCAGGTCGGGCACGTTCCGGTCGAGGGTGTGCAACAGCCGGCTGCGGTCGTCCATCCGCACCCCGCCGTCGCCCAGACCGGCGAGGCGGAAGCCGGGGGCGTTCGGGTCGCCGGACACCAGGAACGGGTCGAACCCGGCGCCGAGCCAGCCGGCGTGCTGACCGGGGGCCACCCCGCCCGGCGCCGCCGGGTGCGAGCACACCCACGGCAGGCTCACGAACCCCGGCACGCCCGGCGGCAGCGGGCGGAGCTTGTCCAGCATGGAGCCGACGTGCGGGGTGTCGTTCCGGCTGGGCGGGTCGGCGTCCGAGTTCGGCCGCGGGGCCAGCCGGCCGGTCATCAGGTGGTGGACGCTGGAGAGATGCGCCACGTCGGTGTGGGCCATCGAGCGGATGACGGCCAGTTTGTCCGTCTGCCGGCTGAGTCGCGGGAAGTGCTCGCTGATCTGCAACCCCGGCACGACGGTGGGGATCGGCTTGAACTCGCCACGGACCTCGCCCGGCGCGTCCGGCTTCAGGTCCCAGGTGTCCAGGTGGCTCGGCCCGCCCCACATGAACAGCAGGATGACCGACTTCGCCCGTTTCGGCGGGGCCGACGCGACGGCCGGGGAATCGAGCAGCGACGACAGGCCGAGGCCGAGGACGCCGAGCGAGCCGGCGCGGACCAGATCGCGCCGCGAGGGCGGGAGAGGCGAATGCATTCGGGCCACCGAGGCGGGGCGGGTGGCAGGTCGAGGACGACCCGCCGGCGGGAGACCCAAAGTGTAGCCCACCCCGCCCGCCCGCACAACCCGTTACGTTTGGTGTCTTCGTTAGCCCGACGCGCCAGCGAGGGACGGGTGGCTGACCCTCGCTGGCGCGTCGGGCTAACGGGAGAAGAGGTCACTCCTGCCGCGCGAACTGCAGCCACTGGGCGAGGGCCGAATGTTCGCGGAACTTGGCCGCGTCCCCCAGCCGGCGGTACGCCTCGGCCAGCCCGGCGTGGTTCTTCGGGCGGAACGGGCGGATGTCCAGGGCCTGCTTGTACGCCGTGATCGCCTCGCGGGTGTCCCCGGCTTGCAGGTAACAATCGCCCAGGAACCGCCAGTCGTCCGCCTGCCGGCGGAGCTGCACCAGCTCCTTCAGGTGGGCGGCGGCCTCCTTGAACCGGCCGGCAGCGGCGTCCGCGTTCGCGCACACCATCAGCGCGTAGGCCCGCATCTCCGGGTGGGCGTCCTTCGCCGCCAGCGTCTCCCTGGCGTACCCGACCGCCTTGCGGGCATCGCGGGGGAACGTCAGTTGGGCCAGCCACTGCGTCGTCTCCGGGTCGCGGAGGCCGAGGGCGTAAGCCTTCTCCAGCAGCGGCAAAGCGCGGTCGGCGAACGCGGGGGCGAACTTCTCGTACCCCTGCTTCTCCCCGGCTTGCAGGTACGCCAGCGCCAGGTTCCGCAGGTTGTCCGCGTCGGACAGGTGCGACACGTCGCCGATCGGCTCCAGCGTCGGGGCGGAAGCGGGCGGCTGCGGCTTGGTGGTGTGGATGCCGATGCGGTGGTGGGAGAACGCCAGGTGCGGGATGTCGGTGTCGCCCTTCGGCATGTGGCACGACACGCAGTTGTCCGCCGGCGTCGTCTTCGCCCGGCTGTCGGCCGGGGCCTTGCACTTCGCTGGCTCGTGGCAACTCATGCACTGCTGGCGGTGGTGCGCCGCCACATCCTTCGGTTTCTCCTTGGCGTGCGGGTCGTGGCAGGTGATGCACGTCATCTGCGAGCTCGTGTAACACTTGCTCTGCCGCAACTGCTCGAAGTGGCCGGTGACGGTCATGCGGCCGCCGTCCCCGGCGGCGCGGTAATCCACCCGGTGGTCGGCCAGCGGCATGCCGGGGCGGAAGTCGTCCGGCCCGCGGCCGCGGAGCCGCACCGACGCCACCGCCCCCAGGTGGCACTCGGCGCACACCGCCTCCAACAGCGGGCGGGATAGTTTCGCCGGGTTCACGATGGTCAGGTCCGGGCCGGTCGGGGCGGCGTTCCCCCGATACCGCTCGGCGTGCTTCGACCCCGGCCCGTGGCAGCTCTCGCACCCGACGGCGTGTTCGCGGATGGCGTGCTTGTGGACCGCCCCGCCCACCGCCGCCACCCCCCCGCTGTGGCACTTCACGCACCCCTGCGTCACCTGCCGCTCGAAGCTCCAGTGCTGGGCGAAGTCGTACCCCGGCGACAGGTCGTACCGCTGGCGGCCGGTGTAGTAGGTGATGGGCGATTCGAGCAGGAACCCGTCCACCTCGACGAAGTAGGTGCGGCAGAAGTGCCCGGACCCGACCAGGTACCGCACCGGGTGGTCCAGTTTCGCCACCACCTTCCCCTTCGCGTCCTTCAGCGTCTCTTCGTGCCGCAGCTTGCCGTTCTCCCGATACACCCGGTAGGTGCGGCCGGACGGCTTGTGCTCGAACGTGGCGTCCGGCGGCTCGCGGTCCGGGTCGATGTCCGCCAGGGCCTGACTGTGGGCGGTGAGCAGGTACGACTGGTGGTTGGTCTTGTGACAGCCGACGCAGGCGGCGGTGCCGACGAACGCGGCGTCGGTGTTCCGGTACTCGCTGCCGGCGGCCGGCGGCGGGAAGTTGGTTCCGGGGGCGGCGGACGGGGTGGTCGGGGTGGCGTTCGGGTCCGGGCGGACGGCCTGCCAGCCGAAGTACCCGACCAGGGCGACGAGCGGCAGGGCGAGCAGGGCGGCGCGGAGCCGGGCCTTCGAGCGCGGGGTCATCACCGGACCTGACGGCGGAAGCGACCCCGGCAGTTATACCCGAGAGTAGCGGGGAGTGCAGGTGATTGTGAAGTTGAACACCCCCGCCGTTGACAGGAGGTGAGACCTCACCCCCCGGCCCCCTCTCCGAGCCGGAGAGGGGGTGTTCAAGCGAGCTCAGTTCCGGGTGATGCTGTCCGCCACCGAACAGCCCGTCTCGACGTCCGACCACCATCCGCCGTTGAACACCCCCTCTCCCCGTGGGAGAGGGGGCCGGGGGGTGAGGTCCGCCGCCCATCTCAGCACATCACCGTCTTCCGCTTCTTCCCCTGCTTGCCCAGCGCGATCACCTTGTCGATGTACGCCCCGGCGTCCGGCACCCGACAGTCGGTGTCGCCCATGTCCACGTCCACCACTCCGATCGCCCTCGCCGTGGCCTTCGCCTTCACCGTCAGGTCCGGCACATACGTCCCGACGCAGATGACGAAATTGTTCATGACGTACTTCACCCGGTTCGGGGCGGTGCGGATACCGGCCTCGATCCGCTCCAGCAGTCCGACGATCTCGTCGTGATCCAACTCCTCGTCCGGCCGGATCGACAGCAGGCCGGCGTAGGTGGACCAGCCGGCGGCGGCGATCTGCTCCTTCTTCGAGTCCATCCACTCCAGCGCCAGTTCGCGGCCGAACCGGGATTCGGCCGCCGTCCACGCCACCGCGTAGCAACTGACCATCTGCCAGTACGCCGCCTTCACCCACCGGGTCAGGTGGGCTTTCGTCATCTTCTCCGGCTCGGAGATGAGCGCCGCCAGGTACATGGCGTCCGAGTTGCCGGTGTCGTACAGGGCTAGGGCGAGGGCGTGGTCCCGCTTCACCCGCTTCTGGATCACCTTCAGGTCGCCGACCTTCACGCCGAAGAACGGCTCCTTCGCCCCGTGCCGCAGGAACGTCTTCTTCGTCTGCTCGCTGCCCTTCGCCTCCAACTCGGTCATCACCTCGTCGAGCGTCATGGGAAGGCTCCTCACGGGTGGCCCGCTCTCTCCGAGAGCGGGGGAAGAGCCGACTCCCGGAGGTCGTCGGCCACCCGTCCAGCTTACAATTCCGGCATGACCGCGATCTACCTCGATCACAACGCCACCACCCCGGTGCGGGCGGAGGCGTGGGAAGCGATGCGGGTTGTATCGGCCGAGGCGTTCGGCAACCCGTCTTCGGCGCACGCCGCCGGGCGGAAGGCCCGGCAACACCTGGAGGCGGCCCGCGAGCAGGTGGCGGAACTGCTCGGCGCCACTCCGGAGGAAGTGATCTTCACCAGCGGGGCGACGGAGGCGAACAACCTGGCGATCTTTGGGCTGGCGTCTTCTCCCCCCTTCCTTCCCAGGGAAGGGGGGCGGGGGGGGTTAGGTTCTTCCGACCCCTCCCCCCAGCCCCCTCCCCCGAAGGGAGAGGGGGAGGAAGCAGCAGCTAGGGGAGCCATCCTTTCCTCCTCCCTCGAACACCCGTGCGTGGTCGAGCCGCTCAAGCAGCTGGCCGCGGCCGGGGTCGGCGTGGACTGGCTGCCCGTCACCCCGCTCGGCACAGTCGAGCAGAAAGCGGTGATCGCCCGCGTGACGGACGCCACCCGGCTGGTGTCGCTCATGCTGGTGAACCACGAGACCGGGGCGATCCAGCCCGTCCGCCACGTCACCAAGACGCTGCCGAAGCACGTTCTGATGCACACCGACGCGGCGCAGGCGGTGGGCAAGCTGCCGGTACACTTTGCCGACCTGGGGGTTACGGCGCTGACCGCCTCCGGGCACAAGTTCGGCGGGCCGAAGGGGGTCGGGGTGCTGGTGCTGAAGAAGGGGGCGAAGCTCCGCCCGCTGATGTTCGGCGGGCACCAGCAGCGGGGCCACCGCCCCGGCACCGAGCCGGTGCCGCTGGCCGTCGGGCTGGCCGCGGCGCTGGCCGCGGCGACGCGAGAGATGGAGGTAAGCGCGGCAAAGGTGCGGGAGTTGCGGGAGCGGTTTTTGAGCAGGCTGCAAGCCGACGGAACGCTTTCCGTCGGCGTTCTGATCGTCATCAACTCTCCCCCGGATGCCCTGCCATACACCCTCAATGTCTCCTTCCCCGGCTGCCGGTCCGAGGTGCTGCTGATGGCCCTCGACCTGGCGGGGGTGGCGTGCAGCACCGGGTCGGCGTGTTCCAGCGGATCGCTGCTCCCGTCGCCGGTGCTACAGGCGATGGGCGTGCCCGACGCGGTGCTGCACTCGGCCATGCGGTTCAGCTTCAGCCCGACGCTGACGGAAGCGGAGATCGACGAGGCATCAGAGCGGGTGGCGGGGTGCGTACAGCGAGTTCATGGCGAGGCGGGAGCGTGAGCGACCGGAGGGCATGAACCTCCGGTCGCTCACGCTCCCGGCTCGCCAAAATCACAGCGGGTACTCCCACCGCCACACCAGGCCGTCGTCCGGGTCGATCTCCTCGCCGACGTGCCGGAACCCGGCCTTCGTCAGCACCCGCCCGCTGGCGTTCGCCACCGGCAGGGTGTGCGCCATCGCCACCTTCGCCCCGCCGTCGCGGGCGATCCGCACCATCTCGACCGTCATCGCCGTCGCCACCCCCCGGTTCTCGAACGCCGGGTAGGTGCCGTACCCGAACTCCACCACCCCGTCCGGCGTCGGCTTGCTCTTGAACCCGCTCGACCCGACCGCCACCCCGTCCGCCGCCCGCACCGCCAGGTACGCCACCCACGGCACGTCGGCGGCGTTCTGGGTGAACAGCTTCGAGGTCATTTCGAGCGTTTCGACGATCACCCCGGTGTGCGGGTCGAACACCACCCCGGTTTCCCGCTGATACCCGGCCGGGTCGGACAGGATGTGAGCCACGGTGGCGGCGTCGAGGGTGACGAACCGGATCGGGGGCATGAGTGGGCCGGGGTGTGGAGGGTTGTACCAAAGAGCCGCCGGCCGCCGCCGGGTTCGCGCCGGGTTGGAAGCCGGTCACATCCACTTGCTCGGGCACCGCAACACGAAGCCCGACTTGCTCGTCACCTGTTCGGGCATCTGGGATCGGTTGAGGTCCGGCGGGTTCACGAACAGGTAGCCGTGTGCCGCGTCCCGCAGCTCGGTCGTGAACCTGTTCGGCGGGAACGCGACGATCACCCGTACGTTCGGGTAGTGCTGCCTGATCGCCCGGATCGGCGGGATGAGGTCGCTGTCGCCGGACACGAGCAGCAGGACATCGCACCGGCCCTGCACGGCGTCGATCAGCATTTCGGTTGCGATGGACACATCCGTCTGCTTCTCCCTCGGGGTCAGCCAAGTGGAATGACACTTCCCGCACCGGACCGACTCCGTCCGATAGTTCCCCTCGAACACGGTCAACTCGGGCAGGGTGGCGAGGGCGTCGAGGTATGTGGCCTGGCGCTTCCGCTTCTCTTCGGCCCCGCGGCCGCTGATGCGGGCGGTGAAGTATTTCGCGTGCAGCAGGGTTTGTTGCGGCTTGAGCAGGGCGCGGGAGAGGGCGGTCACGTCCAACCAGTAGTATTTCCGATAGCTCGACTGCCTCATCCCGCGGTAGAGGTTGAATCCGTCCACATAGCTGACCACCCGCTCCGGTGGCGGGGCGATCGGGGCATTTCGCTCTTGCTTTTCGGGTTCCAAAGGCGATAATACCTCCATACCACCCCGGAGATAGCCTCTCCGGGCCGACGCCTCCCTTCGGGGGGGCGTTTCTTTTTTACCACGTCCGTTTGCATTTTCGCGCCGCCGGCTGACCTTCCCTGCCGGTCGGCCGGGGCGGTACTATTCTGCCATGCCCCCGCTGGCCGTGCCACCGACCGCCCCCGACATCTGGGGCGGGCTGCTCGTTCTGCCCGAGAACCGCTCGGCCGTCCGCGCCGCCCGGCGGGTGACGAGCGAACTGGCCCGCCCCGCCGGACGCACCGCGTTCGCCCGCCCGCTGTTCCTGCACGGCCCACCGGGGGTGGGCAAATCGGCCGTCGTTCAGGCGCTCGTGCGGGCGGTGATCGACGGGGCCGAGGCGCGGACGGTGCGGGTGCTGCCCGCCGCCGAACTGCCGCGGGCGTCGGAAGAGGCCGGCGGCGACGAGGTGGCCGACCTGCGAACGTGCGATCTGCTGGCGGTCGAAGACCTGCACCACCTGAAACCGCCGGACGTGGACAGCCTGTGCGGGTTGCTCGACCACCGGGCCGCCCGTCGCCGGCCGACCGTGCTCACCGCCGCTGCCGGGCCAGCCCACCTGTCCGACCTGCCCCGGCGGCTAACCAATCGGTTAAGCGGCGGGCTGGTGGTGCGGCTCGACCCGCCGGCACTGGCCAGCCGGCGGCGGCTGGTCGAGACGTTCGCCGACAATCGGGGCGTGAATCTGACATCGGACGCCCTCGACCGGCTGGCCGCCACCGCCACCGGGGTTCGCCCGCTGCTCGGGTTCGTGGAACGCCTGCGGTCGGCCCCGCCGTCGGCGCTCCCGCTCACCGCGGCGGACGTGGCGGAACTCCTTCAAGAGCCGGCGGCGGATGAATCGGTGATGGACCGGATCATCGCCCGGGTGTGCGAGGCGTACCGGGTGAAGCCGCGAGATCTGACCGGGGCGAGCCGGCTGCGGCCGGTGCTGGTGCCGCGGCAGGTGGCGATGTACTTGGGGCACGAGGTGGCGAAGCTGCCGCTCGCCCAGATCGGCCGGCACTTCGGCGGGCGGGACCACACCACCGTGCGGAACGCGGTGCGTAAAATCGGGACGGCGATGAAATCAGACGCGGAACTGGCGGCGACGGTGCAGGAACTGACGGGCGGGCTGGGGTGACGGTAGCACTGGGGAAAACCCGGCGCGCGGGTGGCGCGCTTGCGACGCGCCCGGACGCGCACCCGGGGTGTCGGGGGGTTGAGAACACCACCCCGGATCGGCGCGCCGCGGCGCGCCAGTCGTCCGACATCCGCGCGCCAGGTTTTCCCCACCTACATCGGCATCGGGAAGCCCGGAAATCGTGGGGGATCGTCCAGTTTACCGGAAACGCGCGCCGAATCGCCCCGAGACCTTACTCCTGATCTCCCATTCTTATTTCAAGAGACGATAAAGGAAGAAGGCCGCGAGTGCGGAGCCGACCGGAACCCGGAGCAACCACCACGGGGTGAGGAACCGCCATGAAGGTGACGTGCCAGACCGAAGGGCTGTTGGCGGCGTGTCAGATCGCCCAGATGGCGGTCGCCCCCCGCACCACCAAGCCGGTGCTGTCGAACGTGAAGGCCATCGCCCACGACGACGCCCTCGTGCTCATGGCGACGGACCTGGAGGTGGGTATCCGGTACGAGCTCCGCGGCATCAAGGTGGCCCGCGGCGGGTCGGCCATCCTCCAGGTGGGCAAGCTGGTGAACATCCTCCGCGAGGCGACGGACGCCGAGTTGACCATCGACGCCGGGGCGGAGACGACCAAGGTGACCATGCGGGGCGGGCGGTACGAGCTGCCCGGCGGGGACCCGGCCGAGTTCCCGGACGTGCCCACGTTCGACGACGGCGGGCGGTACCACGAGGTGACGGCCGGGGTGCTGCGGACGATGATCAAACGCACCCAGTTCGCCGCCAACCGCAAGGACTCGTCCGCCCGGTTCAGCGTCCACGGGGTGCTGTGGGAGGCGGAGAAGGGGAAGGCCCGGCTGGTGGCGACGGACACCAAGCGGCTGGCGCTCATGGAAGGCCCGGCCGAGCTGTTCGGCGAGCCGGAGGCGAAGCCGCAGTCGCACCTGGTGCCGCTCAAGGCCATCGCCCTGCTGGAGCGGAACCTGACCGACGACGGCGAGCGGATCCGGGTGGCGCTGAAGACGAACGACGCCCTGTTCCAGACCGAACGCGCCACCATCTACACCCGGCTGGTGGAGGGGAGGTTCCCGCCGTACCAGCAGATCATGCCGAAGAAGTCGGCGATTCGGTTCGCCTTCTCCGCCCCGGACTTCTTCGCCAAGGTGCGGCAGGCGGCCATCACCTCGGACGACGAGAGCCGGCGGGTGGACTTCGGGTTCAGCCCCGGCAAGGTGACGATGAAGGCCCGCGGCGCCGAGACCGGGTCGAGCGAGGTGGAGCTGGACCTGCCCGAGTACCCCGGCCCGGAGGTGAACATCGCGTTCGACCCGGCGTACCTGACGGAGATGTTCCGGGCGATCGACGGCGAGCCGACGGCGGTGCTGGAGATGACCGACGGCGGCAAGCCGGCGGTGTTCCGCCTCGGCGACCAGTACCTGTACCTGGTCATGCCGATGGGGGACCGAGAGTGAGACAAGGAACAAGGAGAAAGTAGCAAGGGGCAAGGGAAAACCGGACTACTCGCGGGTTTCTGTCTTCCCTTGTTCCTTGCTACTTCTCCCTTGCTACTTGGTGTCCTTATGGCCGAAGGCTCCAGCCCGGAAAACCTGTCCGACGTACTCGGCCGGCTGTTCACCGCCCGCGGGTGGGGGCGGCTGAGCGAGCGGACGCGGCTGGAATCCGCATGGGCCGAAGTGACCGCCGAGTGGCCGGGTCAGACGCGGGTGCTCGGGCTGCGGCGGGGGGTGCTGGAAGTCGAGGTGCGGACCGGCGTGCTGGTGCAGGAGTTGGCCCAGTTCCACAAGCGGAAGCTGCTCGCCGGGCTGCGGAAGAAGCTGACCGGCCAGCCGCTGACGGACCTCAAGTTCCGCGCCGGCGCGTGGTGAGGGTGTTCGCTCGCACCGCCGCTACAATAGCGGGGCGATCGGCATTCCACACCCAAAGGCGGCGGTCATGCTCGGGCGGTTCTTCCAGAAGATCAAGCAGGGGCTGGCGAAGACGCGGAGCGTGTTCTCCGGGGTGGTCGGGCTGTTCACCGGCGCGCACCGGGTGGACAAGGCGTTCCTGACCAAGTTGGAGGAGCAACTGCTGCTGGCCGACGTGGGCCTGACGGCGACGACCCAGATCGTCGAGCGGGTGCGGCAGGCGTACCTGGACAAGGAGGTCGGAGAGGATGTCAAGAAGTTCGTGCAGGCACAACTGCGGGAGCAGCTGGCAGACACGAGCGGCGGGCTGACGTTCCAGCCGACCGGCCCGACGGTGGTGATGATCGCCGGGGTGAACGGCAGCGGGAAGACGACCAGCATCGCCAAGCTGGCCCTGCGGCTGAAGACGGACGGGAAGAAGGTGCTGGTGGCGGCGTGCGACACGTTCCGGGCGGCGGCGGTCGAGCAGCTGACGGTGTGGTGCGAGCGGATCGGGTGCGACATCGTCAAGCAGCAGCAGGGGTCGGACCCGGCGGCGGTGGCGCACGACGCCTGCGAGCGGGCCAAAGCCCGCGGGTACGACGTGCTGATCGTGGACACCGCCGGCCGGCTGCACACGCAGACGCACCTGATGCGGGAGCTGGAGAAGATCCACCGCGTGGTCGCCAAACAGCTCCCCGGTGCCCCGCACGAGGTGCTGCTGGTGCTGGACGCCAGCAACGGGCAAAACGCCGTCATCCAGGCCGAGCAGTTCACGAAGACGGTGAAATGCACCGGCATCATCCTGACCAAGTTAGACGGCACGGCGAAGGGCGGGGCGGTGTTCGCCATCAAGAACAAGGTGGGGTTGCCGGTCAAGTTCGTCGGCGTCGGCGAGGGGATGGAGGACCTGGACCCGTTCAACCCGGACGAGTTCGTGCAGGCGCTGTTCGAGGGGTAAACGGAGGCCGTCATGAGCATGACGATCGAACAGTTCGGGATCGATCGCCTGTCCGAGGTCGAGCGGCTCGACCTGTTGGCGGCCATCTGGGACAGCCTGCCGACCGATCTGCCACTACCGGACTGGCACCGGGACGAGTTGGCTCGGCGGATCGCCGACGCGGGCGGCGTCGGGGGCCGACACGGCGACCGGCGACCCGATGAGGAACGGGATGTCCCCGTCGGCGGTGGCGCGGGGAGTGGTCCGGCCGCCGCCGTTACCGGCACAACCGGCCCCGCGCAAGGCCGAACCCGGTCAACTGCGTAACTCGTATCGTCATTGGACATTTCTCCCGCGCTTCGTCACCGTCCGCCACAGGATCATGCCGGCCAGGAACACCAGCACCGGGCCGCCGACCATCAGGAAGTAGTACGGCCACAGCGGCGGGTCGTAGTACTCGACGATCACGTTCGGCGGGCGTTCGACCGGCGACTGGTCCGCCGCCGCACTGAAGTACACTTCGTCCGTGCCCGGCCGCGGCGACGAGCGGTCCTCGAACTCGGTCAGGTGCTGGTACCGCCCGTCGGGCCGCGCCGGCAGCTTGCCGGCCTTCTCCGCCGCCGCCAGTTGGTCGGCGGTGATCGGGTTCGACCACACCGTGCGGCCGGGGAACGGCGTCGGCTGGTCGCCCCTGCCGATCATCCCCATCACCCGGCTGTCGCTCAGCACGAACACCCGCAGGCTGCGGCTCGCCCCGTTCGTCGGGCCGGCGCGGGCGTCCGCCGGCTCGCGGTACGGGTAGAACGGGGTGTCCGTCTGGAAGCTGATCCGCACTGCCGAGTTGTTCACGGTTTTCGCCCCGGCCGGCGTCTTGCCGTCGTCGGCCGCGATCTTGAACGCCGTCAGGAACCACCCGTTCGCCGTGTACGCCTGGAACCACTCCTCCAGTTGCGGGCGGGCGTCGTACCCGTTGGCGGTCAGCCACTTCCGCAGTTCTTTCGGGTCGTCCGCCTGCAACACCGCCGCGTCGAACGCCCCCACCCGCCTCCGCTCGACCACGCTCACGTCCGGCTTCGGGGCCGGTAGCGCCGCCCCGACCTGGCTGGATTCCCCCACCTTCCGCTCCGTCAGCGGCCAACACCCGAAGTTCGGCTCCCGTGCCCGCCGCTCCACCACCGTGCGGGGTTTGGTGATCTCGGCCAGCGCCCCGAACACGTCCGGCGACGCCTCGGCCAGTTCCGGCTTGCTCGGCGTCGGCACCAGGAAGCCGAAGTCGGCGGACGCGGAGGCGGTGAACGCCGCGGTGCGGATGAAGTGCTCGGTCTTCGTCGCCGAGTCGTACACGATCAGCGCGTTCTCGGAACTGATGCCGATCTGCCCGCCGGGGCGGGGGGCGATGGCGCACCCGTGGGTGCGGGGCGGCACGGCGACCAGGGCGACGACGAGTGCCAGCGGGATCAGGGGGAGTGACCGGGACATGGGTGAAGCTCCGAGGCGAAGCGGGTTGCCGTTCCGACGACGCGAGGGCGAAAACGGATTGCAGATAGCTTAGCGGACCTCACCCCCCGGCCCCCTCTCCGAGCCGGAGAGGGGGTGTTCAAGGGCGGCTCGCATCCGATCTTCGCCGCGACCACCGGGAGCGGCCGAGCTGTCACCGCTCCCGGAGGTCGCGGCGAAGAGTCTCCCCCCTCTCCGGCTCGGAGAGGGGGCCGGGGGGTGAGGTCTTCTTCCCACCGCTGGCCTAAGTCCGGTCCGCCGGATACGCCAAACGGTAGCCCCAGAGGTCGTCGGAACCGCACACATGGTCATCGTCGGGCTGGGCACGCACATCCTGGACTGCCCGCGGGTGCGGAAGCTGATCGACCGGCACGCGGACAGGTTCATCGGCCAGGTGTACACCGACCGGGAGGCGGCGTACTGCCGCGACCGCACGCACAGCACCGAGTTCTACGCCGCCGTGTGGGCGGCCAAGGAGGCGGTGTTCCGCTCGCTCGGCACCAAGTGGAAGCGGGGGGTGAACTGGAAGGACGTGGAGGTCGTGTGCGAGACGGCGGTGGAGCCGCTGGCGGTGGTGACCGGGCCGACCCGCGACCGCATGCACGACCGCGGGGCCGCCCGCATCCTGGTGGCGTTCAGCTACTCGCGGCTGTACGCCACCGCCACCGCCATCGCGGTGAAGGGGTGATTCGTAGGGTGGCCCGCTCTCGCCGAGAGCGGGTTCGGATTCCCGCTCTCGGCGTGTGTGACCACACTCCGGCACCACCCGGACAACCTGCGGGTTAGTAACAGAGACACCGCCGACGACATGCGCGACCACGTCGAGTACCTGTGACCGGCGGCGGAGCGGGGCGCAGTCTGTCATCCCATCCGACCACCCTCGCGTCGGGCCACATCAGTTGTGCCGGGGAGTTCGAGTACCATGTCGTAGAGCGTTCGGCAGCGGAGGGCTTCGGATGCGGAAGTCGCTGGAGGAGACGTGGCGGTACTTGGAGTCGTTGCACTCCGACGTGCCCCGCCACCCGGACGGCAGCCCCGCGGTCCCCGACCGTATGCCGACCATCTACGACGAGGTGTCACGGCTCGGCTTCTTCCGCACCGGGCGCGACGGCACCGACCTCAGCTGCCTGACCATGCCCCGCACCTTCTTCGGGCGGTCGCTGTTCGAGCGGGTGTCGTTCGCCGGCACCGACCTGTCCGGCTCGTGCCTGTGCTGGAACGACTTCAACGACTGCGACTTCACCGGGGCCGATCTGTCCGGGTGCGACCTGCGGGCGTCTCTGTTCGAGCGGTGCTCGTTCGCCGGGGCGGTGCTGCGGGGTGCGGATCTCCGCCGTTCGACGTTCGACGGGTGCTCGTTCACAGGTGCCGAGCTGTCCGGTGCTGTCGCCGAGGGCACAGGCTCCCGCGCACGCCTCCGCGAGCTGCTCGGCGCAGAGCAAGTGGCCGCGGTGACGTGGGTGGAGGACGCCGGGCCGGAGCCGGCCGGCGGGTGAGGTCGTCTTCACACTCCCCCGCTCCCTGGCGGTCGCGGCTCTCCCCCCCGTGGGCACCCTGGGAGCGCGGACGTCCCGTCCGCTCGGAATGCGGACGGGACGTCCG
>JALHQU010000024.1 GCA_022841795.1 Fimbriiglobus sp.
GGCGGTCAGGTTGCACAGCAGGTCGAGCGCCGCCGCCCGCCACGGCCGCGGCTGCCCGCCGGCCAGCCGGCGGACGGTGAGCAGCCACGCGGCCGCCGCCACCAGCAGGAAGTGCGGCTTGACCCACACCGCCGCCGCCCACAACAGTCCCTCGACGACCGCCGGGCGGAACACGCCGGGCCGCGGTTCGGCGATCCGCTTCAGCCGCTCGGAGACGGCGAGCAGGGCGGGCAGGGCCAGCCACACATCCCGCTGGGCGTGGACCTGTTCCTCGGTGAACAGGTAGAAGCCGACGCACCCGGTCGCCAGCCACAGGCGGTTGAGTCCGCTCGCCCCGCCCCGCCGCGCCAGCCGGTCGAGCACGAGGACGATGCCGGCGAAGAACAGCAGATCGACCGCCCGCAGGCTCTCCGAACTCCAGCCGACGAGCGAGCGGACGACGGCGAGCAGCCACACATACCCCGGCGTGTTGGTGTCAAAGAGATCGCGGTAGTGAACCCCGCCGCGGAGGATGTTGCGGGCGGCCAGGTCGTACAGGGTGATGTCGCACCACACCGGCATCCGCAGGAACAGGGGAACGCCGGCACCGAGAAGGGCGGCTGTGACGATTGCAGGGACGAAGTGACGGACTCGATGGGCGGTTCGTAGCAATCGGGCCGGTTGTACGGTGGACATGGGTCAGGTGCGGGGGTCTGGTGAAAATTGAACGGAGATTCCGGAAAAACGGTTGCGGGCGGGAATACCGGCGTTTAACATTGTCGGGGGAATGGAATCGCCCCCACGCGAACGTGACCCTTTCCCCAGTGAGTCACGTCGCAACCCTCCCCGGCATCTACCCCGATTGCCGTCACCGGACCCGGGTTGCCCGCCTTGGGTGTAGCAGAAGGAGCGATCCGATGACCGCGACACTGGTCCCGCCGCCGAACCCGGTGCAGGTTCTGCTCAAGTCGTCCAACCCGGAAATCCGCCGCCTGAACGTCCGTGAGACGGACGACACGCTGGAGATCAGCGGGCGGGTGTCGTGCTACTACCTGAAGCAGATGGCCCAAGAGTCGCTCCGGGCGGCCGCCGCCGGGCGTCGGATCGTGAACGTCGTGACGGTCTGCCGCTGAGCCGAGGCGGGTCGTCCTCATCCCCTTATCCGATCGATCACGAGGCGGCTGACCGCCTTGAACTGCGGGTGGGCGGCGTCGCCCACCCACTCGAACGCCACCGCCTCGGCGGTGGTCAGCACGGCCCCCGCACCTCCCAGCCGCCGGAACGCCGTCTCCCGGTCGATGTCGTACCGGCTGCCGACCGCGTCCACCGGCAGGAACACCCGCATCCCCGCGGCCAACAGGTCGAGCGCGGTCTGGGCCACGCACACGTGGGCCTCCATCCCGGTCAGCACGACCGACTGCCGGCCGCCCAGCCAAAGCTCGTCCAGGAACCCGGCCACCCCGCAGCAGCTGAACGCGGTCTTGGCCGGCGGGTTCGGCGGCAGCCGGCGGGCGAGCGCGGCGGTGGTCGGCCCCAGCCCCTTCGGGTACTGCTCGGTCGCCCGCGCCGGCACCGCAAGCACGTTCGCCACGTCGAGCAGGAACCCGACCGATTCGACCAACTCCACGGCCGTGGGCATCTTCGCCAGCAGCTTGTCCTGCACGTCCACGACGATGAGGACGCTGTTCTCGGCGGTGAGGCGGGGGATGGTCATGGCGCACCTCGGGCGTCGGACTACAGCCGGGTGAGGGCGTCATTCACTTGGACCTCGTCCTCGGCGGTGAGCGGCTGACCGGCGTACCGGGCGCGGTACAGCTTGGACGCGACGAACCCCGGCACGTCGGCCGCCGGGTGGTTCGCGCCACTCAGCGCAATGCCGCCGCGGGCGGCGAACTCTCGCGGCGTCTCGCCGGTCATCGGCTCCTGCCCGTGCCGCCGCATCAGGGCGAGGTACCGCTCGTACCACGCCAACTCGCCCAGCGCCGCGGTCTCGGGAGTCTGCCGTCGGCGGGCGGCCCGCACGGCCCAGCGGGCGAGCAGGAGGCCGCCGACGACCACCAGGGTGAACGGCCCGTACCGGCCGATCACCGCCAGCGCCTGCTGCCGCCGCTCCGGGTTGTACTGGGCGATGAACGCGGACAGGAACGACGCCCCGCGCTCGAACCAGGATTTCACCGGCGCCGCCGTCTGGGTGGCCGTCGTGCCGGACGTCGGGTCGAGCATCAGCCACTGCCACACCCGCCCGCGGGCGTCCGGCGGGGTGTTCGGGTGGTACGCGAACCCGGGCGGGGCCGGGCGGGAGACGAGCACCTCCACCCAGGCGTGCGCCATCCGCCGGCGGATGACCGGGTGGCCGGTCTCGTCCCGGTCCCAACCCCTGTACCCGGTGACGTACTGCGCCCGCACGTCCACCGCCCGCAGCAGCAGGGCCAGAGACGAGGCGAACAGCTCGCAGTGCCCGGAGCGGGTGTTGCGGAGGAAGTCGAGCACCGGGTCCAGCTTCGCGTCCTTCCGCTCGACGTCGGTGGTGTAGGTGAACTCCTGCCCGTCCGACAAGCGGGCGGCGAACAGGCTTGCGATCTTCTCGTGGTACGCCGGGTCGGTCGCGCCCGCCGGGTTGTTCTTCAGCCGGGCTTCCGCCGGCAGTTGGCCGTCGGCGATGGCCCGATCCAGCCACTCGTCTGCGATCCGCCGCAGGTCGTCCTTCACCGCCGGGTCCGTCACTCGCAGCAACATGCCCTCGCGGTCCGGCGCCCCGCTGACCACCTCGAACGGCTTGCCCAGGCCGTCCGCCGCGGCCGGCAGGCACGCCTGGCGGTACTTCTGGAGCTTGGAGTCGGTGGCCACCCCGAGGTACGACCCGTCCGCCGCCCGCGGCCAGCCGGCACCCGTCCGCTCCCACCGCACCGGCGACTTGCCCGGCAGCCACCACACCGGGGCGGCCAGCACCGGCACCTTCTCCTTGTCTTGCGGGGTGAACTCGACTGTGAACGCGGTCGGGCCGAACTCGGCCGCATCGACCACGGTGGACGCGGCCGGCAGGCGGTTGGCCGGCAGCGGGTCGAGCGGCATCACGTTCGGGATGTTGGTGGAGCGGTTCCACTTGCCCCCGCGGTACTCGGCGAACGCCCGCGCCCGCCAGAACTGCTCGGCCGGCAGCTCGAACTCGGGGTTGTCGGTCACGGGCGTGACGGTCAGGGTGTACGCCACCTCGTCCGTCTGCTCCAGGTCCACGTTGTGCGTCAGGTCCACCGACGCCTCGCCCGACTGCCCCACCTCGTACCGCGCGCGGGTGATGGACCAGGCGTCGATGGCCCGGCGGGGGAGAACGAAGAACACCGGCAGGGCGACCACCGCGGCCAGCGCCAGCCACAGCACCGACCGGGCGAACACCCACCGCGGGCCGCGGCCGGACAGGTCCGGGTCGAGCACCTGCGGGGCCGGGCGGGGCGGCTGGCCGGGAATCGGCGGGATGAACCCGCCGCCGCGGCGGTAGAAGAACAGCACCAGGCTCCAGGCGGCGGCCACCGCGTACACGGCCATCAGCACCACCGCCGCCGCGTCGTCCTCGATGGCCGCCGCCAGCCCGACCGCCGCCACCGCCACCCCGTGCATGGCCCACCAGTCGCCCACGTGCTTCGGCCGCAGCAGCTTGGCCGGGATGAGGACCATCAGCACCGGGGCGATGACCGGCAGCAGGGCGGTGGGCATGCCGATCTTGGCCAGCGGCCCGTCCCCGCCGGACCGGGCGATGTGGTACACCACCCACAGGGCGGCGGCGATGCCGATGACCAGCCCGAGCAGGTTCGCTTTGCCCAGCCCCAGTTCGAACCGCCGGCCGGCGAAGAACGAGGCGATCAGGAACAGCACCACCACCCCGGCGAACGCGCTCACCTCGGGCAGCAGCTCCCACTCGGCGTAGGCCAGGCAGCCGCACGCCGCCGTCAGGGTGAGGTACGTGCTCAGCCGGAACCAGAAGTCGTTCGGCATCGGCCTCCCCTCACCGGGCCACCGCACGCGGCGGCACGAACCACACCGGCGTCACCCCCGGATCGACCGCCGCCACGGCCAACCCCTTCGCCCGCAGCTCGCCCGCCACCGGCCCGTTCGGCCGGGTACTCACCACCAGCCGCAACGCCCGCTCGGTGCCGCGGAGCAGCTCGGGCGGGATGGGCGGCACCGACGGCGACCCGGCCAGGTCGGCCAGCACGTCGAACCCGGTGCGGACGAACCCCGGCGTACTCGGCCCGCGGCGGGCGGTCCACGCGGAGCCGCCGACCAGCAGGGTCAGGCTGCCGGCCGAGTCGGCGTGCGCCCACCCCCACGCCACCGACACCGCCAGGCTGAGCGCCCAGTCCAGTTTACCCGCCGCGGTGCGGTCGGCCGCGGACGGCACCCACGGGTCGAGGACGATGAGCAGGTCTTGCGGCGGTGAGCGGTCGTACTCGCGGACCATTAGTTGGTCCCGCCGGGCGGAGGTCCGCCAGTGAACGTCCCGCGGCGGGTCGCCGGGGCGGTACGTCCGCACCCCCCGGACGTCCCCGTCCGACTGGGCCATCCGCCGGTGCGACCGGCGGTGAAAATCGGCCGCCCCGGCGGATCGCACCAGCCAGCGGCGGAACGCCGCCACGTCCACCTGCCCGAGGGCGGGCAGCACCACCACCTCGCCGGCGGTGAGCAGCGGGCGGGTGAGCTCGACCAGCCCGAACGGGTAGCCGGACGCCGCCTCCATCGCCGGCACCGGGTACCGCCCGCGGTGGGCGAACTGGATCGGGCCGGCGAACTCGACCGCCCCGCCGCCGGGCAGGGTGGACACGAACCAGGTGCGGGGGAACCCGCCCACCGACTCCCGCACGGTGACGACGGCCCGGTCGGTCGAGGAGTTGCGGATTTCCCCGATCACCGTCGAGGTCTCGCCGGCGAACTTGGGCGGCGGCGGGGTGCGGGTGGCGGACACCCGCAGCACCATCCGCCACGCCATCAGCAGGTTCACCACCAGCAGGGCGAGCAGCAGGTACGCGAGCAGGGAGATCAGGTTGATCGCCTTGAACCAGCCGATGAACCCGATGAGCAGCACCACCCCGAGCCACAGGGCGAACTCCTTCGTCCACACGAACCGGATGCGGCCGGTCATACCGGCACCCGCGTCTTGGCGACGATGTCCGCCACCACCGCCTCGGCGTTGCTCCGCCCGCTGGCGTCGTACCCCTTGGTCAGCACCCGGTGCGCCAGCACCGGCACCGCCAGCCCCTTCACGTCGTCCGGGGTGACGTACCGCCGGCCGGCGATGAGCGCCGCCGCCTGCGCCGCCCGGTAGTACGCCAGCGCCGCCCGCGTGCTCACCCCCAGGTGGACGTCCGGGTGGGTGCGGGTGGCCTCCACCAGGTCGATGACGTACTCGGCCACCGGCGGCTCGACGGTGACGGTCCGCACCACCATCTGCAGGGCCACGATCTCGGCCGGGCTGAGTACCGGCTTCAGGTGGTCCACCGGCTCGCCGGAGCGGTGCTGGGACAGGATCTTCCGCTCGGCCGCCCGGTCCGGGTAGCCGATCTTCACCTTCATCAGGAAGCGGTCGAGCTGGCTCTCCGGCAGCGGGTAGGTGCCCTCGAACTCGTACGGGTTCTGCGTCGCCAGCACCAGGAACGGCGGGCCGAGCGGGCGGCTCAGTCCGTCGGTGGTCACCTGCCGCTCGCTCATCGCCTCCAGCAGCGCGCTCTGGGTGCGAGGGGTGGCGCGGTTGATCTCGTCCGCCACGATCACCTGGGCGAACACCGGGCCGGGCACGAACTCGAACGCCCCGGCGTGCTGGCGGTACACGCTGGTGCCGATCAGGTCGCTGGGCAGCAGGTCCGGGGTGAACTGGATGCGGCTGAACTTGCAGTTGAGCGACCGGGCGATGGCCTTGGCCAGCAGCGTCTTGCCCACCCCCGGCACGTCCTCCAGCAGCAGGTGGCCGTCGGCCAGCAGGGCCAGCACCGCGTGCCGGATCACCTCCGGTTTGCCCAGGAACACGCCGGCCACGTTCCCTTCCAGGGTGGTGAGCAGCCGGCTCAGGTCGGCCGGCGGCATCGGCTCGGGGGTCGGCAGGAGGGTGGCGTGACCGCCCGGCGGGGCGGAGAGCGGTGGGGTCATCGGGGGCCGGGGGCGGGGGTGGACGCGATTGTTATAGGCGACGGCGAGTCGTCACCGGGTCAGAACTGTACGCCGCCGCCCGCAACTTCGTTCACCTACGCCGCTACCACCGCACCCCCATTTTGCGGTATGCTTCACCCCGGTGTTAGCCCGACGCTGTCTTGTTAGCCCGACGCGCGAGCGAGGGGCGAGCCAGTTCCCTCGCTCGCGCGTCGGGCTAACAGAACCGACCAGCCCCGACCCAGGACTCGCCCGTGCCCAAATCCCCGATCTCCACCCCGGCCTGTCGCCACCCCGACGAGTACGGCCTGCTCGCGGCCGTGCTGGCGAACCCGGCGGACGACCTGCCGAAGCTGGTGTACGCCGACTGGCTGGACGAGCGGGCCGACCCGCGGGGCCAGTTCGTGCGGCAGTGGCTGGAGTGGCGGAAGACCGGGGGCAAACTGCCGAAGCCGCCGACGGGGGCGGTGAAGGCGTGGCGGAGCCTGCTCGGGTACGACCTGGACCGGGCGCTCGCGTCGCGGGACGAGGCGCCGAAGTGGGCGGGCAAGATCCGCGGGGCGGTGAAGCCGGCCCTGGATGTGAAGACGAAGCGGGTGAAGGCGGACAAGCTGATCCCGGTCGGTGTGAGCAAGGTGGGCGGGTGCCCGGATTTGCCCGCCGGCACCGACTGGCCGACGAACGACGACAACCAGATGGCGTTCCTCGGGCAGTGGAATCTGGACGAGGTGGCGGCGAGTCCCGCGTCGGCGGGGCTGCCGCGTTCCGGTCTGCTGTCGTTCTTCATCGATCTTCAGCCGTACCTCGACGACGTGTACGACGAACCGCCGCCCGGCTTGGTGCTGTACACGCCGGACGCCGACGGGCTGACGCGGCTGAAGATGCCCAAAGACCTGCCGAAGGAGTGCCGGCTGAAGCCGTGCCGGGTGACGTTCACCGAGCGCGGGACGGCGCCGGGGATCGACACGGTGGCGCTGAAGCAGGCGGGGGTGAAGCGGGAGGCGGAGCAGGACGAGTACGGCGAGTTCTTTTCGGACGTGCTGGAGGACGGGGTCGTGCCGGTGAAAGGCCCGCACCAGTTACTTGGAAACTATCAGCCGATTCAGGAGGACCCGGTGCAGTACAAGAAGGAGAAGGACTGGCTGCTGCTGTCGCAGTTCAACCGGGACACGGCGTGTGGCCTCGAAGTGGGCGACGGCGGGGCGTTCTACTTCTTCGTCCGCCGCGAACACCTGGCCGCCGCGAAGTTCGACAGTGTGTTCATGGACCTACAGATGTGCTGAGCCGTCTTCGCTGGTGTCCGGGCTTCAGCCCGTGTATCCGTTTCGGAGTAGAGCGGCCTAAAGGCCGGACACCAGCGAAGACACCGGCTCACTCCCCCTCGTCACCGTCGTCCGCGCCGGCCGGTTCCAGGTGGTACTTGCGGATCATCTTCCGCACGGTGGCGCGGGCCAGGCCGAGCCAGCGGGCGGCGACCAGCCGGTTGCCGCCGAGCCGGTCCAGCACCTCGCCCAGCACCGCCGGCTCGATCTCGTCGAGCAGTGTCTGGTGCAGCTCGGCCGGCTCCTCGGGGGCGTCGGCGATCTGCTGCCGCACCCAGTCGCGGACGACGCCGGCCAGCTTGTCCCGCAGGGTGGCGGGGCCGGCCACGGCCGACGGCGGGGGCAGGTGTTCCGGGCGGATCGGCCCGCCGCGGGCCTGGATGGCGGCGTGTTCCAGTGCGTTCTTCAGCTCGCGGACGTTCCCGGGCCACGTCCGCCGTTTCAACTCCGCCAGCGTGTCCTCCGGCAGTGACACCGGGGTGGCGGTGAACGAGCGGAGGGCGTGGTCGGCCAGCGCCGCCAGGTCGTCCGGCCGGTCGCGGAGCGGGGAAATGTGGATCGGGTACACGTTCAGCCGGAAGAACAGGTCGGCCCGGAACCGGCCGTCGTTCACCGCCGCCGACAGGTCGGCGTTGGTGGCGGACACGATCCGCACGTCCACCCGCTGCGCCTCCACCCCGCCCACCGGCATCACCTCCTGCCGCTCCAGCACCCGCAGCAGCTTGGCCTGCACCGGCAGCGGGATGTCCCCCAACTCGTCCAGGAATACGGTGCCGCCGTCGGCCAGCGTGAGCAGCCCCGGCCGGGTGCGGTCGGCGCCGGTGAACGCCCCCTTCACATGGCCGAACAGTTCGCTCTCGACCAGGTTCGGGTTGAGCGCGGCGACGTGGACCGGCAGGAACGGCTTGCCCCGCCGCGGGCTGTGGGCGTGGATGGCCCGCGCCACCAGTTCCTTCCCGGTGCCGCTCTCGCCGGTGATGAGCACGGAGGCGGTGGTCGGGGCGACGAGCGCGATCCGCTTGAACACCGACTGCATGGCCGGGCTGCGGCCGACCAGCTCGTCGCTCGGCGGGGCTGCCGGCTCGGTCGGCTGGCTCCCCGGCCGGTGGCGGAGCGCCCGCTCCAGGCTGTCCGACGCCTGATCCAGGTCGAACGGCTTGGCCAGGTAGTCGAACGCCCCGCCCTCCACCGCCTTCACCGCCGTGGACAGGTTGCCGTGGGCGGTGACGACGATCGCCCGCGCCGCCGGCGCCACCGCCCGTAGCTTGGCGAGGGCGGTCAAACCGTCCATCCCCGGCAGGCGAACGTCCAGGAACACGGCGTCCGGCGGGGTGTCGGCGGCGGCCTTGAGGGCGTCTTCGGCGGACGCGGTGACGACGGCGCGGTAGCCCCGCCGCTCGCACAGCTTCCGCAGCGCCCAGGCGATCCCCTCTTCGTCGTCGCAGATGAGTACGGTGGGTGGCATGACGGAATTGTACGGTTGCCCCGCGGGGCCGGCGTTCTACAGTTCGGCGGCGATCGCCCGAACGGACCACCGATGACCAACACCCTCTCGGCCCCGGCCGACACCGACACCCCGCTGCCGGCCCCGCGGGCCGCCGCCCCGCCGCCCGGGTACTTCGAGCGGCCGGGGCCGGCGGCGGTCATCCTCGGGTCGTTCCTGGCGGTCACGCTGCCGGTGGCGGCGATGGTGCTGGCCGGGTGGGACGGGACGTGGCTCGGGACGGGCTACCTGTGGCTGTTCGGGGCGACGCACCTGGTGCTGACGGTGACGGTCTACTGCACGCGGGCGAACCTGCGGCACTTCACGTCGAGTACCCGTAACCTGGTCGTGTTCCTCGGCGTGCCGCTCGGCATCCTGGTGACGTTCGCCGCGGTTCACGGGCTGAACCTGTTCGCCACGGTCCCGGCGGTGGTCGGGCTGCTGTACGCCGGGGTGCGGGTGTTCAACTTCCTGCACCTCACCCGGCAGACGTTCGGCGTGTACCAGCTGTTCAAAGCGCGGACGCGGGCGAAGTTCCCGGCGTGGGCGAAGGGGGCGGAGAACGCCAGCGGGCTGGCCCTGGTCGGGGCGCTGTTCGCCACCGATCTGGCCGGCGGGTGGTGCCCGCTGCTCCTGGCCGGCGGGCCGCTCAGCCTGGGCGATGTGCCGCCGCTGTACGCCGCCCGGCTGCCGCTCGGGTGGCTGCAGGTCGGGTGGGTGGCGTTCGCGGCGCTCGCCCTCGGGCTGTACGCCGCGGCCGTGGTTCAGGTGCCCCGCACCCGTCGCGGGCTGACCGCCGCCCTGTACCTGACCGCGCAGACGGCGGGCACGTTCGCCGCCGCCGTGTTCCTGCCGCTGTACCTGGCGGCGCTGGCGATGCACTACGTCGAGTACCACGTACTCATGTACCCGCGGGTGTTCCGCCTGCCGCTCGACCCGACCAGCCGGCTGGACCGCGGGTACGGCTGGGTGCGGAGCCGGCCGGCGGTCTTCGTCGGCCTGCTGCTGCTGCTGGCCGCCGGGGTGACGGGCGGGATGAGCGTGATGGCCCCGGCCGCGGCGGGCGGCGCGTGGGTCGGCCTGCTGGTGCTGTTCGACGTGTGCGTGGCCGCCCACTACTTCCTGGAGATGCACATCTGGAGGTTCTCCGACCCGCACTTCCGCGAGACGCTCGGCGGGCTGTACTTCGCGCCTAAAGTGGCATCGTAGCCGCACCGCTGGTGGCGTTTGGTGAACCCGGCCCGCAAGGGCCGCGGGTGTGATTTTACCCACCGGCCTTGCGGCCGGGGTTCACCAAGACATGGTCCACATACCCGAACAGCTCCCGCTCGTACCGCTCCAGGCCGAACGGTTCGGCGTTCTGGCGGGCGCTCGCCGGGTCGAACGCCGCTTGATCCCGCTCGAACCGCTCCATCGCCGCGACCACCGCGTCCACCGTCTGCTCGGTGAAGAACACGCCGGTCGGATCGGGTTCCCCCAACGGTCGGATCGTCTCCGTCGCCCCGCCCTTGCCGAACGCGATCACCGCCGCCCCGCACGCCTGGGCCTCCACCGGCACGATGCCGAAGTCCTCCTCGGCCGGGAACAGCACCGCCCGGCAGCGGCGGTAGTGGTCGCGGATCACCTCGTCCGGCTGCCAGCCGAGGAAGGTGGTGTTCGCCCCGGCGGTCGCCCGCAGCTTCCGCTCCTCCTGCCCGCTGCCGATCACCACCAGCCGCCGGCCGAGCCGTTCGCACGCCTGAATCGCCAGGTCGAACCGCTTGTACGGGGCCAGGGCGGACACGACGAGGTAGAAGTCCTCACGGGGCACCGCGGCCGGGGTGTAAAAATCCGTGTCGGCCGGCGGGTGGATGACGACGCTCTCCCGGCCGTAGCACTCGCGGATGCGGGCCTGAATCGTTTTGCTGATGGCGACGAAATGCGTGACGCGGCTCGCGGTGCGGCGGTCCCAGTCCCGCAGCCGCCGCAGCACCACGTCCAGCAGCTTCGCCTTCAGCCCGCCGCGGAAGTACGAGTCCCGCATGTGCCAGGCGTACCGCATCGGGGTGAAGCAGTAGCAGACGTGCGGCACCCCGGCCGGCGGGCGGGCGGCCTTCGCCACACAGTGGCTGAAGCTGAGGACGAGGTCGGTGTCGGCGGGGATTTTCCACCGGGCGGCGGCCGGCATGAGCGGCAGCAGGTAGCGGTAGTACCGCGGCCAGCCGGGCAGGCGGTTCAGCACACTTGCGGTGATCGGTAGCCGCTCGATGGCCGACGACACGCTCCCCCGCTTGTGGAGCAGGGTGAACAGCCGGGCCGACGGCCACCGCCGGGCGGCCGGTTCCAGGCACTTTTCCCCGCCCCGCATCCCGGTCAGCCAGTCGTGGACGAGGGCGACGTTCGACACGGCAGTCCTTCGGATGGCGGGGCGAACGGGGGCGGTTCGGCGGGCCAATTTACCCGCGATTCGGGGCCGGCGGGAGGGGAACCGGGTGTCGGTTTCATCGACACACGAAGTTTACGGCCGGGTTTACACCGGGCACCCGAAACGCCGACGGAAAGGCGGTGCGAGTTGCACTGTTCGGAGTATGGTTGTAAGCTGACATGAATTGCGTCGACGGGCCACGCGCCGGATTGCCGGACGGCCGTCGGACGAGTCGGGTGTTAACCCCCGGCTACAACCCCGCTGCGGCGAGGACACGCCGAGGAGAGAGGTCCGGACCCCTATGGCCTTCGCACTGAACATCGGTAAGTGCAGCCTGCTCGGCAACTACCGCGAGAACAACGAGGACTCGGTGGACGTGAAGGCGTTCCCCGACCTGACGGTGACCATCGTGGCCGACGGCATGGGCGGGCAGGCGGCCGGGGAGATCGCCAGCAAGAAGGCGATCGAGATCATCCCCCGCGAGCTGCGGAAGCACATCGCCCTGAACCTGAACACCGAGGCGGTGAAGGGCGTCATCCGCCGGGCCATCGTGCAGGCGAACGAAGAGATCATGGCCATGGGCCAGCTCGACAAGGACATGAAGAACATGGGCACCACGGTGGTGCTGACGGTGTGGCGGCGGGGCGGGGAGATGTTCGTCGCCGGGGTGGGCGACAGCCGCTGCTACCTGATCCGGAACAAGCAGGTGCAGCAGTTGACGGTGGACCACTCGCTCGCCCAGGCGCTGGTGGAGGCGAACACCATCACCGCCGCCGAGGCGAAGGAGCACCGCTTCAAGAACGTGCTGTGGAAGTACCTGGGCAGCAAAGAAGTCGGCGAGGGGCCGGACGTGCAGGTGGTGGACATCAAGGCCGGCGACCGCTTCCTGCTCTGCACCGACGGGCTGTCCGGGGTGGTGTCCGACGACGGCATGGGTGCGTACGTCGATGGGCAGGCGGACATGCAGGCGTGCGCCGAGGGGCTGGGCCAGCTCGCCCTCGACTCCGGCTCCCGCGACAACGTGTCGTGCGTCACCGTCGAGGTGACGGAAGCGTAAACCCGACCGAATCCGAAAGCCGCGGGATGGCCATCCCGCGGCTTTTTTCGTGGTTCACTCCTTCGTCACCGTCTCGTCTAGGTTGAGCAGCACGCGGCTGACGGCCACCCACCCGGCCAGTTCCGCCGGCGTGGCCGTGTTCGGCAGTTTGCCGTACTCGTCCGGCTTGCCGAACGCCACCGCCCACGGGTCGGCTTTCGGGTTCGAATACTTCTCCACCTGCTTCGCCAGCAGCGCCAGCACCGCCTTCGACTCGGCGTCGGCCGGCGGGCGGGACACGCACAGCCGGAACAGGTGCGCCACCCGTTCGGCGTCCGTCTTCCCGCCCTCGGCCAGCACCCGGCGGCCGAGCGCCTGCGCCGCCTCCACGAACATCGGCTCGTTCAGCCCGGTGAGCGCCTGGACGGGCGAGTTCGACCGCGACCGCTTGACGCACGCGAAATCCCCGGTCGGGGCGTCGAACGCCTGGAGCGCCGGGTACGGGATGCTGCGGAACCGGAACACGTACAGGCTGCGGCGATAGCGATCCGCGCCGGTGCTCTCCGGCCACGCCTTCGGCCCGTAGCTGGCCGGCGGCTGGGTCATGAACGCCGGGATGGGCGGGTACACCGGCGGCCCGCCGACGGCCGGGTTGAGCAGCCCGGACACTGACAACGCGATGTCGCGGACCACCTCGGCGTCCGCCCGGAACCGCGGCCCGCGGGCGAGCAGCTTGTTCGCCGGGTCGCGTTCCCGCAGTTCCGGCGTCAGCTTCGACGACTGCTTGTAGGTGGCCGAGGTGACGATCAGGCGGTGCAGATGTTTGACGCTCCACGGCTGCTTGCTCCCCTCGCCCCTTGAGGGAGAGGGGCTGGGGGTGAGGGGGTCGATGGAAGGTTCCATGAACTCGCACGCCAACCAATCCAACAACTCCGGGTGCGTCGGCGCGTCGGCCTGCACCCCGAAGTCCTCCGGCGTGTTCATCAGCCCGGTGCCGAAGTACGCCTGCCACACCCGGTTGACGAACGCCCGGGCCGTCGTCGGCGAGTCCTTCGACACCAGCCAGCGGGCGAACCCGAGGCGGTTGGCCGGGGCGTCGGCCGGCAGCGGGTTGAGGAACGCCGGCACGCCCACGCTCACCGGCTCGGCCGGCTTGAGGAAGTCGCCCCGCTTGAGCAGGTGCGTCTTCCGTGGGGCGGCCATCTCGTTCAGCACCAGTTGCGACGTGCCGAGCGGGTGCGTCTTCCACAACTCCTCGATTTTCGCGTTCGCCTCCTTCCACTCCGGCACGGACTGACGGTACGCGGTGAACACCGCGTTCTCCTCCGCCTCGCTCCGCTGCTCCCGCGGCTTCGCCAGCAGTTCCCGCACCTTCGCCGGCAGCGGGTCGGCCTTCGCCGCCGGGGCGTCGGTCAGGCTGATGCGGAACCGGCCCAGGTTGTTCGTCTGGTTGTCGTCGCTGTTCCACCCGCCGTGGTTCTGGGTGAGCTTCACCGTCACCTTCGCCCCGACCGGCACGTCCGCCGGCTTCTCGAACACGAACACCGCCTTGCGGGGCACGTTGCTGCGGCCGGGGCCGACGTCCGTGGTCCACGCCGTCTCGTCCTTGCCGTCGAACGCGAACTCGACCGGCCCGGTCGTCCGCTTCTTCTTCGACTTGTCGTCGAACATTGGGTCGAGCGGGGCCTCCGGCGGGTTGGCGTCGGCGGTGGCGGACACGATCTTCACCGCCTTCCCGCCCACCTCCACCTTCACCTCGGTCAGGCCGAACAGCCCGTACACCGACCGGCCCGGCCCGCCGCGGGGCAGGGTGGGGTCGGTCAGCACCTCCACCCGCACGGCCGAGATGGTCTTCAGGTCCGTCTTGGCGGTGAACGGCTCGGTCATCTTGGTCGGGGCGTACCCGGCGGCGAGGATCGACCCGTCGTCCAGTAGGTAGTGCTTCTGCCCGCCGCTGGTGTCCAACTCCGGCCGGTGGATGCTCCACTTCGGCTGATCGCCCCGCACCTTGTCTTCCCAGGCCAGCATCTTCGCCTTCCAGTCCGCCGACTTGTGTCGCAGTTCGTCCTCGATCTCGCGGACCTGCCGGAAGATGTCCGCCCGCTGCTTCTGCTGCTCCACCGTGTACACCGTTTCACTCGCCTCGTGCGCCGAGTTGACGAACGCGAACAGCCGGTAGTATTCGGTGTGCGTGAGCGGGTCGAACTTGTGCGTGTGGCACTGGGCGCACTGGATGGTCAGCCCGAGCACGCTCTTGCCGATGGCGTCCATGCGGTCGAACATCGCCTCCATGCGGAACTGCTCCGGGTCGATGCCGCCCTCCTCGTTGATCATCGAGTTGCGGAGGAACCCGGTCGCCACCTTCTGGTCCTGCGTGGCGTTCGGCAGCAGGTCGCCGGCGATCTGCTCGGTGACGAAGCGGTCATAGGGCAGGTCGCGGTTCAGGGCGTTCACCACCCAGTCGCGGTAGAAGTGGACGAACCGCGGCTTGTCCTTCTCGTACCCGTCGCTGTCGGCGTACCGGGCGGCGTCCAGCCACAGCCGCCCCCACCGCTCGCCGTAGTGCTTGCTCGCCAGCAGCTTCTCCACCAGCTTCTCGTAGGCGGCGGGGTCCTTCGAGTTCACGAACTCGTCCACCTCGGCCGGCGTCGGCGGCAGGCCGATCAGGTCCAGGTACAGCCGGCGGACGAGGGTGTGCCGGGCCGCCTCGGGCGACGGCTTCAGCCCTTCCTTGTCGAGCCGGGCGCGGACGAAGGCGTCAATCGGGTGGGGCGAACCTGGCGGCACCGCCGATCGCTTCGGGGCGACGAACGCCCAATGCTTCTGAGCCGACTCGCCGCTGAGCGCGTCCGGCCACTTCGCCCCGGCGTCGATCCACGCCCTCAGGCTGGCGATTTCCTTCTCGGTCAGCTTCTCGCCCTTCGGCGGCATCACCTCTTCGTCGCTCTTGCTCGTCACCCGGCGGTAGATTTCGCTCTCCCCACTCTTCCCGGCGACGATCCCCTTCTTCTCCGACTCCCCGCCGGCGAACGCCTTCGCCCGCATGTCCAGCCGCAAGGCCGCTTTCCCTTTCTTCGCATCGTGGCACTCGAAGCACTTCGCTTTCAGCACCGGCAGCACGTCCTTCTCGAAGCTGACGGCCTTCGGGTCGCCGTCGGCCCGGACGACAGCAGTGACGGCGAACACGGCGAGGACGCAAGAGGTGAAACGGGACACGCGGGACGCCTCCGGGGAGATCGAAAGGCTGGCTCGGCAGGAGCGGTCAGTATACCCAATCATGATGCTACCCCTCCAGTTGTTCCGGCATTGTCCGGCGTGTGCGGCGGCCGTGGCCCCCGGCCCGAACCCGCTCGCCTGTGCGGCGTGCGGGTTCGCCTTCTTCTTCAACCCCACGGTATCCGCCGCCGCGTTCATCCGGGATGTCAGTAGTAAATATTTGTTCATAAAGCGGGCGAAGGAGCCGGCGAAGGGGAAACTCGGGCTGCCGGGCGGGTTCATCGACTTCGGCGAATCCGCGGAGGGGGCACTCCACCGCGAGGTGCGGGAGGAGGTGGGCATCGAGATCGCCGGCGTGGCCTACATGTGTTCGTGCCCGAACGAGTACTCGTACCGCGGGGTGACGTACCCGGTGTGCGACCTGGTGTTCACGGCGACGGCGGTGAACCCGGAGACGGTACGGGCGCTCGACGGCGTGGCCGGGTACGAGTGGCGGGCGCTGAACGAGGTGACGGAGGACGAACTGGCGTTCGAGTCGATGCGGATGGGGCTGAAAGTACTCTGCTCGCTCCGCGAGCGGTGAGCCAGCATCCGCTCGCGGAGCGAGCAGAGCACTCAAAGCACGCGGGCCACGAGGATCGTTCCCCGTGGCCCGGTGTGGTGTCGGGTTGGTGCGTCTACCTCTCGACCTGGCACACCGAACGCTCACGGACCGGCCGGGGAAATTACTCGAAGGCCTTCACTGGAACCGCGAACCACGAGGTTGATCCAGACCAGTGAAGGCCTTCGAGTAATTTCCCCGAAAGCCGGTCTGGAACAGCGTTCGCTGGGAAGCATGGCGAGCCATGCGCTCGGCTGACGCAACATCAGCCATCAGGGTGGCCGACTCTCTCCGAGAGTCGGTGTCTGCTCCCGCTCTCGGAGAGAGCGGGCCACCCTAAAAATCTAAACGCCCCTCGCCGACACCACCGGCAATATACCAACCGGCGACCCCGTCCCGCTCCGGAATCCGCCATGTCCGCTCAACCGCTCCGCTGTGTGCCCGAGTCGGCCGTCGTCGTCGGGTGGGATTTCAGCACCGGCAGCGTGAAGGCGCTGGCGTTCGAGGTGGGCGGGAAGGTGCTGGCCGAGGTGCGGTTCCCGACCGAACTCGTCACCGACGGCGGGGTGAGTGAACTCAGCTACCTGCAACTGGAAGGACAGGCCCGGGCCACCACCCGGCAACTCTACCGCCGCCTCGTGGAAATCGACCGCATGTTCGACTGGGTCGCCGGCGGCATCTCGGCCACGCACCACACCGCCGGCTGGCTGGACGACGACGCGGCCCAGGTCCGCCGCATGATCTGCTGGAACGACCAGACGCTGGCGAAGTACCACGCCGAGGGGCTGGCCCGGCTGGGCGGGCAGCAGCGGGCGATCGAGTTGACCGGCGGGCCGTGGGCGGTGCGGTACTCGCTGTCCCACTTGGTGAAGGACGAACACACGCTGACGGCGGACGAGTGGGAGCGGGCGGCGGTGATGCTGCCGCACGGCCCGGCGGCGGCCGGGTTCCTCACCGCCAACTTCCACCAGACGAGCGTGTCGTCGGCCGCGTCCACCGGCATCCTCGACCTGCGGACGAACCAATGGCGGCGGGAGATGCTCGACGCCTTGGCCGACCCGACCCACCGCGACGATGTGTGGGCGGGTCTGCCCGAGATCGTGGATATGAACACGCCGCTCGGCCAGCTCGCCGAACACGTCGCCCTCGACACGGCCATGCCGGACTCGGCGGAACGCCCACTGTTGTTCCCCACGCTCGACGACCAGGCGGCCGGGCTGATCGGCGGGGGGGCGGTCGATCCGGGGCAGATCGCCGTCATCCTCGGCAACTCGGCGGTGGTGAACTCGTCGTCGGACAAACTCCCCGCGGCGGGGAGTTTGGACTGCATGAAGCTGAACTGGGGGCCGTACCTGTGGATGCGGTGCTACAGCAACGGCGCCCAGTTCCTCGACCGCGTGGTCGGGGCGAAGCCGGACTGGGCGGCGCTCGAAGCGGCGGCGCGGAAGGTCGAGCCGGGGTGCGGCGGGGTGGCGGTGCTGCCGTTCGCGCTGAGCGAGCCGAGCATCGGCGTGACCGCCCCGCGGTTCGAATGGGTCGGCGGCGAGCCGGCGGACATGGGGGTGAAGCTGCGGGCCAGTTTCGAAGCCATCGCGTACCTGATCGGGCTGGCGGTGAAGGAACACGAGGCGGCGGGGCAGACCGTGACACGAGTGACGGTGTCCGGCGGCATCGCCCGCAACGACCTGATGTGCGACATCCTGGCGAGCGTGCTGAACAAGCCGCTCGAACGGCTGGAGTCGAACGAGGGGACGGCGCTCGGGGCGGCGGTGGTGGCGCTGGCCGGGCTGGAGAGCCACCTGCGGAAACAGAAGGGGAGTACGGAACCGTTCACCGCCGCCGACGCGGCGCACCACATGGTCCGCTTCCGCGGGCGGACCGAGCCGCGGACGGAGTGGGTGGGAGCGTATCAGGCGGGGTTGCAGACGTTCGCGAAGCGGGTGAAAGGCGAGTCGGGAGCGTGAACTGGCGAGCCGGGAGCGTGAGCGACCGGAGTGCCTGAACCTCCGGTCGCTCACGCTCCCGGCTCGCCGAGGGTCAGTTCGTGATCTTGATCGACCCGCTCGCCTTGAGCGACTTCGACCCGAGGGTGACCACCACCACCGGCTTCTGCCCGGCCGGCACGGTGGCGGTGAACGTGTCCTTGGTGGCGTCCGGCTTCGACGCCACCGCCTTCCCCTTCAGCTCGTAGTCCGGGGTGTTCACCGCGTCGTCCAGCGTCATGCCGGTGACCACGAACACGTGGACCCCGGCGTCCGCGTCCACCTCGATCTTGAGCGTCTGCTCGGCCGACTGCTTGTTCGCCTCGTACCCGACCGCCGGCTTCTCGCCGTTCAGGGTGAAGTTCGCCGTCTTGTTGATCTTGCTCGGCCCGCAGCCGGCCGCCATCAGCACCGCCGCCGACACCGCCGCGAAGAACACACGGGTGGGCATATCGTCCTCCGGGTTGGGGTCGGCGGCGGGGCGGTCACTTCTTCACCTCGACGATGTCCTTCGCCGTGCCCGCCACGATGCCGACCAGTTCGTCGATCTCCGCCTGGGGCACTTTATACTTCTTCAGCGTGGCCACCAGATGCCCGGCCAGGGCGGTGAACTCGGCCTCCGTGATCTTCATCCCCTTGTGGGACGACTTCATGTCCCGGCCGGTGTACTTGAGCGGTCCGCCGGTGGTCGCGCTCACCAGCTCCACCAGGTACTGCTCCAGCTTCTCGACGCCCTTCGCGTCCAGCGGGAACTTGCCCCCGCGGAAGAAGTCCACCTTCGGGTCCGGGGCGGCGGCCAGCACGAAGTCGTGGATCACCGCCCGCACCGCCTTCTCCCCGCCCAGCCGCTCCCACAGCGGCTTCTTCAACGCCGCCTTTTCGCCGGTCTGCTCCATCACCGCGTCCAGCGCCTTCCGCAGGGCAAACGCCTTGTCCTTCACCGTCGCCAGCCGGTCGGCCTCGGCCAGCTGCGCCGCGATCGTCTTCGCCAACTCCGGCCGGTGGTCGAGGAACGCGGCCAGCGCCGGCACCGCCCCCTCGTACAGCCGCAGGCAGCCCGCCTGGTCTTTGGCGACGTTGTACAGTTCCGTGCCTTTCAGGGCCGTGTCGTAGGCCAACTTGTACGCCCGCTTGTCGATCTCGCCGCGGTCGAGCGGCTTGTCGTCCGCCCGCACCCCGGCTATTGCCGTCAGCATCCCCGCCGTTAGCAGAAGCGCCCGCACCATGAATCCGCCCTCGTCCGGGTGTCGAATGAGTACGCGGGGTGTGGTTGGGCGACCCGCGCACCCGGAGTACGGCGAACGGGTCGTCCCGGATTTCGCTTTGTGATAAACTGAGACCGGCACGCTGATGGGGTCGCGATGTGCGTTTCCGAGTTGTTCGCCCGCGTCGCCCGTGACCGGGACCGGCAGGCGTTCGCCGCGGTGTACGACACACTGTCGCCGCGGGTGTACGGATATTTGGTACGCATATTGCGAAACCGGACGGATGCGGACGACGTACTCCAGGAGACGTTCCTCCAGGTGTGGCACCAGGCCGGGCGGTTCGACGGCACGCGGGCGAGCGTGGACGGGTGGGTGCTGATGATCGCCCGCTCCCGCGCCGCCGACCGGCTGCGGAAGCGGCAGCCCCAGCCGGACGACGGCCCGGAGCCGGCGGCCGCCCACGATCCGGCCGCGGCTGTGGAGCTGGCCGACGAGTCTGGTAAGCTGTCGTCGGCACTGCGGCAGTTGCCGGCCGAACAGGGGGACTTGATCCGCATGGCGTTCTTCGACGGGCTGACGCACGAGCAGATCGCCCGCCGCCTGAGCCTGCCGCTCGGGACGGTGAAGACCCGCATCCGCACGGGGATGCTCCGGCTCCGCGACCGGCTGTCCGCCGGCTCCCACGAGGTGCCCGCCGAATGAAACCCCTGCTGGCGGCCGACGAGTTGGAAGACCTCGTGACGCTGTACGCGGTCGGCGCCCTCGCGCCGGCCGAGGCGGACGAGTTCGAGCGGCGGCGGGCCGGCGGCTGGCCCGAGGCGGAGGAGCTGCTCGCCACCCTGACCGGGCCGGTCGCCGCGCTGGCCGCGGACGTGCCGGAACTGGTCCCGCCGTCGCAACTCAAGGCCGAGCTGCTGAACCGCCTCGACCCGCCGGCCGGGTACACCATCCTCGCGGCCGACGACACCGCTTTCCAGCCGTCCCCGTACCCTGGGGTGCGGATGCGGCTGCTGCACGTCGATCGGGCGCGGCAGATGTTCTCCTGCCTGTTCCGGTTCGACCCCGGCGCCCGCCTGCCCGCCCACCCGCACTCGCAGCCCGAGGAGTGCATCGTACTGGACGGGTCGCTGATCGTCGCCGGGGTGCGGTTGACGGCCGGCGACTACCAGCGGGTGGAAGCCGGGGTGAGCCACGTCGAGCAGTGGTCCGACACCGGCGGCACGGCGTTCATCGTCGCCCCGCTCGAACTCCTCGACCACCACTGAGCGACGTTTCCGGAAGCCGAACGCCGGGGGCGTTCGGCGGGCCGCCACAGAGGGCGGCCCCAACAAATGGTTGTCTTGTAGGGGCCGCCCTCTGTGGCGGCCCGCGGTCCGGCATTGCCGGACCTGATCTGGAACCGCCACAAAACCGGAACTGTCCGTCATGCCGCCCGACCGCGACCGCCGTTCGTCCCCCAGCCCGGCCATCCTCGTGGCGTGGGGGCTGGCCGGGCTGCTCGCCCTCACTGTTGCGCTCGGGCTGGCGGCGGCGTGGCTGCTGTGGCCAAAGCAGAGTCCGCCGACCGACCCGGACGCCGCCCCCAAAACCCCCGCCCCGAAGAGCGGGTACGACGGCGAGGAGCGGGAGGCGATCGACCTGTTCAAGGGGGCGAAGGACGCGGTGGTGAACGTGGACACGGTGGTCATCCGCCGCGGGTCGAACATGCAGATGGAGGCGTTCCAGGCGGGCACCGGGTCCGGGTTCGTGTGGGACGACCAGGGGCGGATCGTCACCAACTACCACGTCATCCAGGAGGCGTACAAGCGGCGGCTGTCCCTGCGGGTGGTGATGGCCGACCGCTCGGCGTGGCAGGCGCGGGTGGTCGGGGTGGCGCCGGAGTACGACCTGGCGGTGCTGAAGGTGGACGACAAGGCGGTGTTGAAGACGATCAAGGTGGGCACCTCGCACGACCTCCAGGTGGGGCAGAAGGTGTACGCCATCGGCAACCCGTTCGGCCTCAGCCTGACGCTCACCAAGGGCATCATCTCCGCCCTCGACCGGGAGATCGAGTCACCGTCCGGCCAGCCGATCGCCGGGGCGGTGCAGACGGACGCGCCGATCAACCCCGGGAACAGCGGCGGGCCGCTGCTGGACAAGGACGGGCGGCTGGTCGGGGTGAACACGGCCATCGCCACCACCCAGAGCAACGGCGGGAGCGTGGGCATCGGGTTCGCTGTGCCGGTGGACACGGTCAACCAGGTGGTGCCGGAACTCATCCGCGCCGGCAAGCTGCTCAAGCCGGACCTGGGCATCACGCTGGTGGACCAGTTCCGCGTTCGCCGGGCCGGGTACACCCGCGGGGTGATGATCGCCCAAACGGAGGCGAACAGCCCGGCGGCGGCGGCCGGGCTACGGGCGATGAGCGTGGACCGCCGGTCCGGGCAGGTGACGCCGGGCGACGTGATCGTGGCCATCAACGGCGAGGAGGTGAAGGGGAACGCCGAGTTCGGCAAGCTGTTGGGCAAGTACAAGGCCGGCGACCGGGTGAAGCTGACGGTCGAGCGGGAGGACCAGACGTTCGACGTGGAGGTGACGCTGCGGGGGGTGTGAAGAAAGTAGTAGTCACACTCCGTGTGCGTTCTGGATGACGGCACACGGAGTGTGACTACTACTTACAAGACCGCCGCCAGGATCTCCAGCACCTCGATCGCCGGCTTGCCGTCGGTGAAGATGACCCCGAGGCGGCCGTAGGTCGGCTGCCGGTCCGCCCGGCCGAACAGCCGGTCCAGTTCTGCCGACGGCTCGACCCGGAAGTACCCGGCCGGCTGGATGTGCCGCAGCACGTTGTTCTGGATGAGCACGCGGCCGAGCGGCGTCTTCCCCTCCACGATCTGCTCCCGCACCACGTCGCTTAGCAGGCTCAGGTCGATCTGCACGATGCCGAGTTGCACCACCTCGCCGGACCCGTGCAGGGTGAGCAAAATCTTCCGCGCGTACTCGTCGCCCGACCGGGCCACCTCCAGCACCCGCACGTCCACCGCGTCGCCGTAGAACCGCTCGACCGTGACCGTCATGTGGTGGGTGTGGACGAGCAGCGAGCGGTACGGCTCGGGCATCTCGTCCCCGCGGATCGGGGTGTACCGCGGCCGGTCGGCCTGGTCCGGGAACAGGGCGTACAGGCTCTCGACGGTCGGGGTCGGGATCACCGCGGGCCTCGGCGGGGAGTACGAAGAGGTGTCCGTGTGGTCGGCGAGAATCAGGTCGGCCATGAGGGATCGTCCGGCGATTCTACTTGCCATCCGCCGCCCGGCGCGGTTTGCTGGCAGGGCATACCCGCCGACCCCGCTTCGCATTACAGGAACCTGCCATGCTCTCCCGCCGCGTGCTGCTCGCCGCCCTCCTCGCATTCCCGGTCTGGGCCGTCGCCCAGGAGCCGAAAAAAGAAGGGGCCACGCCGGAGCAGATCAAGGAGTTGGGGTTCGACCCCTACGACCAATCGAAAGTACCGCTGGAGGTGCCGCCGCCGGCCGACTTCAAGGGGAAGAAGGTGGTGCTGGTAGCCGGCGGCAAGAGCCACGGCCCCGGCGACCACGAGTTCTTCGCCGGCACCGCCATCCTGTGCAACCTGCTCAAGCAGAACGCCGGGGTGTGGCCGGTGATGGCCCGCGACGGGTGGCCGAAGGACGAGACGATCTTCGACGGCGCGGCGGCGGTGCTGTTTTACATGGACGGCCGCGGCGGGCACCCGGTGGTGCAGAAGGACCGGCTGGCGAAGATGCAGAAGCGGATGGACAACGGGGTGGGCTGGCTGAACCTGCACTACGCGGTGGACTACGAGCCGAAGCACGGGGCGACGGTGGTGAACTGGATGGGCGGGTACTACGACCCCCGCACCAGCACCAACCCGCACTGGGTGGCCGACGTCCGCAGCCTGCCGAAGCACCCCATCTGCACCGGGGTGAAGCCGTTCAGCATCCAGGACGAGTGGTACTTCAACATGCACTGGGTCGGCGACGTGACCGATGTGACGGACGCCAAAGGCGTGACGCCGATCCTCCAGGCGATCCCGCCGGACGACAAGCGGGGCACGGCGGACGCGAAGAAGCACCTCGGCCGGCTGGAGACGATGGCGTGGGCCTACGAGCGGAAGGACGGCGGCCGCGGGTTCGGGTTCACCGGCGGGCACAACCACCGCAACTGGGCGGACGAGAACTTCCGCCGGGTGGTGGTGAACGCGGTGCTGTGGGCGGCGAAGGCGGACGTGCCGGACGGCGGGGCGAAGGTGGAGTTCGACCCGATTGATCTGAACCGCAACCTGGACAAGAAGGGCAAGCCGTTCGCCAAGATCACCCCGCCGGCGAAGAAGTGAATCGACCCGAGCCGCTTGCGGCTTCGCCGTCGGCGAAGCCGCAAGCGGCTCGAACTATCGAAACCGGAACCGGACCACCCGCGCCCCGTCCGCCGTTAGCTCGGGGGTGAGCGTTGCCCGCTCGCCGTACCGCCACTCGATGAACGGCTCCAGCGCCATGTGGTTCCAGTCCGGCTCGTGCGGGCCGGGCGGGCCGGGGATGAACACCCGCAGCCCGTCCGGGTGGTCCCGCTTCCACCGCCCCTCCCACACACCGCACCGCAGGGCCAGTGCGGACAGCACCCGCCGGTCGCCCCGCTCGTACCGCCGCTGGTTGACGTAATGGACGATCGGCCAGCTCAGCCAGTAGTCCGCGCCGACGGCGTCCGGGTCGGCCGCTTCGACTTCGCGAGCCACGTCCCCGAGGCGAGCCTCGAACACCCGCCCCGGTACGTTCGGTCCGGGCCAGCCGTACCGGGCCGATGCGGCGAGCAGCAGCAGCACCGCGGCGAGCGGTAACGCCCACCGCCGCCATCGCGGGTTCAGCAGCTCGAAGACCGGGACCAGCCCGACCAGCGCGACGGCGACCGCCAGCCCGGTGGTGATCGCGATCAGGTAGCGGGGGTGGTAGCTGTTGGTGACCACCCACTCGCGGGTGGCCAGGAGGCCGAACTCGCAGATCGACGCGGCGAGAACGATCGCGCCGAACCACAGCCCGCGCCGCACGGCGGGTCGGTTACGCTTCCACGCGATCCAGACCCCGATGCCGGCCGGGAGTAACAGCCCGGCGGCATACGCCCAGGTCAACGGGTCGATGAACACCTGCCCGATCAGGCTGCCGGCGGTCCACGGCCAGTCCTCGACCGGCAGGGTGTCCGGGTTGGTGGGCAGGGTGTACGGCTCCACCTCCCGCACGTGCCGCATGAGCAGGGCGATCAGCCCGACGCTCACGATCGCGGAGAGGAAGTAGACCACGACGGTGCGGTCGATCGCCGGCCGGACCCACCGCCGCCAGCCGAACACCCCCGGCGCCATCCACACCCGCACCACCAACAGCGGCAGCAGGAACACGCTCACCCCCAGGTACACCCAATGGGCCACGCCGATCAGGGCCGCCGCCGCGATCAGCCGCACGGTTCGCCGGGTGGGCTGGTCCAGCAGGCGGACGGCGACGAAGGTGAGTACCAGCGCCGCCGGGTAGTTGCACACGATGAACAGGTTGTCGTGGAACCGCGGCGGGGCGAGGGCGACGAACGCGGCGTTCAGCAGCGTCACCGCGGCGGGCACCGCCGGGCTGCTCGACACCAACCGGGCGAACGCCAGCGGCAGGGTGAGGCCGACGAACGTCATCACCCCGGTTTGCAGCAGCAGGTTGGCGAGCGGGTGCTGGCACCACGACAGCAGCAGGGGCACGAGCAGGCCCACCCGGTCCTGCTCCCAGAAGAACGGCCGCCACTCGTACAGGCTGGCCAGGGAGAAGATGAACGAGTCGGACGAGTGCAGCTCGTGCAGGCGGGTGAAGTCGAGCCAGGCGGCGGCGGCGGCGTTGACGAGCAGCACCGGCCACATGCGGACCGGGGCGGGCGGGGCGACGTTCGACATGCGGTCAGTTTATGTGTATCGCTGGCCGACGTACTGCGGGTCGAACAACACCGGCAGGTGGCGGTCGATCTGGAGCAGCCCGGCGGGGGTGGTGTCCACCGCGGCGGGGGTGACGGTCAACCAGCCGTCGGCGGCCAGTTGGTCGAACGCGGGCCGGAACTCGTCCACCGCGTCCACCCCGAACTTGCGGGTGAAGTAGCTCCGCTCCAGGTGCCCGGTCTTCAGTTGCAGCACAAGCTCGCGGATCAGCCGGTCCCGCTCGCTGGTGGGGAACGCCCGGCCGAGCGGGATTTCCCCGCGGTCCAGCTTGTCGATGTACGCCTCCCAGGTGTCCACGTTCTGCACATGCACGCCGTTGACGTGCCCGAAGCTGGCGACCCCGGTGCCGAACATATCCGCCCCGGTCCACAGCGCCTCGCGGTACACGAAGTGCGTCTTCTTCGGGTCCTTCATCACGGTGGTGGCGCTGGTCACTTCGTACCCGGCCTTCACGAACTCGTCGAACGCGTATTGCACCCACGCCCGCTTGGTCGGCCAGTCGGCGATGCTGCCGGGCGGCGGCTCGTCGGCGTCGTGCATCTGAAGGCTCTTCGAGAACCGGGTGTTGTACGGCAGCTCCATCTGGTAGACGGTGACGCACTCCGGGTCGAGCTTGATCGTCTTCGCCACGCACTCCCGCCAGTTGGCCCAGTCCTCTCCCACCATGCCGGCGATCAGGTCGATGTTGATCTGGTCGAACCCCACCTCCCGCGCCCACCCGTACGCCCGGTACACCTCGTCCTCCAGGTGCGCCCGCCCGTTGTACTGGAGGATCTCCGGCTTGAAGTTCTCCACCCCGAGTGACAGCCGGGTGACACCAACCTCCTTCAGCGCCTCCAGCTTGTGCTTCTGGAGGGTGCCGGGTTCGCACTCGAACGCCACCTCGCGGGTCTGGTCCCACGGCATGATTTCTTTCAGCCGTGTCATCAGCCCGCGGAGTTGATCCGCGCTCAGGTAGCTGGGTGTGCCCCCGCCGAAGTACACGAAGTCGAGCGGCCGTCCGCCGACGCACGGCGTCTGCGCCAGCAGCTCCACCTCCTTCAGCAGGGCGTCGAGGTAGACGCTCACGTCCTTCGCGTTCTTGTCGGTGTACACCCGGAAGTAGCAGAACTTGCACCGCTTGCGGCAGAACGGGATGTGCAGGTACAGACCGAGCGGGGTGCCCGGCACCGGCGGGCGGTTCAGGGCGGCGTGCGCGTCGGGCAGGAAGTCGGATTTCCAGAACGAGAACGGCGGGTAGTTGGCGATGAAGTAGTTGCCCAGGCCGGTCTTCTCCTGGTCGGGTGCGGCGGTCATGTGCAGTGTCCGGAACCGGGGTGGGACCGTGGGGATACCTGGAATTGTACCGGCCCTTGCAGCCATGTTGGCGAGCCGGGAGCGTGAGCGACCGGAGGATTCACCCCACCGGTCGCTCACGCTCCCGGCTCGCCCCGTCAGACTCGCTCGTACACCCCGAGCAGGCAGTTCTCCGGGTACGTCACCCCGAGCGTGTTCATCGCCTTCCACGCCGACAGTTCGCAGTAGTTGAGCAGGCGGAAGCGGGCGAACGTGGCCAGGTCGTCCAGCTTGCGGAACGACACCTCCCGCAACCCGTGAGCGGCGGCCAGGGTCGCCAGCGCCCGCCGGGTGTTCATCCGGTACGCCACCGGGAACGTGTCCTTCTCCTCCGTCTTCCAGAACAGCTTCTTGATCGGGTGGTGCAGGCCGAACGGCACCACCCACGCGGCGACGGACACCGGCGACCACTTGTTGATGGTGTACACCACCAGCTTCCCGCCCGGCCGCAGCAGCCGGGCGATGGCCGCCATCGCCGCGTCGGGTTTCGTGATGTGTTCGGCCACCATCCGCAGGGTGAGCAGGTCGAACGGCTGTTCGGACTGGTAATCCTCGATGAACGCCTGCACCCGCTCGTGGGCGAACTCGTTCTCGTGGATGTTCGGGCTGGGGTCCACGCCGGTCAGGTGCCCGCAGCGGGCGGCCAGCTCGCGGGCCAGCGTGGGGTTGGTGGGGAACACGTTCCGCCCGCCGCCCACGTCCAGCCAGCGACAGCCGGGGGTGACGAGGTGGTCGATCAGGCTCTCGTAGTGGTCGTCCGGGGCGTAGTACCCGAACCGCTGGCGGCGGAGCGGGTTCGGCCCGACCTGCTCGGTTGGGCCGTACTTGCGGCGGAAGAAGGCCGGCAGGTCCAGGGCGGGGAACGGCATGGGGCGTGACGGGGTGGGACGGGCGAACCTTCCGAATGTAGCACGCGAACCCGCCGCCGGCTATTTGCTCAGACAGTACACCGACCCCTTGTCCGTGCCGACGAGGATGCAGTCCGGGCCGACCGCCACCGACCCGCACACCCCGCCGTCCAGCGTGATCTGCTGCACCTTCCGCCCGTTCTTCAGATCGAGGACGTAGAACTCGCCGGGCAACGACAGGCAGCCGACGTACACCCGGTCGCCCACCACCACCGGCGAGGCGTCCACCATGCCGTCGGTCACGAACGTCCACGCCTCTTTGCCCGACTTGCGGTCCAGGGCGTACACCTTCTTGTCCCGGCTGCCGGTGACGATCAGCTCGTCGGTGACGGCGGCGGAGGCGTAGAACGCCTGGGCCTTGCGGGCCGGCTCGAACTCCCACGCCTTCCGCTTGCCCTTCAGGTCGATGCCGAACACCTGGTTGGTGACGGTGCCGACGTAGGCGAAGTCGCCGGCCGCGGCGCTGGTGGCCGCCGCCTGCCCGGCCAACTCCACGCTCCACACCCCTTTCCCGGTCTTGGCGTCGATGGCGTGGAACGCGCTGTCGCACCCGCTGGCGAACACCAGGTCCCCGCTCACCGTCGGCGACCCGTTCGACCCGCCGTCGATGGCGAACTCCCACACCTTCTTCCCGTCCTTGTCCAGGCACGTGACCGGCATGCCCTGGGCGGCGACCAGCACGTTCTCGCCGTGGAAGTTGCACCCGCTGGCGATCTCCCCGCCCACCTCGGACGTGTACTTCCACACCTGCTCGCCGCTCTCGGCGTTCACGCAGAACACGTTCCCGTCCACATCGCCGACGTACACCCGCTTGCCCCGCACCGCCGGCGACGCCTTCATGATGCCCAGCTTCGCCTTCCACTTCTCCTTGCCGGTGGCCAGATCGACGGCGTACAGGTGCTTGTCGGTGGACGCGATGTACGCCACCTCGCCGACGATCGCCGGCGCTCCCTCTACCGAGTCCTTGCACTTGAACACCCACCGCTCGTTCAGCACGGCCGGCAGCTTGGCGGTGCCGACGCCGGTGGACTGCGGGTCGCCGCGGAACTGCGGCCAGTCGGCGAGCGTGACAGCCGGGAGGAGAAGCAGGAGGCAGGCGGAGCGGAGCATGGCGAGGGGCCTCCGGGTTTTTGTGTTCCGCTCGCTCCACGAGCGGCAGATGAATCCGCTCGCGGAGCGAGCAGAACACGGTTACAGCGCCGCCCGGTAGATCCCCAGGATGTCGGCTTCCGTCACCGGGCGGGGGTTGAACCGGGCGGTCCACTGCTGGTTCGCCTCGTGCGCCAACAACTCCAGGATACCGGGGCTGACGCCGCATTCCGACAGCGATCTTGGCAGGCCGGCGGCGCGGACCATGCCCTCAACGATCAACGCCAGGTCTTCGGCGGAATCGTCGAGTTGCTCATACAAGGTGTGGGCGACCGGGGCGTTGAACCGGATGACGTGCGGCAGCATGACCGCGATGGCGACGCCGTGCGTCAGCCCGTAGTGGGCGGTGAGCGGGTTGGCGCAGCTGTGGCACACGCCGAGCATCGACGCCTCGATCGCCATGCCGGCGAAGTGGGCGCCGAGCTGCATGGCGGCGCGGGCGGGCAGGTTGTCCGGCTGGCGGAGGACCGTCTCGAAATTCGGCTCCAGGTGCTCCCAGGCGGCGAGCGAACACATCCGCGAGTACGGGTTGGCCTTGGTACACACCAGGGACTCGACCGCGTGGGCGACGGCGTCGATGCCGGTCACGGCCGTGACCATTTGCGGCTGGCTGAGCGTCAACTCGGGGTCCAGGATCGTCACCCGGAACGCCGCCTTCTTGTCCCCGCACGCCATCTTCATGTGCGACGACTCGTCGGTGATGAGGGCGTAGCTCTGGGCCTCGGACCCGGTGCCGGCGGTGGTGGGCACGCCGACGCTCGGCAGCATCGGCTTGGTCGCCTTGTCGTGCCCGCGGTAGTCGGCCATCCGCCCGCCGTTGGTGTAGATGAAGTTGATCCCCTTCGCGCAGTCCATGGCCGACCCGCCGCCGACGGCCACGATCAGGTCGATGTCGTGCCGGCGGGCGAACCCCACCCCGTCCGCCACCTGCCGGTCGGTCGGGTTCTCCTTCACCCCGTCGAACGTGAACACCCGCAGGCCGGCGTCCCGCATCATCCGCTCGGCCCGCTGCGGGTGGCCGACGTGTTCCAAACCGGGGTCGGTGACGAGCAGCGCGCGGCTACCCAGCGGGCGGGCCGCCTCGCCCAGACGGTCGAGGCAGCCGGCACCGAAGATCACCCGGCCGAGCGGCTGGAAGTCAAACGGAGACGGGGTGGTCGGCGGCAATGTTGAGCGCCCGCTGCTTGTACAGGTGGGTGAACAGGTTGCCCTCGTGCGGCTGGTCCCAGGTCAGCCGGTTGGTGGGCAGCGGCCCGATGTTCAGACGCTCGATGTGCGAGCAGGCCATCACGTCGGCGACGAATTTCGGGTCGGCGGTCAGGGCGGTGGCCGCCAGGGTGTACCCGATGCGGTTCAGCACGTCCGCCTGCGGGCATTCTAGAACGCTGGCGTAGGGGAACAAAAACTCCTTGTTCGCCAGCGGGTGGTCGGGCGAGTCGCAGCGGATGATGGTGGGTAGCAGGTAGGCGATGCGACCCTCTTTCACCAGCCGCGGGCCGGAACGGTACTTGGCGGTCACGTCCACAGCGCCGGGGGTCTTCAGCCCCTCCTCCACCATGTTGTTGATCGCCTCGGCCACCTCCGGCTTGGCGAACGCGCTGATCTGGCAGTTCGGGTCGTCCCACGGGCGGGGGGTCATGGGGGCCAGCTTCTTGGCGATGGCGTCGGCGATGGCGTCGGCGTTCTTCGGCGTCCACACGGCGCTGGCGTTCACGCACGCCCGCCCGCCGTTCGCCGCGATCCCCTCCACCAGCAGGTCGGTGTACTGCTCGAACCCGTCCGCTTGGTCCTCGCCGAACAGGTACTTGCTGTACCCGGTGCCGTGGATCTCCACCTTCGGGTCGTTCTTGTACGGGGCCATGGTGCGGTCGTCGCCGAACGCCATGCTCCGCCCGCACAGCCGCAGGATGTCGCCCGCCCCGGCGTGGTCGGTCGGCAGGAAGGCCATGAACTGGGCCGGGATGCCGGCCTTGATGAACGCCTGGATCACCCGGAACGGCGTCCACGGCTCCTCCCGGCCGGGCTTGAGCAGCAGCGGCATTTTGAGCGCGAGCGTCGGCACCCACAGGGAGTGGACCCCCGGCGAGTTGCTCGGCAGCACCGCCCCGAACACGTGGGTGGTGGGGAAGAACGCCTGCATCCGCCCGGCCTTCGTGCTGTACCCCTTGTCTAACGCTTCGGGGTCCAGCCCGCGGCTCAGGCCGCCGATCACCTCCTCCACGTTGTCCATCACGTACTGCACCTTCATCGCGTTCCGCCGGCAGAACACCATCGGGCTGCCGGTGGTGGCGGACAGGTTCCGCACGTAGTCGTCGAAGCTGAGTTCGGCGTCCCCGCACGGCAGCGTGCTGTTCACGAAGTGGTCGGCCGCCTTCTTGTACATCGCCAAGATGTCGCGGACCGGGATGGCGGCCAGCTCCTTGTGCAGCCGTTCGGTCAGGCCGACGTCGCGGCTGATCTGGCTGCCCGTCACCTGGCTCACCTCGGCCACCGGCTCGCCGGTGACGTGGTGGATCAACTGAGCTTTGTCGAGGCTCTGATACGGCTTGCCGAACCGCAACGCGGGGATCTGAATCATGGGTTATTTCTTCTTCTTCGGGGGTCGTTTCAGCAGGTTGGCAGCCCACACCGCATCCGGGCCGCGGAGGCCAACGGCCGGCGGCTCGGTGTAGTTAATCTGGTTCGCGTACCCGCCGCCGTCATACGCCAGATCGAGGCACGCCCTCAGGTCGAGCGGAACGTGCGGGTCGGCGGGCCTCAGGGGGACCGGGAACACGGGGATCGGGTCCCGCACCGTGAACGCCCACACGTCCGCGTCCGGGTAGTCGGTCGCCTTCGTCACCATCAGGTAGTAGTCCGCCTCGGGCGGTCCGGGGTCGTCCATCGGCACCCGCAGCCCACGGCGGAGCAGGTCGATTTCCACCAGGTTCGCCCCGGCGGCAAAATACTCGTCCCGTTTGAGCAGGTAGCGGTCGCGGTCCGCCTTCGGCAGCTTGTCGGACGGGCTGAGCAGTTCGATGACGGTGACTACCTGCCGGTCGGCCGCGTCCAACAGGCGGATGTACAGTTTCCGCCGTCGGCGACGACGGGCCGGGTGCCGAAACCTGGCCGTGGGGGCGACGACGGCGACCGAGGACCGGCCCCGTGATCGGGCCGCCGGTTCCTCACTCACGAACGTGTCCGGCTTCCCCCGCCGGACCGGCTCGCCGTCGTCCCCGTCGGCCAGCCAGACGTACTGGTCGAGGCTGGCCACATACCCGGTCGGCAGCCCGGCGACGAGAGCCTGCCGGATGAGCGGCAGGAGCGTGGCGTGGACGTCCGGCCACAGGTCGGCTTCCAGGTACGGGTCCATGCCGGGGAACGGGGACGGCATCGCGGGTCTATCTCTTCCTCTTCGTGGGGCGGTTCAACAGGCCGGCGGCCCAGTCGGCGTCGCCGGTGCGGAGCGGCGGGACGGGGTCCGCCCGGTAGTTCAACTTGTCCACGTACCGGCCCTCGTCATACACCCGTTCGAGGCAAGCCCGCAGGTCGAGCGGCACCGGGGGCACTTTTCGCCGGAGGGGCACCGGGAACACCGGGATCGGGTCCGACACGTTCCACGCCCACACCTGGGACTCCGTTCGCCGGTCGGCGGGGGAAACGAACACATAGTAGTCGGCCGGCGGCGGGTGCGGGTTGCCCATCGGCATCCGGTCGCCGTCCCGCAACAGGTCGATCTCGACGAAATTGGCCTGGGAGGCGAAGAACTCGCCCCGCTTGGTCAGGTACGCCGTCCGGTCCTCCCCCGTCCGCTTGTTCGCCGGACTGAGGAGCTCGATCACCGTCACCACCTCGGCCCCGCCGGCCGTCTGAATCTCCACCCGCCGGTTCCGCCGCGTGTGCCGTCCGGGCATCCGGGTCAGGGTGGTCGGTGGGGCGACCGCCAGCCCGCCGGCCACGTCCGCCCGCCCCTTCCTCGGAACGCGGGGGACGAACACGTCCGGCTTGCGGTGCGGGAACGTGGCTTCGTCTTCGGGCCGCTCGCCGGACCACACGAACAGCTCCACTTCGGCGACGAACCCGTCCGGCAGCACGCGGTTGAGTGCGGCCATGACGGCTTGGGTCAGCCCGTGATGCACCCCACCCCACCGCAGTGGGTCTTCCAGGTACGGGTCCATGCCGGGGAACGGGGACGGCATCGCGGCGGCCTCAGTACACCCCGACCACCGTGCCGCCGGCCAGTTCGGCGAACGGCCGCACCCCACTCACCCCGTCCCACGGGTACTTGTCGAACGGCTTCTCCCGCTCGCCCTCGTCCCGCTCCGGGAACCGCGGCACGAAGAACTCCTTCGTGAGCGTCGTCAGCAGCACCCGCCCGGTACCGCCGTAGGGCACCACCTCGTCGTAGTTCTTCGGGTTCACCACCTCGATGACGGCCCGCGGCTGCGGGGCGTAGTACGAGATCTTGAACCCGTCCTCCGGGCCGATCGGCTTGCTGCACGCCAGCCCCATCAGGGTGTTGCCGTAGGTGGGGGTCATGTACACGTCGCCGTTGTCCAGCATCTCCTCGTAGGCCTCGCGGGTGAACTGCGGGGTGAACTCGGTGCCGCCGCTGAAGATGCCGACGATGCCCGCGCTCTTGATGCTCCGCAGCCCGCCGCTCGGCACCGCCTTGCCGAGTTCGCGGTACTTGTCCTCCAGCTTGCCGTTCCGCAGTGCCTCATCGAACGCCGCCAGCAACTTCGGGGTGGTGAACATGCACCGGATGTCGTGCCCGCCGGCCAGGATCGTGATCGCCTGGTCGATGCAGTGCTCCTTGTACGCATTCGCCTCGGCGATCTTGCGGGCCTTCAGGCACTTCACCACGTACCGCGGGTCCAGGTCGATGGCGAAGCAGATGCCGCCGCGGTACTGGGCCAGGTGCTCGATCGCCAGCCGCAGCCGCCGCGGGCCGCTCGGCCCGAGCATCAGCCAGTTGCTCCCTTTCGGGAAGCTCTGGTCTGGCAGGGTGTCGGACATCATCTCGTAGTCGATTTTGAAGTCGTCGATGACAATGCGGGACTTGGGCAGCCCGGTCGTGCCGCCGGTCTCGAACACGTACACCCCGCGGTCGGCGTAGGCCTTCGGCACCCACTTCCGCACCGGTCCGCCCCGCAGCCAGTCGTCCTCGAAGATCGGGAACCGGCGGATGTCGGCGAACGACTTCACATCGGTGAGCGGGTTGAAGTCGAACGTCTTCGCCTTGTCCAGCCAGAACGCGCAACCCGTCTCGGGGCTGAAGTGCCATTTCACCATCTCGACGAAGTGCGCGTCGAGCTGCTTGCGGGCGTTGGCGATCTTCTCGTCGAGGGTCGCGCCGGTCACGGGCATCGGCTTACCGGGAGTATCTTTCATTGGGATCTCGCAGGAAAGTAACCACGAATCTCACGAATACCACGAATCAAACAAGACCAGGTGGCTCTGCACTTCCTGTCTTTCCATTCGTGCTATTCGTGAGATTCGTGGTTCACACTCTTGTTGCTACTTCTTGCCGAAGGCGTATACCGCGTTCTCGGTCATCACGTACAGCACCCCGTTCGCCACCACCGGGGTACTCCGCACGGCCGCCGGGAACTCCACCTTGCCCAGCAGGTACTCGCTCTCCACCTGCTTCCGCTTCGCCTTCATCTGGTTGTTGAACGACTTCTGATCCTCGGCGGCGGGGTTGTCCAGGTCGTCGATCACCTTCGGCTCCTTGCTGTGCTTGAACACGAACACCTCCCCGCCCTCGGTGGCCAGGAACACCTTGCCGTCCACGAAGTACGGGCTGCCCCAGATGGCGCTCTTGGTGTCGTACTGCCAGAACTTCTTGCCCGTCTTGGCGTCCAGGCAGTGCAACTGCCCCTGCAACTCGGAGATGTACACGACGCCGTCCACCACGCAGGCGGTACTCATGGTGCGGCCGAACACGAAATCCCGCGGCACGTAGTTGCGGGCGTCCTTGCCGCCGTACTGCCACGCCACCGCCGATTCCGGGTTCGCCTTGCCGGTGTACACCGTCTTCCCGTCGGCCCCTTTCTCCGACTTGTCCACCACCTGCGGGGACACGTCCTTGTCCTTGTTCTTCTTGGCGTTCGCCACCGCCTTCTTCAGGTCGATGCAGTAGAAGTGGGCGATGCCGGTGAAGTGCTCCGGGTCCTGGCCGGTGCCGATGTAGCACATGCCGTCGTGCACCATGGGGGTGCCGATGAAGTCGCTCTTGGTGCCGGCCCCGCCCAGGTCGTACACCGCCTCCTTCGGGTTGGCGTCGAACTTCCACACCAGCTCGCCCTTCTCCGGGGTGAACGCGTACACCCACCCGTCGCCGCCGGGGAAGATGACCATCTTCGCCCCGTCCACCTCGGCGTACGCCGGGTTCGACCACTGGCCGTGCATGATGTCCTTGCCCGGGTCGTTCCGCTGCCACAGCACCTTGCCCGTCTTCTTGTCGATGGCGATGAAGCTGGGGGCGTTCGGGGCGGGGATGTTGATGTGGTTCTCGTCCACCCCGTTGGCCGTCACCACGAACAGGATGTCGCCGACCAGCAGCGGGCTGGCGGCGGTCATGTTGTGCGGGAACACCCCCAGGTCTTTGATCATGTCCAGTTCCCATATCACGTCGGCGTCCGTCTCCCCTTTGTACTTCTCCGTCTGCACGCCCTGGTTGCCGTCCGCCATGCCGTTCAAATCCAGGCACGCCACCGTGCAGCGGTTGGTGGTGAAGTACACCCGGTCGCCGTCCACCAGCGGGGTGGCACACACGCCCTCCTTCGGCCAGTCCTTCACCTGCCCGTCGGGCAGCTTGTCGTACACCGCCTGCCACAGGAACTTGCCGGACTTCTCGTCGAAGCACATCAGGATGCCCTTGTCCGTCGGCTCCACGTCCCCGTCCGCGTTCTTCTTCTGGTCCCGCGGGTTCCGCGGCTTCTCGTTGTTCGTGCCCACCAGCACCTTGCCGCCGGCGATGATCGGCCCGCCGTAGGCGCGGCTGCCCAGCTCCGCCTTCCACAGCAGCCCGCCGCCGTCCGGCTGGGCGTCCGGGGAGAACTTGTCCGGGATGCCCTTGTCGGTCAGGTTGACCATGTTCCGCCCCGGCGTGCCGCCGAAACAGGTGTGGTCCGACTTCCCGCCCTTCGCCGCCGGCTGGTCCGGCGCGCCCTTCACCTTCACCGGCTCGTCGGCGACGGCGGCGGACGGGCGGAGGGCGACGACGAACCCGACGGCGGCCGCGAGGCCGGCGACGACGCCCAGCCCGAGCGCCAGGTGGCGGGTGGTTCGACAACAGAGCATGGGTTCGGCTCCCGGACGATGGCAGGGTGATGGTAGTCCGACCAGGTCCGCCCGCGGCCGCGGGCGGGCTTCGGTTTTCGTTACTTGTTCGGCGTGACGCTCACGTTCTGGTAGTAGATGGGCGAGCCGGGGGTGATCCCACTGTCCCCGTCCACCACGTTCGACACGTACCCGTACAGACCGGCGGCCCCTTCGGTGTTCGGGTTCGGGTCGGTGAACTCGATCGTCCACTTGTCCGGCTCGGGCTGGCCCCGCTCCCACACCTTGCCCTGGAGGACGCCCTTGCCGTCCGTCACCTGCACCCGGAACTTGACCGTGTACCAGGTGTCCTTCTTCCAGTCGAAGTCGAGGGTGGTGGCCACCCGGTTGCGGGCCTCCCACGACACGATCCGCAACTGCCGCTTGCCGTTGTCGGTCTTGCCGTCCAGCACCAGCAGGTAGCGGTGGGCGACCACGCCCATGTCCGGCAGCTTGCCCGCCACCTCGCCGCCGTACACGTCCGCCTGCACGGTGTAGTTGCTGGCCTGCGGGGTGGTGATGTAGGCGTTGGCGCGGGCGATCGGCGGGCGGGGGTTGTTGTTCACCTTGCTCAGCACCTTCTCCTTCTTCCCGCCGATGTCCACCTCGGCCGCCTCGTACTTGCCCTGGGCGTTCACCCACCCGCCGGGCACCGCCCCCGGCGGGGTCATGGCGAAGTTCTGTTTCACCGGCAGTTGCGGGGCCACCCGCACCCGGCCGCGGGCCTTCAGCTTGCCGGCGGTGGCCTCGACGTACCCCTGCTGGCTCGGGTTGTTCATCAGCCCGAGGGTGCCGTTCGCCACCTCCCCGCTGTCGATCTTGCCGGCCAGGGCCGGCGGTTGGGCGCCGGTCGGGGTCTTCGGCGGCAGTGGCAGGTCCCAGGCCACCTTGACGCCGGCCGGGGCGGGCAGCACCCGGCCGTTCGCGTCCACGAACCGGACGGTGAACCGGAGCGTGTCGCCCGGCTTGGCCGTCACCTCGGCCGGGAACACCTGGAGGCCGACCGGCTCGGCCTTGTCGTCGAACTTGGTCTCGTCGGCCAGCGGCTTGTACTTCGGCTCGGCCGGCGCCGCCTTCGCGTCGCCGACGCAGTAGGTGTCTTCCAGCGTCTGGAAGTACAGCTTGCCGTTCACCGCGATCGGGGTGCCGTTCGACTCCAGGATGCCGGTGCCGCTCTTCGGCCGGAAGCGGTACTCGTGAACGTCCTCGTCCCGGTCCGGCTCCTCGTCCTTCAGCTTGATGGCGCTCAGCTTGCCGAACACGTCGAACACGTACAGCTTGCCGTCGCAGATCAGCGGGGCGCCGCGGGCGACGGTGCCGAACTTGTACTTCCACTTCTGCTTGCCGGTCTTGGCGTCGAAGCAGAACAGCTCGCCGCCGTCCTCCGGCACGTACAGCTTGCCGGCGTGCAGGGCGGGCGACGCCAGCCCGAACCGGCGGGACAGGTTCTTGTTGTCCCACACCACCTTCGGCTTGCCGGCCGTCACCTGGCTCATATCGAAGCAGCTCACCCGCCCGAGGCTGCCGCCGCCCGGGTTCTCCTCCCCGTGGCACACGTACACCAGGTTGCCGTCCACCACCGGCGACGGGTTGATGACCCCGGTGCTCAGGTGGGCCGACCACAGCCGCTCGCCGGTCCGCACCTTCAGCCCGTGCAGGCAGCCGTCCGCCCCGCCGGTGACGAACACCCGCTGGCCGTTCACCACCGCGATCACCGGGTTCGAGTAGTACGTGCCGTTCATGCTCACGCTCGGCTGGTTCAGGCTCTCGGTCGGCGACGACCACCACACCACCTCGCCGGTCTTGCCGTCGAACGCCACGAACCGCCCGTGCCCGCGGCCCTGGTCGCCCCAGCTGCTGTTCACCACCCCGACGATCACCAGCCCGCTGTCGAAGATGGGGGACACGATCCGCCCGCCGTACCCGGTGACGCGGCCGAACTCCTCGGTCAGTTGCCGCTGCCACACCAGCTTGCCGGTCTTGGCGTCAAGGGCGAGCAGGTGGCCGGCGGTGGTGTGCGCGTACACGATGCCGGCCGCCGGGTCGGCGGTCATGCTCGTCCACCCCAGCCGGCTGCTCACGATGTCGGTGTGGAACACGCCGAACTTGTACTCCCACTCCATCGCCCCGGTGTCGGCGTTCAGGCACACCACCCGCTCGCCCTCGGTCAGTTTGGCGGTGTCGTACCCGTTGATGAAGTACATCTTGCCGTTCAGCACGATGGGGGCGCTCCGCCCGCCGAGCGGCTTCTTCCAGATCAGCCCGTTCGCCCCTTCCTTGCCCAGCTCGAACGTGTCCGGGAGGCCCGTCTCTTTCGACACCCCGGTCTGTTCCGGCCCCCGCCAGTGCAGCCAGTCGGCGGCTTGCGCCGCCGGAAGGAACAAGGAAAAAGTAAAAAGGAGCAAGGGGGAGAGGGCACGGGGGGTCATGCGTCAGGCTCCGAAGTGGGACGGGGTGGGATGTATTCCTTTGTTCCTTGTCACTTCTTACTTGTCACTTCCGTCTCGTGCGACTCGCACGAGGCGGCGGGCTTTCATCTCGAACCGGGGCAGGGTGCCGGGCGGGACGGCAATCACCTCGGTGCGGAACAACAGGTCGTCGCGGACGGCCCGGCCGATCGCCTCGCACAGGTGGTGCCCGGCCGCCGCGTCCGCCGGCTCCACCTCGATCCGCAGGTCGGCCAGCGGGCCGGACTGGTCCACCACGATGCGGAACTCGGCCACCGCGGGGAACCGGCGGACGACGGCCTCGATAGCGGAAGGATACAGATTGTTCCCGCGGACGTGAATCATGTCGTCCGCCCGGCCGATCACCCCGCCGTCCAGGTACAGCCAGCCGTTCACCGGGTGAGCCGGCACGCCCACTTTCACCAGGTCGCCGGTGCGGTAGCGGATGACCGGCGAGTCCGCCCGGCCCAGGTTCGACAGCACCAACTCGCCCACCTCGCCGATGCCCACCTCGCGGTCGGTGCCCGGTTCCAGCACCTCCGGGATGAAGTGGTTTTCCAGCACGAACAGCCCGCCGGGGTTGTCCGCCGACTCGCACGCCACCGGGCCGACCTCGGTCAGGCCGTAGTGGTCGAACACCCTGGCCCCGAACGCCTGCTCGATCTTCTGCCGGGCGGCCGGGATGTTCCCGCCGGGTTCGCCGGCCACCACCACCGCCCGCACGTCCGATGCCGACAGGTCGATGTTCTCGGCGGCGGCCACGTCGCACAGGTGCAGGGCGTAGGTGGGGGTGCAGAACAGGGCCGTCGCCTTGTGGTCGAGAAGGAACTTGAGTCGGGCGGTGGAGGTCATGCCGCCGCCGGGGAAGGTGAGCATGCCGACCGCCGCCGCCGCCTCGAACGCCGTCCAGAACCCGAGGAACGGGCCGTAGGAGAAGGCGAAGAAGGCGAGTTCGCGGGCGTTCGAGTGTTCCACTCGCTCCGCGAGCGGTTTTTTACCGACCACTCGCGGAGCGAGTGGAACACTTTTCAACCCCATCATGCGGAACGTCCGCCGCCAGCAGGCCATCAGCCACCGCCAGTTCGCTTCGGTGTCCAGCCAGCGGAGCGGCTGGCCTGTGCTCGTGCCGGAGGTCTGGTGCAGGCGGGTGTACGCCCGGATCGTCGCGCTGTGGTTCGACCCGTAGGGCGGGTGTTCGAGCTGGTCGGCAGCCAGGTCGGCCTTGGTGGTGAACGGCAGGCGGCGGTAGTCGTCCCAGGTGCGGACGGAAAGGGGCACGAACCCGGCGGCGGCGAACTTGTGTGCGTAGAAGCGGTTGCCGGGCGGGACGGCGGCCAACACCGCCCGCAGCTTGCGGAGCTGCCGGCGGCGGACGGTCGGTCGGTCCACGGGTCCGGTCACGTCGCCACTCCCGGATGAAAACGCCCCCGCCCGCGGCAGATACCACGGGCGGGGGCGGGGCTTACATCAAAAACCGTCTCCAAAATCAGCCGTCTGTAGGTCGTGGTCGAGCGGTCCGAAAGGACCGCGAGGCCCGACGCCTCACAATGTCGGGCCTCCCGTCCCTCCGGGACGCTCGACCACGACCTACACAGAGTCACGACTTCCCCTTGCTCAGGTCGAACACGTACAGCAGGTCGAAGTCGCGGAGGAACAGCTTGCCGTCGGCGATCACCGGGTGCGGCCACACCCGCCCCTGTTTCGGCCGCAGTTGGCTGAGCGCCGGCAGGGTGAACGAGTCCACCTCCGTGTACTCCTTCTCCGTCGGCCTCACCCGCGCCAGTTTGCCGTTCGACTCGCTGTAACAGTACAGCAGCCCGTCGGCGAACGTACACGACCCCTTGCCGATGCCCTGCTTCGCCCACACCGCGTCCCCGCCCTTCTTGTAGTCGAAGCACACCCACCCGCCGGCGTCGCTGTGCCCGTAGATGTAATCGCCGACCAACACCACCCCGCCGTGGTGGTTCTGCAAGGCCTTGTTCAGCTTGTACAGCTCGGTCGCCTTCACCCCGTCGCCGTCCTTGTCCAGCTTCACGCACCCGCACCCGGCCCCGTACCCGGAGGTGAAGAACACGTACTCGCCGGCGATCACCGGCGTGGGGATGACGGCCGTGGCCCGGACGATCTCGCCGGCCTTCCACAGCAGTTTGCCGTCCGCCGCCCGCACCCCGATCACCCCGCCCTTCATCGCCTGCGTCTGCTGCACGTACTGTTTCACCCCGCCGGCCTCGGTGATGACCACCGACGAGTACCCGGCGCCGTCGGTGAAGTCCTTGCACTGCCACACGGTGGCGCCGTCGGCCTTCTTCAGCGCCACCATCCCGCCCTTCCCGCCGGGGGTGCAGACCAGGGTATCCCCGTCGATCAGCACGCTCTCGCTGTACCCCCACGTGGGGATGCCGCCGCCGAAGTCCTTCACCAGGTTCTTGGTCCACTTCACCTCGCCCTTGTCGGCCGTCAGGCACACCAGGTCGCCGGTCGAGCCGAGGATGTAGACGAACCCGCCGTCGATGGTCGGGGTGGCCCGCGGCCCGCCGCCCCAGGCGTCCAGGAATTTGCCGGCCGAGGTGGTCAGTTTCGTCTGCCACACCGGCGACCCGTCCTTCACGTTCAGGCACGTCACGAACTCGGTCGCACCACCCTTCGCCCCGTCCGCCCCGATCAGGTACATCTTCCCGCCGACCACCGCCGGCGACCCGTACCCGGCGCCGACGTCGGCCAGCTCGGTCTTCTTCCACAGCAGCTTCGGCCCGCCGTCCGGGAACTTGTCGATCAGCCCCTTCTCGGCCGAGTGGCCGTCGCGGTTCGGGCCGCGCCACTGCGGCCAGTCGGACCCGGCGGATTTGCCGGCCGGGACGGGGGCGGCGAACGCGGACGCGGCGGTGAGGAGGGCTAGACAGGCAGCGACTCGCATGGGCACCTCGGACGGGGTGACGGGGCAGGGGGAGGACAGAAGAAGTATAAGTGGGACGGCGGCGGCCGCAAATGTCTTGGTGAACCCCGACCGCAAGGTCGGCGGGTGTGCGCCTGATGTCACCGCACCCACGGCCCTGGCGGGCCGGGTTCACCAAGACTCACGCCGCGGACAGGTGCCGCACCTCTTCCGGCTTCAGCACCCGGATGCCGCCGTCCGCCTCCAGCTCGATGCCGTCGAACGTCAGATCCCGCAGACGGCCGGTCACGCTCGACCCGTCTGCTCGCTCGGCCACCACCTGCCGGCCGAGTAGCCCGATCCGCCACTTCCAGTCGGCTTCGAGCGGGACGCGCTCGCCGGATATCAGCCGGTCGTACTCGTCGTCCAGGTGGCGGACGACGGCGGCGAGGGCCGCCCGCGGGTCGATCGGCTGACCGGCGATCACCGCCAAGGAGGAAGCATCAGGCAGCCCGGCGGCGGTGAACTCGTCGGCCGTCTGGTTCAGGTTCAGCCCGATGCCGACGACGGTGGCCGCCCGCTGCTCGATCAGAATGCCGCACACCTTCTTCCCGCGGACGAGCAGGTCGTTCGGCCACTTGATCTTCGCTTGCTGGCCGGTCAGCCGGTGCACCGCGTCGGCCACCGCCACCGCCGCCCACGCCGTCAGGATGACCGGCCGCCGCAGTTCCGGCGGGGGGGCGACCACCACCGACAGCAGCAGCGACGTGCCCGGCTTCGCCTGCCACACCCGCCCGTACTGCCCGCGGCCGGCGGACTGAAAGTCGGCGACGACCACCGTGCCCGGCTCCTCCCCCGCGGCCGTGTCGTTGGTGCTGCTCAGCTCGTCGAACAGCAGCACCCGCCGGCCGACGTGCCGGCTGTCGAAGTGCAGCGTCTCGCGTGGGGTACTCATTCCACGTCCACCACGATCAACCCTTTTTCCGCGCCGACCGCCAGCGTCAGCCCGTCCGGGGCGAACGCCAGGGACTGCACCGGCCCGAGGTCGAAGTCGTAGGCGGTCATCAGCCGGCGGGACGGCAGGTCGAGCAGTTCCACTCGGCCGGGCGACCCGCCGACCGCCAGGACATGGCCGGTCGGCGACACGGCCAGCGTGCGGATCATCCTCACGTCGGTCTTCTGCCGGCTCAGCCGGCCGGTGCGGGTGTGTCGGTCGGACGACAGCAGGAACTGCCCGCTGCCGATCATCACCTCGCCGTCCGGCAGGAAGCAGACGGCGGACGCCCAGTGGTTGCTGAACGGGTGCGTCTCGGCGGGGGGCACCGCCGGGTGATCGTACACGAGGAACTGAGAATACTCGGCGACGGCGAACCGGCTACCGGAAGTGTCGGCGGCGACGGCGTACCCGCGGGGCTGGCCGGCCAGTTCTGCCGAGTCGAACACCTTGCGGCGGTCCCACCAGCGGCAGTCTCCGCCGTCGTACATCCCGCCCCCGCCCATCACCCGGCGGGCCGCGATCAGGTGTTCGCCGTCGCCGGTGTACGCCAGCGACCAAATAGATCGCGTGCGGGTGTCTCGGGTGGGATACCCCTGAATCCGCCACGCCAGTTCGTACCTGTCGTGCGGGCCGACGAGGTGGTGCAGTTGAATGGTGCTGTGCGTGTCCGACGGTGCGCCGCGGCCGGCGAACGCCGCTTCATTCCGGGTAGCCGACACGGCGATGGCGAACACGAACATCCGCGTGCGGATCGTCTCAGACACGCTCCCGTCGGCCGGGTTCCAGATCGTCACCTGCTTCTTCCCGGACGCCGACGCCAGCCGGCCGTCGGGCAGGAACGCCACGGCGCGGACGCACTCCGGTTTGGCGGTGAGGCGACGCATAAGGTCTTGTTAGCCCGACGCGCCAGCGAGGGGAACGCCTTGCCCTCGCTGGCGCGTCGGGCTAACGAACCCAGCACCGCACTAGTCGAGGTAATCGAGGGCGATGTCGAGGGCCGTCGCCGAGTGGGTAATGGCCCCGACGCTGATGCGGTCCACGCCGGTGTCGGCGATGCCGCGGATCGTCGTCAGATTCACCCCGCCGGACGCTTCCAGTAGCGTGGCCGGCGACAGCTCGTCCCGCTTCGCCACGCACTCGCGGATCAGGGCGGGGGGCATGTTGTCGAGCAGCACGATCTCCGGGTGAACCGGCAGCACCTGGAGCAGTTGGGCCACGGAATCGACTTCCACCTCGACCGGCAGGCCGGCGTTGCCGGGGTGCGACCGGGCCAGTTCGACGCTGCGGCGGGCGGCGGTGGCCGGGTCGCCCAGCCCGGCGATGTGGTTGTCTTTGATGAGGATGGCGTCGTACAGCCCGACTCGGTGGTTCGTCCCCCCGCCGCACCGCACGGCGTACTTCTCCAGCAGCCGCCAGCCGGGGGTGGTCTTGCGGGTGTCCAGCACCTTCGCGCTCGTGCCGCTCACCGCCGCAACGTACTTCTGCGTGAGGGTCGCCACGCCGGACAGCCGTTGCAGGAAGTTCAGGGCGGTGCGTTCCGCGGCGAGGATGCTGCGGAGGGAACCGGACACGACGGCGATGCGGATGCCCTTCTCGACCGCGGTGCCGTCGGGAATGTCCGGGGTGAATATCAGCTTCGGATCGACGGCGTGGCACACCATCGTGGCGGCGGGCAGGCCGGCGATGACACCGGGGCTACGGGCGATGAACGCGGCGCGGGCGAACTTGTCGGTCGGAATGGTGGCGAGGCTGGTGCGATCGCCGGCGTCGCCGAGGTCCTCGGCGAGCGCCAGTTCTACAAGGCGACGGCACGCGGCCGCTTCGGCAGGGGAGAAGGACATGGGGAGATGATATGCCGAGCTGCTTCGTTGGAGTTCACGCTTCAGCGTGTCTTCTTCGCTCGGTCACACTGAGGCGTGAACTCCAACGAAGCCCCGCGGAGGGGCAGCAGCGGGCAGTTGAAGTCGCGGAGCGGGCAGGTGAAGTTCGCAGGCACGTCGCCGTCGGCGAGGCACTTCCGGGCGGCAGGGTGCTGGGTGCAACCAAGGTGAAACGTGCGCCGGGTCGGCTCGTAAGCCATCACCAGTTCCGGGTGTTGCAGCAGATGCTCGAAGTAACCCAGTTGCCATCCGGCTCGGCCGTCGTCATCCGACGGAACGAACCGTCCGCCGCACACCGTTGGCACCTGCTCCCATTCGTCCACCGCGCCCGATTCGTCGTGCTGGGGGGTGAAGAACTTCACTTCGACCCGCTCGTCCCACAGTTGGGCCACGCGGTTGCGGTCCTCGACGGGGAGCGCCGCCCACCACTGCCGGGCCACGTCGGACGAACCTGGCGGGAGGACGGCGAGCAGATCGGCGGGGAAGTCGTCCATCGGCAAATCCACCCGGCTGCTGAATCGAGATCCTGGTCTGGCGTTGCCAGACCAGCGGGCCGCCACAGAGGGCGGCCCCTACAGGTGGTTGGTCCGTAGGGGCCGCCCTCTGTGGCGGCCCGCCGACCGCCCCCGGCGGTCGGTGCTGCGTTCCCGGTTCCACGCGCTCGCCGTTGGCTCACGGCTACCAAGCCTTATCGCATGATCATCGGCATGGGCGGGCCGCCGGCCAACTCGGTCGCCTTCCGCAGCGCGATCGCCAGTTGTCTGTCGGCGTTCGGCTCGGTGACGTGCGGGGTGACGCCGGTGCCGTTCAGCGGGGTGCCGCGGGGGCCGAGGACCGACGCCACCGACAGGATCAGCACCCCGCTCTTGTTCACCGCCGCCGGGTCGTCGGTGCCGTCCAGGGTGTGCAGCCGCACTGGCGACTGCACGAACCCCTTGCCGAACGTCGGCAGGCCGACGAGCGTGGCCCGGTGGTTGTCCTTCAGCCCGGCGGCCAGGATCTCCGCTGCGGACATCGTTTTGGTGTCCACCAGCAGCACGATCGGCACGTCGTAAGCGGCCATGCCGGAGTCGGACGAAAACAGCCGGTTGGCGAACTCCGGCGACTGGCCGAGGGTGGACGCGATCAGCCCGCTCGGCAGGAACAGCTTCGCCACCGCCAATGCCGAGGTGAACAGCCCGCCGGGGTTGCCCCGCAGGTCGATGACCAGCGCCTTCATCCCGCGGGCTTTCAGCTCCAGGATGGCGTCGTCCAACTCCCGCGGGGTCTGCTCCTGGAACCCGGCCAGCCGCAGGTAGCCGACGCCGTCCTTCGAACTCAGCATGTCGGCGCCATAAACGGTCGGCAGCGGGGTGGGCAGCCGCACGGTGCGGGGGTCCATCTCCATCGCGATCGGCGTCAGTTCCAACTCGTGCCCGGTCGGGGACGGGTTCCGCAGGGCGTCGAGCAGGTTCGCCGCCGACGCGCCCGCCATCGGCCGGCCGTTCACCCGCACCGCCACGTCGCCCTTCGCCAGCTTGGTGTGAACCGCCGCCCACGAGCCGGGGATGAGGCCGTCGATGACCAGCCCCTTGGCGTCCAGCCGGACGAGCAACCCGTAGGCGGCCATCTCGACGATCGGCGAAGCGAGCATCGCCAGCGGGCCGGCCGGGGTGATGTAGGTGGAATACTCGTCCAGCCCGCCGCACGCCCCGCACAGCAGCTCCATCACCACCACCGACCCGTTCCGCAGGCCGAGCGTCTTGTTGGCGGCGGACACCAGCTCGCGGGCGGTGTGGGCCAGTTCGCGGGCGGTGGTCGGCAGCTTTGCCCGCCACCCGTCACGGAGCAGTTGGCGGAACTTGAACACCTTCTGCTCGGGCACGTCCGGCAGGTGGGCGGCGCGGAACGCCGGGTCGCCGAGCGCCCGGTCGAGTTCGTCCAGCCCGGCGGCGAACAGCTTGTCGATGGTCGCCCGGTCCCGCTCGGCGTACAGCTTGTGGATCTTCTCCACCGCCTCGGAGTACAGGGCCAAGGCGTCGGACGGGGTCAGGGAGTGGACGAACTGTTGGAACGCCGGGTCGCGCTGGCGGTCGGCCTGGGCGACGTTGCGGAAGCAGTGGCGGATGCGGTCGCGGATGTCGGCGTCGTTGCGGCCGGCGGTGTACGCCTTCAGGTACAGTTCGAGTGCCTTCTCGAACTTGCCGCCCCGCTCGGCGGCGTCGGCCTCGGCCAGCACCCGGTCGGCATCGACCGCGGCCACCGGCTTGGCTTTCGGGCTGTCCTGGGCGGCGACGGGCGACGCCGCCAGACACATCGCCCCGGCCGTGGCCGCCACCGCTCGCACGAGACCGCGCATACCCCGCCCTCTCGGGACCGTAGGGTCGGACTGGAACCGCGAGCGGGAGGAATCTCACGGTTGAATTAGAGTGTACCAGACAGCCACGCCGGGAGTCAAACCCTCGTTACGGGTTGTTACGTCGGCCGGCCGGCTGCATTTCACGACGACCGAACCCGGCCGGGCGTTTGCAACAAGTGGGCGAAGCGGTCTTGTCGCCGGGCGGCGGGGCAGTTTAGTGGATTGAACTGCCGGGCCGGGAGCGTAGACGACCGGAGTTCTGAAAAATATTGGAGGGGAGAATCTGGTGAACCCCGACCGCAAGGTCGGTGGGTGCGTGAGGGTAGGCTTGCACCCACCGACCTTGCGGTCGGGGTTCACCAGACAAAACTGGCATGACCGACGACCCGCGATCGAAACTCCTCGCCCAGCCGGGCACGGTGGTGGTGAAGGTCGGCACGAACGTGCTTGCCGACGCCGCCGGGCACCTCGACCGCCACCGCATCCAGTCACTCGCGGATCAGTTACACCGCGTTCGGGAACGCGGCTGGCGGGTGGTGCTGGTCAGCTCCGGGGCGATCGGGGCGGGGGTGGGCAAACTCGGGCTGGGGAAGCGGCCGACCGACCTGCCGCACCTCCAGGCGTGCGCGGCGGTGGGTCAGACGGCGCTCATGCAACTGTACCAGGAGGCGTTCGCCCCGCACGCCATCCGCCCGGCCCAGATCCTGCTCATCGCCTCCGACTTCGACCATCGCACCCGCTACCTGAACGTGCGGCACACCATCCACACCCTGTTCGAGTACGGCTGCCTGCCGGTCATCAACGAGAACGACACCGTCAGCGTGGCCGAGATCAAGTTCGGCGACAACGACCACCTGGCGGCGATGGTGGCCAACCTGATGCAGGCCCCGCTCCTGGTGCTGCTGACGAACGTGGACGGGCTGTACAACGCCGACCCGCGAACGGACCCGACGGCGGCGCTCGTGCCCACGGTTGCTCACATCGACCGGACCGTGACGGATTTGGCCCAGGCGACGAAGAGCGCGCTCGGCGTCGGCGGGATGCGGAGCAAGCTCAAGGCAGCCCGGCTGGCGACGGCGGCGGGCGGGGCGGTGGTGATGGCGAACGGGTCGAAGAACGGCATCCTGGATCAGATCTTCGCCGGCGAACCCGTCGGCACGCTGTTCCTACCCCACAACGACGGGGTGCCGGCGCTCAAGCGGTGGATCGGGTTCACCGCCCGGCCGAAGGGGACGCTGACCATCGACGCCGGGGCGGTGCGGGCGGTGGCCGGGCAGGGGAAGAGCCTGCTGCCGGTGGGCGTCCGCGGGGTGGCCGGCAACTTCGGCAAGGGCGACCTGGTGAGCGTGTGCGACGGCGGCGGGGCGGAGGTGGCCCGCGGGCTGAGCAACTACTCAGCGGCCGACGCCGCCCGCATCGCCGGGCTGAACACCGAGCAGATCGCCGGCGTACTCGGCAAGGTGCCGTATGCCGAACTCATCCACCGCGACAACCTGGTGGTGGTCGGGTGAGGTGGCGGATCGGTTGATAGCCCGACGCGCCAGCGAGGGTCAACCCCCCGACCCTCGCTGGCGCGTCGGGCTAACAAAAACACCCGCCGTTGATTCCGGCGCTAGGATTCGGTGTGTTAGTTCCCCGGCCGTCACCCGTCTGTAACAACGGACGCTGGCGGCGGTCGGTCGGGCCGAGGTCAGGCAAACCGTGCGGCGAACGACGGCCATCCGTGAGCGGTTCGAGGCGCTGCACTCGCAATACAGCCGCGAGGTGTGGGCGCTCGCTTACGCCCGGCGGATGGACGCGGACGCCGCCCTGGACGTGATGCAGGAGACGTTCCTGCGACTGTGGAAGCAGTTGGAGAGCGGGGACGAGGTGCAGAACCCGCGGGCGTGGCTCCTGCGGGTGGCCCGGAATCTGGCCGAAGATCTGGCGAAGAGCGCGTTCCGGCGGAACGGCACGCAACCGCCGGAAATGCTGAACGGGCTGATGAGCCGGGGAACGTTGCCGGTGGAAAAGATGGAGCGGGACGAGGCGTTCGCCCGAATCCGTGAACTGCTCGACGAGTTAACCCCGGCGGATCGGGAAATCTTGACCCTGCGGTACGCCTTCGAGTACGACGCCCCCCGCATCGCGGAACTGCTGGGCGTGGCCGTGGCGGCCGTCCACATGCGGCTGAGTCGGGCCAGAACCCGGCTCGCCGAGCGGCTGTCGGCGAACGGAGTGACCACCCTCCCATGACCCCACTACCCCAAAACCCTGACCACCTGGACCGGGCGTTCGGTGCCTATTTCCAGGCCCAGGTGCCGACCCCGTGGCCGGCCCCGCCAGTGCCGGTCGAGACCCGCACCGCCGTAAACGCCGGCTGGTCGAACCGTACCCGGTTCACCCTGGCCGCGTCCGTGGCGGCCTTGTTCGCGTTCGCCCTGTGGGTGTCGGCCGGTGGCGACCCGACGACCGCTACGAAGGGCGATGATTTGCTCAGGAATGGAAAGGCCGAGGGCGACGGGCTGAAGAAGCACATGCCGGTGGATCCGATGAAGTGATGCCATCTTTTGGTGAACCCCGACCGCCAGGTCGGTGGGTGCCAACCCGTTCCCTCACGCACCCGCGAGCCTTGCGGCTCGGGTTCACCCAGCACAGTTGTTCCGGCCGCACCACCCGCAACCGTTCGCCATCTTCGCCGGTTCCCCTAGACAAATCCGCCGGCGTGAGTTATTCGTAAGGTAGGAATAAGAAACGTCGCTGCACGTCACTTTTCTCAACACACAGGAACCGATGGAGTCTACCGTTTCCCCCGACCACACGCTGATGACCGAACTGCCTACCCCCGCCGTCACCCCGCTGCCGACCGCCAACCCCGCCGCGAACGGCCTGCCGTACAGCGAACTGCGGCTGATCAAGCCGCTGCTCGACGCCATCCACGTCGCCGGCTACCGCAACTGCACCCCGGTTCAAGGAGCCGTCATCCCCGCCGCCCTCAAGGGGCAGGACGTGATCGGCCAGGCCCAGACCGGCACCGGCAAGACGGCCGCGTTCCTCGTGCCGTTCATGAACCGCTGGCGGCCGCACTCGCTGAAGGGGCCGATCGGGCTGGTCATGCTGCCCACCCGCGAACTGGCCTCACAGGTGGCCGAAGAGGCCGAGAAGCTGGCGCCGAGCAGCAAGTTCCGCACGGTGGCCGTGTACGGCGGCACCGGCATGCAGCGGCAACTGAACCAACTGGCCCGCGGGTGCGACCTGGTGGTCGGCACCCCCGGCCGCATCATCGACCACCTCCGCCGCGGGTCGCTCACCCTCGACCACGTCCGGTACGTCGTGCTGGACGAGGCCGACCGTATGCTGGACATCGGCTTCCGCCCGGACATCGAGCGGATCCTGCGGCGGTGTCCGGACAAGCGGCAGACGATGCTCATGTCGGCCACCGTGCCGGACGAGATCAAGCGGCTGGTGAACAGGTACATGAAGGACCCGCTGCACCTGAACCTGTCGCCGACCAACCTGACGGTGGACAAGATCCGGCAGACGTACATCACGGTGGACAAGGAGAAGAAGTTCGACCTGCTACTGAAGGTGATCGAGCGGGAGCAGCCGCGGCAGTGCCTGATCTTCGTCGAGCGGAAGCGGTGGGCGGACGACCTGCTGCGGCGGATGAAGCCGCACCTGCCGAGCACCTACGCCATCCACGGCGACCTGGCCCAGAACGTCCGCGAGAAGGTGATGGCCGGGTTCAAGTCCGGCAAGGTGCGGTTCCTGATCGCCACCGACGTGGCCAGCCGCGGGATCGACGTGAACGGCATCTCGCACGTCATCAACTACGACCTGCCGGCGGACATCGAGAACTACGTCCACCGCATCGGCCGCACCGGGCGGATCGGCAAGGACGGGGTGGCCATCGCGTTCGTCACCCCCGAAGAAGGGTCGCACCTGACCGAGATCGAGATCGTCATCAACCGGCTGATCGAGGCGGATTCGATCGACGGGTTCGAGGCCACCACCCCGAAGCGGCGGCGGCACATCGACGACCCGGAGGATCCGATCCGCCTGCCCGCCGCCGAGCCGGAAACGGGCGAGCCGAAGAAGGCGGTGTTCGGCAAGTTCAAGAAGAAGTACAGCAGCCGCCTGTGAGCCAGCCGGCCCGCGAACTGGACTTGCCCGGCGCCCCCGGCCGGGTAACATATCCAACGAATTGGGCTACTACCCGGTAGTGTAACGGTAGCACAAGAGATTTTGGTTCTCTTTGTCAAGGTTCGAATCCTTGCCGGGTAACTCACACGGCCCCAGGCATCTGCCTGGGGCCGTGTCGTTTCCAAGCCCCCCGTCGTCGCCGCAGCCGCCTTGATACATTCTTGACGCCACGCCCTCCACTTTTGACGCCGCCCTGATCCGCACCCCGCCATACTGCCTGTGGCTCCCCACGGAGGATGCCCACATGGATTTCGTCTGGCTGGCCGTCGTCGCCGCCTTCTTCGCCGGGTCGGCCCTTCTGATCCGGCTGCTGACCTCGCTTCAAGGGGAGGGGTAGTCGTGGACGGGTTCACCCTGCTCGCCCTGGTCACGGCCGTCGCCCTGGCCGGCTACCTGATCGTGGCCCTGATGAAACCGGAGTGGTTCTCATGACCGCCAACGGCGTCTTCCAACTCGCCCTCGCCGTCGGGCTGATTCTCGCCGGCGTCCGGCCGCTCGGCTGGTACATGGCCCGGGTGTACACCCGGCCCGTCGGCCGCGGGGAGCGGGCCGTGTACCGGCTGCTGCTCGTCAACCCGGCGGCGGAGATGACGTGGCAGAAGTACGCCGCGGCGGTGCTGGCGTTCGGGTTCGTCAGCGTGCTGGCGGTGTACGGCGTGCAGCGGCTGCAGGCGGTGCTGCCGCTCAACCCGGAAGGCCAGGCGGCGGTGTCGCCCGACTCGTCGTTCAACACCGCCGTCAGCTTCGCCACCAACACCAACTGGCAGGGGTACGGCGGCGAGAGCACGATGAGCTACCTGACGCAGATGCTCGCGCTGACGGTGCAGAACTTCCTGTCCGCCGCGGCGGGGATGGCCGTGCTGGTGGCCCTGATCCGCGGGTTCGCCCGCCGGAACGCGGACACGATCGGCAACTTCTGGGTCGATCTGGTCCGGAGTACGGTGTACGTCCTGCTCCCGCTGTCGGTCCTGCTGGCCGTCGTCCTCGCGGGGCAGGGGGTGCCGCAAACGGTGTCCGCGTACCACGAGGTGCCGCTGGTCGAACCGCTGACGGATGCCGACGGCCAGCCGGTGACGACGCAGAAGATCGCCGTCGGCCCGGTGGCGTCGCAGGTGGCGATCAAGCAGCTCGGCACCAACGGCGGCGGGTTCTTCAACGTGAACTCGGCGCACCCGCTGGAGAACCCGACCCCGCTGTCCAACCTGCTGCAACTGGTGGCGATCCTGCTCATCCCTGCCGCCCTGTGCTGGACGTTCGGCGAGCTGGCCGGCGACCGCCGCCAGGGGTGGGCGGTCCTGGCGGCGATGGTCGTCATCTTCCTCCCGCTGCTGGCCGTCACCGTGTGGGCCGAGCACCAGCCGAACCCGGCGCTCGCCACGCTCGGGGTGGACCAGACGGCCGGGAACATGGAGGGCAAGGAGACGCGGTTCGGCGTGCCGAACTCGGCCCTGTGGGCGGTCGCCACCACGGCCGCGTCGAACGGGGCGGTGAACTCCATGCACGACTCGTACACCCCGCCCGGCGGGCTGGTGCCGCTGTGGCTGATGCAACTCGGCGAGGTGGTGTTCGGCGGCGTCGGGTCCGGGCTGTACGGCATGCTGGTGTTCGCCCTGGTGGCCGTGTTCCTGGCCGGGCTGATGGTCGGCCGCACCCCGGAGTACCTGGGCAAGAAGATCGGGGCGTTCGAGATCAAGATGGCGTCGCTGGCCGTCCTCCTGCCGTGTGCGATGGCGCTGATCGGCACGGCCGTCGGCGTGTCGGTCGAGGGCGGCAAGAAGGGGCCGCTGAACGCCGGGCCGCACGGGTTCAGCGAAATCCTGTACGCCTACTCGTCGTGCGCCAACAACAACGGGTCGGCGTTCGCCGGGCTGAGTGCGAACACCCCGTTCTACAACGGCACGCTCGGCCTGGTGATGCTCGTCGGCCGGTTCGGGGTGATGCTCCCGGTGATCGCCATCGCCGGGTCGCTGGCCCGGAAGAAGCACACCCCGCCGGGGCCGGGCACCCTGCCGACGCACACCCCGCTGTTCGTGTTCCTGCTCGTGTCGGTGGTGGTGGTGGTAGGGGCGCTCAGCTTCATCCCCGCCCTGGCCCTCGGGCCGATCGTCGAACACCTGATGATGCGGTCGTAACCGGAGCCAACCGAACACCCATGAACACCCGAACCGAAGCCCCGGCCCTGTTCCGGGCGGACATCCTGCGGGCCGCCCTGGGGGCGTCGTTCACCAAGCTGAACCCCCGCACGCAGCTCAAGAACCCGGTGATGTTCGCCGTGTACCTCGGCAGCATCCTCACCACGATCCTCTGGGTGCGGTCGCTGACCGGCGGGTCCGACGAGTCGTCCGGGTTCATCCTCGGCATCACCCTGTGGCTGTGGGCGACGGTGCTGTTCGCCAACTTCGCCGAGGCCATCGCCGAGGGGCACGGGAAGGCGCAGGCGGCCAGCCTGCGGAAGTCCCGCACGAGCGTCACCGCCCGCCGGCTGACCGACCCGAAGTCCCACGACACGACGGACGTGCCGGTCGCCGACCTGCGGGTCGGCGACCTGGTGCTGGCGAAGGCGGGGGACGTGATCCCGGCCGACGGCGAGGTGGTGGAAGGGGTGGCGTCGGTGGACGAGAGCGCCGTCACCGGGGAGAGCGCGCCGGTGGTGCGGGAGAGCGGCGGCGACCGCAGCGCCGTCACCGGCGGCACCCGCGTCATCTCCGATTGGCTGGTGGTGCGGGTGAGCACCCTGCCGGGGCAGAGCTTCCTCGACCGGATGATCGCCATGGTGGAAGGGGCGAAGCGGCAGAAGACGCCGAACGAGATCGCCCTGGCCATCCTGCTCGCCGCCCTCACGCTCGTCTTCCTGCTGGTGGTGGTTACGCTGCTGCCGTTCTCGGCGTACAGCGTCGAGACGTCCGGTCAGGGTCGGCCGGTGTCGCTCACCGTGCTGGTGGCGCTGTTCGTGTGCCTCGCCCCGACCACCATCGGTGCGCTGCTGTCCGCGATCGGGATTGCGGGCATGAACCGGCTCAGCCGGTCGAACGTGGTCGCCATGTCCGGCCGGGCGGTGGAGGCGGCCGGCGACGTGGACGTGCTGCTGCTGGACAAGACCGGCACCATCACCCTGGGCAACCGGCAGGCGAGCCGGTTCGTGCCGGCCGACGGGGTGAAACCGGCGGAACTGGCCGAGGCCGCGCACCTGGCGTCGCTGGCCGACGAGACGCCGGAGGGCCGGAGCATCGCCGTGCTGGCGAAACAGCAGTTCGGCCTGCGGGGGCGGGATCTGGAACAGATCCGGCCGCACTTCGTCCCGTTCTCGGCGAAGACCCGCATGAGTGGCGTGACCCTGGACGGGCGGGAGATCCGCAAGGGGGCGGCCGAGGCGGGCGAGGCCCACGTCCGCGCGCTCGGCGGCACCTACCCGGACGCGGTGCGGGCGACGGTGCGGGAGATCGCCCAGGCCGGGGGCACCCCGCTGGTGGTGAGCACGGACGCCCGGGTACTCGGGGTGATCGAACTCAAAGACATCGTGAAGGGCGGGATCAAGGAGCGGTTCACCGAGCTGCGGCGGATGGGCATCAAGACGGTGATGATCACCGGCGACAACCCGCTCACCGCCGCCGCCATCGCCGCCGAAGCGGGGGTCGATGACTATCTCGCCGAGGCCACCCCGGAGGCGAAGCTGAAGCTGATCCGCGAGTACCAGCAGGGCGGGCGGCTGGTGGCGATGACCGGCGACGGCACCAACGACGCCCCGGCCCTGGCCCAGGCGGACGTGGCCGTCGCCATGAACACCGGCACCCAGGCGGCGAAGGAGGCCGGGAACATGGTCGATCTGGACTCGAACCCGACGAAGCTGATCGAGATCGTCCACGTCGGAAAGCAACTGCTGATGACCCGCGGGGCGCTGACCACGTTCAGCATCGCCAACGACGTGGCGAAGTACGCGGCCATCATCCCGGCGGCGTTCGTCGGCACCTACCCGGAGTTGCAGGCGCTCGACGTGCTGCGGCTGTCGTCCCCGGCGAACGCCATCCTGGCGGCGGTGATTTTCAACGCGCTCGTCATCGTCGCCCTGGTGCCGCTGGCGCTGAAGGGCGTCCGCTACCGGCCGGTCGCCGCTGCCCAACTGCTCCGCACCAACCTGCTGGTGTACGGCGTAGGCGGGCTGATCGTGCCGTTCATCGGCATCAAGCTGATCGACCTGGTGTTGTCCTTGCTGAGTTAGCCCGACGCGCCAGCGAGGGTGTGGCTCGACCCTCGCTGGCGCGTCGGGCTAACAAGACTGACCGGAGAACGCTCATGTGGAATTACCTGCGAACCGCGGCCGTCGTCCTCGGCGGTATGACCGTGCTCACCGGCGTGGTGTACCCGCTCGCCGTCACGCTGCTGGCCCAGGCGGTGTTCCCCGGCCCGGCGAACGGCAGCCTCGTCGTCCGGGACGGCAAGACCGCCGGGTCGGACCTGATCGGCCAGCCGTTCTCCAAGCCGGAATACTTCTGGGGGCGGCTGTCGGCGACCAGCCCGGTGCCGTACAACGCCGCCGCCTCGTCCGGGTCGAACTTCGGCCCGCGGCACCCGGACCTGGCGAAGAACGCGAAGGACCGCACGGACGCGCTGAAGGCGGCCGACCCGTCCATCGACGCCGTGCCGGTCGATCTCGTCACCACGTCCGGCAGCGGCCTCGACCCGCAAATCAGCCCGGCCGCCGCCGAGGTGCAGGTCCGGCGGGTGGCCGCCGCCCGTAAGCTGACCGAGGAACAGGTTCGAGAGCTGGTGCGGGCACACACCGACGATCGGCAGTTCGGCGTACTCGGGGAATCGCGGGTGAACGTGCTGGCCCTCAATCTCGCCCTCGACGCCGTGACGCCATGACCCCGTCCCGTCCGAACCCCGACGCCCTGCTGGCCGACCTCCGCGCCGACGAGCGGCAGAAGTCGAAGGGCAAGCTGAAGGTGTTCTTCGGCTACGCCGCCGGGGTGGGGAAGACCTACGCCATGCTCGAAGCCGCCCGCCGCGAGCGGGCGGCCGGGCGGGAGGTGGTGGTCGGGTACGTCGAGCCGCACGGCCGGCCGGAGACGGAAGCGTTGCTGAGCGGGCTGGAGGCGCTGCCCACCCGCCGGATCGAGTACAACGGGGTCGTGCTGCGGGAGTTCGACGTCGATGCCGCCCTCGCCCGCCGGCCCGATCTGATTCTGGTGGACGAACTCGCCCACACCAACGCCGACGGCAGCCGTCACACCAAGCGGTGGCAGGACGTGGCCGAACTGCTCGACGCCGGCATCCACGTGTGGACGACGCTCAACGTCCAGCACATCGAGAGCCTGAACACGGTGATCGGTCAGATCACCGGCGTGACCGTGCGGGAGACGGTGCCGGACCGCGTTTTCGACCTGGCCGACGAACTGGAACTGGCCGACCTGCCGCCGGACGACCTGCTCACCCGGCTGCGGGCCGGCAAAGTGTACCGGCCGGAGCAGGCCGAGCGGGCGGTGCAGAGCTTCTTCCAGAAGTCGAACCTGGTCGCCCTGCGGGAGTTGTCGCTGCGGCAGGCCGCCGAGCGGGTCCACACCGATGTCGAGGCCGCCCGCCGCCGGTCGGCCGCGGACCGCCCGTGGGCGACGGCCGACCGGCTGCTCGTGTGCATCGGCCCGAGTCCGACCACCGCCCGCGTCATCCGCACGGCCAAGCGGGTGGCCGCCGCACTGGACGCCCCGTGGCTGGCGGTGAGCGTCGAGCAGCCGGGCATCGCCACGGACCCGGCCGCGGCCGAGCGGGTGGCCGACCACCTGCGGTTGGCCGAGCGGCTGGGGGCCGAAACCGTCACCCTCACCGGGGCGGGGGTGGCGGCGACGGTGTTGGACTACGCCCGCACACACAACGTCACCAAGATCTTCGTCGGCAAGACCCGCGCCCCGCGATGGCGGCGGTGGCTCCGGTCGGGGGTCGTCGAGCAACTGCTGGACGGCAGCGGCGACATCGACGTGTACCTGATCCAGGGTGAGGACAACGATGGCCGGCCGGCGGCCGCCCCGCCGCGGGTGCCGGCGCCGGTCTCGTGGCCCGGCTACCTGGCCGCCGCCGGGGTGGTGGGCGTCGCGTGGCTCGTGGCGAAGGGGTTCGCCCACCTGCAGGTGGCCGAGGCAGATCGGAAGAGC
>JALHQU010000025.1 GCA_022841795.1 Fimbriiglobus sp.
ACGCGGTCATGCTGGCGCTCATCATCGTGGTGTGCATCGCCGCCATCACCGCCATCGGCTCGGCGTCCAACCAGCAGTTCAGCACCGTCGGCTCGGCCGTCAAGCCGAGCTAACTGCGGTCTGACATGCTGACATCCCGCGGGCCGAGCCTCACCGGCTCGGCCCGCGTCGCTTCTGTCCGCTGCGTTCGGCTCACCCTGACCCCTCACCCGTCCGAGTCCTCACGAGGTACCCGACCGATGGCGACCCAACTGACCGTCCCGATCACCGCCGCCGACCCGACCGCCGCCAAGCCGGACGACTCGCTCGGCATCGACCGCCAGTTCATCCTGTCGATGGCCCGCGTGCCGCTGATCGCGGTGGCGTGGGTGGCGGTGGCGGCCCTGGCCCACCTGGTGTGGCCGAGTATCGGCCCGATGCAGTACGGCAACCTGGGGCCGCTGGTGGTGCTGGCCGGCGGCATGATCCTGGCCGCCGTCATCGACGGGTGGGCGTTCAAGGTGCCGAACTGGGTCACCCTGTCGCTGGTGGTGAGCGGCTGGTACGTCGGCCTGCTGCACGACTGCGGGGTGAACTGGGTGCCCGGGTTCACCGAGGGAATGAGCGGCGGGCTGGGCGCGTCGTTGGCCGGCACCGCCCTCGGGTTCGCCCTGCTGTTCCCCATCCTGTTCATCCAGGGCATGGGCCAGGGCGACGTGAAGATGCAGATGGGGTTCGGGTCGTGGTGCGGGGCGCTGTTCGGGCTGGGCGTCGGGGCGAGCGTCATCCTGTGGGCGTTCTGCGTCGGGGCCATCACCGGCGGGGTGTTCGCCCTGGTGATGATGGCCGTCCGCCGCCAGTTCGGGCAGAACAAGGAGAACTTCGCCGCCATCATGGGCGACATCCAGACGCTGATTACGGACGGGGCGGGCAAGGCGGCGGCGCGAGCCAACGCCCGCCGCTCCTCCTGGGTGCGGCTGCCGTACGGGGTGCCGCTGTGTGTCGGCTTCCTCGGCTACCTGTGGTACCGGTTTATCCTGTCCGCCTGATCGCCTCACCTTGCCGACCCGGAACGCCGATCACCCCCGTTGTGACCAGCGGGGGTGTTTCGTTTGTCAACCTGCACAAGATCGGCCCGACCCGCCCGACCGGAAAAACTGAAGCCTTGGCGGGGAATCGGACGAAACAGGTTGCGTGTTAACCCCGCTATCCGGGGTAAGCGCGGTGAACCGGGAAGAAACGTTTCGCCCGGTTCTTCCCTTGCGAAAGGAGAACTCCGTTCTAGGGTTGGGCGTCGGTCGACTGCCACTCGCTCGCTGGCAGACCCGAACGCACTACCTTCCCGCGGTTCGTAGCGGCACGACCCCCGCGGGACATTTGGCCCCCGCCCGGCCCCGCGCCGGCGGCCGGTGGGACCGAGTCTCCTTCGAAGGGGCGACCTCAATGAAGCAGAAGAACCTGATCCTGATCGTGGTGGCGGTGGTGTGCGGGGCGGTGGCGGCCGTACTGGTGGCCACCCAGCTCAGCGCTAAAGGGACGAAGGCGGCCAAGGTGGAAGAGATGGTGGACATCCCGGTGGCCGCCCGCGACATCGCGATCGGCACCCGCATCCCGGCGAAGGACGTGGAACAGTACTTCACCATGAAGAAGTTCCCGAAGGAGGCCCTGCCGCAGGCGTACGTGGCCGACACGCAGGAGATCGTGGACAAGCGGACCATGCGGCCGATCCGCATGGGCGAGACGCTGAACCCGGCGGACATCAGCGCCACCGGGTTCATCCAGCCGCCCGACGGGCACTCGCTCATGACCGCCCCGATCACCCTGGAGCGGGGGGCGTCCGGGTTCGCCCTGCCGGGCACGCGGGTGACGGTGCTGGCCACCAAGAAGTCGCAGAAGAAGAACATGGACATCGTGTTCCCGCTGTTCGTGGACATCCTGGTGCTGGCGGTGGACACGTTCCCGTCCGCCCCGCCAGCCCAGCCGAACGGGCAGGGCGGCGGGCAGCCGGGTCAGGGCGGCGGGGCAACGGCGGCCGGGTTCCAGAACATGAGCATGGTGTCGTTCGCCGTCACCCCGGAAGACTCCGTCCTGATGAACATGGCGGCCGACGGGGCCACCCTGCGGTTCGCCCTGCCGGACCAGGACGAGAAGAAGAAGGACGCGGTGGTCGAGGAGTACAAGAAGATGCGGCCGTCGACGGACAAGATCCGGAAGATCTTCGGCGACGACTGGAGCGACGAGAAGCCCACCCCGTCCGAGGACCCCACCCCGAAGGTGGAGGTGCTGAAGGTGAAGGTGCCGACCGAGAAGATCGAGGAGGGCACCGAGATCACCGACGAGCTGCTGGAGAAGAAGTTCAAACTGGTGGACTTCCCGAAGACGTTCGTGGTGGACGGCGCGGCCTACGAGGACAAGGACCTGATCGGCAAGTTCGCCGTCGCCGACCTGGCCGCCGGGATGATCGCGCCGAAGGACCACCTGGCCAAGACGAAGAAGGCGAAGGTGAACCCGGTGGTCTCGACCGGCGAGTTCGCGGCCACCAAGACGGGCGTGCCGGAGAACGACGTGGCGTACCCGAAGGCGGACACGGACACGCTGCCGGTGCCGGCCAGGAAGGAGTACACGTACGTCAAGATCGTCACCCCGCAGGGGACAGTGGTCCACAAGTACGAGGTGACGGCGAAGGGGAACGTGTACGTCGGGGTGGTCACCCCCGGCCTGGACAACGAGTGAGTCGAGCCACCGCCCCGCCGCCGCCCGCGGCGGGGCGAGACCGCGGGCGGCGTAAGGACGCGCCACCCGCACCCGGCCGGCCGGCAACGGCCGGTCGTTCCGAAACTGCCCACCTCCACCCGGCGACGGGCGGAGAACTCCGAATCTTGGCGGGTGGTCGCCACCCGTCGGCCCTAGCGAGGAGAGGTGAACGGATGCACCTGACCAAACTTTTCCGCCTCCGGATGCTTGCGGGGCTGGCGGCGGTGGCCGGTCTCGGGGCCGGGCAAACCGCTCTCGCCCAGCAACCGGCTCCGCCGGCAGCCCCCGCCGCCCCGACCCGCGACGCGGGCGAGGCGAGGATCGGCAAGCTCGGCGAGATCGTGGTGCCCATCAACGGGCTGGCCAAGTTCGACCCGAAGCTCGAGAAGATCATCACCGACGTGGAGCTGAGCAACCCGGACGTGCTGGACGTGCGGGTGGCCCCGCCGGACCTGAAGAAGCTGGACCTGATCGGCAAGCTGGGCGGCGCGAGCAAGATGACCCTCGTGTTCCAGGACCGGAGCAAGGTCGTGTACACGGTCATCGTCCAGCCGGACTACGAGCAGCTGAAGTACGTGCTCAAGCGGGTGGTGCCGACGGCCAACATCGACGTCATCCCCGGCGTGGGCAACGTGGTCATCCTGAGCGGGTCGGTGAGCAAGCCGGAGGACGCGGACACGGCCGTGCGGGTGACCAGCAGCGCGGTCGGCGGGAACGCGGCGAACGTGATCAACGCGCTCACCGTCGGCGGCTCCCAGCACGTGATGATCGACGTGGTGGTGGCCCAGGTGGACCGCACCGAACTCCGCGAGCGCGGGTTCGCGTTCGGGGTGAACGGCACGACGCTGCGGATCAGCAGCGTGCTCGGCACCCTCGGCGGGAACGCCGGCGGCACGTTCGCCCCCGGCGGGGCGAACATCATCGCCAGCATCGTGCCCGCCCAGTTCGTCGGCGCCCTGCGGGCGCTGCGGACGGAGAGCCTGGCGAAGTTCCTGAGCGAGCCGAAACTGACCACCATGTCCGGCCGGCCGGCGTTCTTCCGGGCGGGCGGGCGGCAGGCGGTGCTCTCCCCGCAGGCCGGGCTGGCCGCCGCCGGGGTGACGCTGGAGCCGGTGGGCACCGAGTTGGAAGTGCTGCCGATCGTCCGCGGGGACGGGAAGATCACCCTGGAACTGAACCCGCGGATCACGTCGGTGAACAACGGCCGCGGGATCACCACGAACTTCGGGTTCAGCCCCGGGTTCAACGAACAGCAGACGCGGACCACGGTGACGCTCGAGCCGGGGCAGACGTTCGCCATCGCCGGCCTGCTGGAGACGGTGGTGAACGGGAGCGCGGAGAAGGTGCCGTACCTGGGCGACCTGCCGCTGGTCGGGGCGGCGTTCAGCAACGTGCGGTTCGAGGAGCGGGAGACGGAACTGCTCATCCTGGTGACGCCGCGGCTGCAAGAGGCGATGAACTGCGACCAGGTGGGCAAGCGGGTGCCGGGGCTGGAGACCCGCAACCCGGACGATTATGAGCTATTCCTTGAGAGCCTGATCGAGGCCCCGCGGGGCCAGCGGAAGCCGTGGGGCGGGCGGAGCCTGGGGTACCACGCGGCGTGGAAGTGCAACCCGGCCGGGTTCCCGTGTGCGAACAACATCTGCGGGCCGACCGGGCTGAACGGGCACGGCGGGTGTGCCACCGGCAACTGTGCCCCGGGCGTGGGTGGGCATCCGGTTGTGCTCCCCCAGACCCTGCCGCCGGCCCCGCCGGTGCCGGTCGCCCCGGTCGGCGGGTACGAGCCGCTCAGCTCGCCGGTGACCATCCCGGTGCAACTGCCCCCGACGACGGGGGGGACGAACGAGCGGTAGTGCGACGGAGTCGCACACCAGAGTAGTGCTGCGGGGCGGGCGGTTCTTCGGACCGCCCGCCCTCACGCCCGGACCGACGGACCCCCCTGAGCCGACACCGACACCCGGTACCGACCATGCAGCGCGTGGCCATCGTAGACCCGACCGAGTCCAGCCGCGAGTCCCTCCGCACCCTGTTGCTGGGGGTCGATTTCGTTTGGCTGGAAGCGGAGTGCACGCGGTACGAGTACTTCTTCGACGTCATCCAGCAGTCCATGCCCGACCTGGCGGTGGTGTCCCTGGACGCCGACAAGGCGCGGGCGCTGCAGATGATCGGCGAGCTGTCCGTCGCCCACCCGAAGCTGCCCATCCTGACCATCAGCCAGGACCACCAGGCACTGCTCCAGTCCCTCCAGCGGGGGGCGAAGTACTTCCTCACCCACCCGGTCGGGCTGGAGGACATGCTGGCCGCCCTCCGCCGCGCCCTCGGCGAGTCGGGCACGGCGGTGAACGGCGACCAGCCCAGCCTGGGGATGGTGAACCGGCAGAACGGGCCGTCGCAGATCGTCGCCGTGCTCGGCTCCCGCGGCGGGGTGGGCACCACCACCCTGGCGGTGAACCTGGCCGCCACCCTGGCGTCCGACCCGGGCACCGGGGTGGCGCTGGTGGACCTGGACCTGGCCCTGGGCGACGCCGACATCGCGCTCGAGGTGAACGGCATGGAGAACATCTCCATCGCCGACCTGGCCCGGAACATCGAGCGGCTGGACATGAACTTCCTGAAACGGGCGCTGGTGAAGCACACCGCCAGCGGGCTGGCCATCCTGCGGCACCCGCTGGAGATCCAGGAGATCGGGGTGCTGCACGAGGGGCACATCGAGCGGATCCTGAACCTGCTGCGGATCAGCTACTCGGTGCTGGTGCTCGACCTGAGCAAGGCCATGCTGCCGACCGACATGATGGCCCTGCGGATGGCCGACGTCATCCTGCTCACCGCCCAGCTGGAGCTGAGCAGCCTGCGGAACGTGGTGCGGATGATGCACCTGCTGAACCAGGACGACAACCTGGGCGACAAGGTGCGGGTGGTGGTGAACCGGGTGGGGGCGGAGGCGGTGGAGGAGGGGATCAGCCTGAAGAAGGCCGAGGACGTGATCGGCAAGCCGATCTTCTGGCAGGTGCCGAACGACGCCAAGGCGGTGATCGCCGCCCGCGTGGCCGGCCAGCCGCTGGTGCGGCACAACCCCCGCAGCCGGGCGCAGCAGGCGATCGTCGGCCTGGCCCAGGCGCTCGGGTCGAAGCCGACCGGGGTGGGCACCCCGGAGCCGAAGGCGAAGGCCGGGTGGAGCTTGTTCGGCCGGAAGTGAGGCGCGAGCCGTAGCCCAGACGCACAACCCGACGGAGCACCGCGATGTCACGGCTGCAGCAGGGGATCTCGAAGCTCAACAGCCTGAGCAACCAGGGCAGCAGCCTGTCCCGGCTGTCCAGCCCCAGTTTCGGTGGGAACTCGACGGTCGGCGGGGGCGGCGGCAAGAACCTGGAGGAGCTGAAGCGGCAGATCCACTCGAAGCTGGTCGAGCGGCTCGACCTGTCACGGGTGAAGGACCTGGCCTCCGACGCCATGCGGCGGGACATCCGCCGGGCGATCGAGCACCTGTGCGACACCGAGAACCCGCTGCTCAACCGCATCGAGCGGGAGAAGCTGATCGAGGAGATCCTCGACGAGACGCTCGGGTTCGGGCCGCTCGAGCCGCTGCTGAAAGACCCGACGGTGTCCGAGGTGATGGTGAACGGGCCGCGGAAGATCTACGTCGAACGCCGCGGCAAGATCGAGAAGAGCGAGGTGACGTTCCGGGACAACGACCACCTGCTACAGATCATCGACCGCATCGTGTCGAAGGTCGGCCGGCGGGTGGACGAGACCAGCCCGCTGTGCGACGCCCGCCTGCCGGACGGCAGCCGGGTGAACGCGGTCATCCCGCCCATCGCCCTGGACGGGGCGTCGCTCAGCATCCGGCGGTTCGGGGCCACCCCGCTCAAGCTGGAAGACCTGCTGAACTACAAGGCGTTCACCCCGGAAATGGCGATGCTGCTGGAAGGGGCGATCAAGGCCCGGCTGAACACGGTGATCTCCGGCGGTACGGGTTCCGGCAAGACGACGCTGCTGAACACCCTGAGCGCGTTCATCCCCGGCGACGAGCGGCTGGTGACCATCGAAGACGCGGCGGAACTACAGCTCCAGCAGGACCACATCGTCCGCATGGAGACCCGCCCGCCGAACATCGAGGGGAAGGGGGCGATCACCTGCCGCGACCTGGTGAAGAACGCCCTGCGGATGCGGCCCGACCGGATCATCGTCGGCGAATGCCGGGGGTCCGAGGCGCTGGACATGCTACAGGCCATGAACACCGGCCACGCCGGGTCGATGACCACCCTGCACGCGAACACCCCGCGGGACGGCCTGGCCCGGTTGGAGACGATGATCATGATGGCCGGCACCGAGCTGCCGATCAAAGCCATGCGGCAGCAGATCAGCTCGGCGGTGGACCTGATCATCCAGGTGAACCGCCTGCAGGGCGGGCCGCGGAAGATGGTGAGCATCACCGAGGTGATGAACATGGAGCAGGAGACGATCATCATGCAGGAGATCTTCCGCTTCCGCCAGCTGGGGGTGGACCAGAACGGCCGGGCGTTCGGCCAGTTCGAGGCCACCGGCGTCCGCCCGTCGTTCGTTCAGCGGCTGGAGCAGAAGGGGATCAAGCTGCCGAGCAACATGTTCACCGAACGGGTGCTCGCCCGCGACTGAGCGGCACCACAACCCCTAACCCCGCGGCCCCGCCCCGGCCGCCCGACGGAACGGCGAACCCCAACCCGGAACCGCATCATGAGTCCGATTCTGCTGTCGATCGTCATCGCCGCGCTGGTGGTGGGCATGGTCCTGGCCATCGGGTTCGCCCTCACCGGCCGGGGCGACGCCCGCGCGTCCGAGCGGCTGGACTCGCTGGTCGGGCGGGGGTCGCGGAAGGACTCGTCCGCCGACATGCTGCTCAAGCAGGCTCTCCAGGAGGTGGACAAGAAGACGCTGCTGGACAAGCTGACGCCGCAGGTGCTGAACCTGACCAAGGCGATCGAGCAGGCGGACGCGAACGTCAAGCCGAGCGCCCTGTTCGGCGTCGGCGTGCTGGCCGCCGCCCTGACCGGGCTGGCCGCCGCCCTGATGGTGAACATCTACGTCGCCCCGGTGGTGGCCGTCGCCGCGTTCACCGCCCCGTTCGGCTGGCTGTTCTGGAAGCGGAACAAGCGGCTGTCCACGTTCGCCCTGCAACTGCCGGAGGCGATGGAACTGGTGGCGCGGGCGCTGCGGGCCGGGCACTCGCTGGCCGCCGGCCTGCATGTGGTGGCCGAGGAGATGCCCGCCCCGATCTCGAAGGAGTTCGGCCGGGTGTACGAGGAGCAGAACCTGGGCATCACCCTGGACGACGCGCTCAAGAGCCTGTGCGAGCGGGTGCCCAACTTGGACCTGAAGTTCTTCGTCACCAGCGTGGTCATCCAGCGGCAGACCGGGGGCGACCTGGCCGAGATCCTGGACCGCATCGGGCACGTGATCCGCGAGCGGATCAAGATCCTCGGGCAGGTGAAGGCACTCACGGCTGAAGGGCGGTTGTCCGGGGTGGTGCTCATCGCCCTGCCCATCGGCCTGTTCATCCTCATGCTGTGGATGAAACCGGACTACATCGAGCTGCTGTGGAAGGACGAGATGGGCATCAAGATGTCGGTCGGGGCGATCGTGTCCATGATCGTCGGCACCGTGTTCATCAAGAAGATCGTGGACATCAAGGTGTAAGCGGTCGGCAGTCGGCGAGACAGCGAGCATTCGCCCAATAACCTGCGTCCGGAGTTGGACGCTCCACCGAAAAAAGGCTTGGCTGACGGCTGAGAGCTGTCGGCCGATCGCTCCCCGGAGTAGCACCCGTGACCCCGTTCGCGTTCGTGTCCGTCGAGACGCTGGCCCCGGTGTTCGTGTTCATCGCCATCGTGTCCGGCGTGTTCTGGCTGCTGACCACCCTGTCCAAGCGGAACAGCCAGGCGGAGGAGCGGCTGGAGAAGATCGGCCGGCCGAAGTCGCTGATGGAGCTGGAACTGTCGGCGGTGGCGTCCCGGCAGCGGTTCGCCGGGCTGAAGGAGGCGTTCTCCTCCCTCGGCTCGTCCATGCAGCCGCAGTCCGACCTGGAGAAGAACTCGCTGCGGGTGAAGCTGGCGAACGCCGGGTTCCGCAGCGAGGGCGCCCCCACCATCTACCTCGGCCTGCGGGTGGTGTGCCTGGCGGTGCTGCTGGTGCCGGCCATCATCACCTGCCTGGCGGTGTACGGGTTCACCCTGTCCGCCCTGTGGAAGATCGGGCTGGCCGCGTGCGCCGGGTTCTACCTGCCGCAGATCGCCCTGTGGCTGCTCATCAGCGACCGCAAGCAGCAGATCTTCCTCACCCTGCCGGACGCCCTCGACCTGCTGGTGGTGTGCGTCGAGTCCGGCCTCGGTCTGGACGCGGCCATGCGGAAGGTGACGGACGAGATGAAGGGGCACGCCAAGGTGATGTGCGAGGAGCTGGCCCTGGCTAACCTGCAGCTGCAGATGGGCCGGCCGCGGCGGGAGGTGCTGCACGACCTGGGGGTGCGGACCGGGGTGGACGACGTGAAGAGCCTGGCGGCCATCCTGATCCAGGCCGACAGGTTCGGGGCGAGCATCGCGCAAGCCCTGCGGGTGCAGTCGGACTCGATGCGGACGCGGCGGCGGCAGCTGGCCGAGGAGAAGGCGGCGAAGACGGCGGTGAAGCTCATCTTCCCGCTGGTGCTGTTCATCTTCCCGGCCATCTTCGTGGTGCTGGTCGGGCCGGCCGCCATCCAGATTCAGAAGAACCTGTTGAGCAAGTAGTGAATCTGCCGAAAGTGTAGATGCCCGGAGAGCGGGGCAGGATGCCCGGCGAACCTTCACGGAGGAGAGATGCGATGACCCGGAAGATTTCCGTCGCCGCGGCGGCGGTGGCAATGAGTGGTCTCCTGGTCGGGTGTGCGGGCGATCGCCCCAGCCTGCAGTCCAAGTTCCAGGAGCTGAACGGGAACAACGCCTGGCCGCAGCGGAACAGCTACCTGGCCCGCGAGAGCGTGCTGCACCCGTTCGAGGTGCAGATGAACAACGCCACCGTGCTGAACGGGGTGCTGAACAACCTGGACTTCGAGTCCGGCAGCGACAAGCTGAACGGCGTCGGGCGGGACAAGCTGGACCGGCACGCCCGCAAGATGCCCGCCCCGGACGGCAAGGTGTACCTGCAGACGGCGGCCGACGTGCCGTTCGACGCGGCGGCCCCGGAGAAGGCGGTGCAGGTCCGCACCGACCTGGACCAGAAGCGGGCGCAGGCGGTGCTCAGCTACCTGAACACCCGGCCGAACACCCGCGGGGTGGCGTTCGAGGTGGTGGCCATCGACATCGCCGACCCGGGCACCAACTCGGCCGGCCCGGCCAGCGCCGTCCGCGGGCTGAACACCCAGTACCGCAGCACCCTGACCGGGTCGGTCGGCGGGCAGGTGCAGGGCATCGGCGGCGGCCAGGCGACGAACACCATCGGGGTGTCCGCTGGCCAGGGTGGCATGCAGCCCGGCGGCACCGCCCCGACCGGCACCGGCGGTATGGTCCGCTGACCCGCCGGGCGGATCGCTGGCATGAAGCGCCCGGTGCGGGCGGCGGAGTGATCCGCCGCCCGCACCGGGTTCTTCACCGTCCCGGTTTTCACTGGACCGCACCATGAGCACGCACCTCGCCCCGTTCGCCGCCGAGTCGTACTCCACCGGCTTCTGGGAGTACTGGACGAAGGCGTTCCGCAACACCGACAACGTGGTGCTGCTGGCAGTCGGCGTTGGCGTGCTGTGCCTGGCGATCATCCTGAGCAGCGGCAAGTGGCGGAAGTAGGCCGGCGACTCGCCCGTGAGCTATGGTTCGACACCCCTGAGTTTCCCCGCGGAGCGAGGCCGATGGCACTCCTGACACGTCAGCCGGTGGCCGAGTGGGACGCCAACCCGGCGCCCGAGGCGCCGGCCAACCCGGAGACGCTCAAGGACTCCGGCCTGTCCGCCGCGTTCGTGGCGGACATGATCATGCGGACCATCTACGTCCGCGGGCCGCAGGTCGGCCGCGACCTGGCCAAGTTCCTGTGCCTGCCGTTCAAGATCATCCGCGACCCGCTCCAGTTCCTGAAATCCGAGAAGTGCATCCAGGTGGACGGCGGGGATCTGGTCGGCGAGGTGAGCTACAAGTACAGCCTGACCGACCTCGGCCGCAACCGGGCGAACGACCTGATGAAGCAGTGCGCGTACGTCGGCCCGGCGCCGGTGCCGCTGGAGGACTACGTCGAGCAGTGCTACCGCCAGACGGTCACCGGGCTGAACTGCTACCCGGAGGTGTTGAAGACGCCGTTCCGCCACCTGGTCATCAAGGAGGACCTGTTCAACGCCATCGGCCCGGCCATCATCTCCGGCCGCAGCGTGTTCATCTACGGCCCGCCGGGGAACGGCAAGACGGCCGTCGCCCGGTCCATCGGCGACTACATGAACTCGGTCGGCGGGTCCATCTTCGTGCCGCACGCGTTCGTCGCCGACGGCAACGTGGTGACGCTGTACGACCCGTCCCTGCACCAGGTGGACGACACCCCGACCGAGTACGGGGACGACGGGGACGCGGCCGTGCGGCGGCTGCTGTCCGACGGGGCGGTGGACCAGCGGTGGGTCCGCATCCGCCGGCCGGTGATCGTGGTGGGCGGCGAACTCACCCTGGAAATGCTCGACCTGCGGTTCAACAAGGACGCCAACTTCTACCAGGCGCCCATCCACTTCAAGGCGAACGGCGGGGTGTTCCTGATCGACGACTTCGGCCGCCAGATCGTCTCCCCGAAGGACCTTCTGAACCGCTGGATCCTGCCGCTCGAGGACCGGCACGACTTCCTCACCGTGGCCACCGGCAAGAAGTTCCAGGTGCCGTTCGAGCAGCTCATCATCTTCAGCACCAACCTGGACCCGAAAGCACTGGTGGACGACGCCTTCCTGCGGCGGATCCGCCACAAGGTGGGCATCCCGGCGCCGCAGCGGGACGTGTACGAGAAGATCTTCACCGCCGTGTGCAAGCGGCTGGACATGAACTACGCGCCGGAGGCGGTGGAGTACCTGTACGAGCGGTACTACAACCGCGGTCGCGTGCCGCGGGCGTCCGACTGCCGGGATTTGTTGGAAACGGTCCAGTCGATTTGTCGATACAGACGGCAACCCGTGCACCTGTCGCGGGACCTGATGGCCGAAGCGGCCGCCAGTTTCATCGCCGAGTTCGACTGACCGGCCGACCGCCGGCGACCTCCCGGAGTGGACCCATGGACGGGCGCGTGCGGCGACTGGCGTTCCTGGCGGCGGCCGCCGCCCTCGGCTCCGTCGGGTGCAAGCTGTTCCAGCGGGAGCAAGACCCGATGGCGAACGCCGCCCTGCCGGTGGCCGGACAGCAGACCAAGGGCAACTGGTTCAACTCGACGCCGAAGTACGGCCCGCAGCAAGAACAGATCCCGATGCGGATGGCCACCAAGAAGGGCCAGGCGTTCAAGCCGGAGACGCTGAACGCCGTCGGCGAGGCGGAACTCGAAGCCGCGTTCGACGACACCCGCAGCGGGGCCGACCGCGACCAGCTCATCGACGTGGCCCGCCAGCGGTACGAGTCCACCCTCAAGCAGGACCCGAAGAACCGCGACGCGCTGCTCGGGCTGGGCAAGCTGTACACCTGGGCCGGCGACCACGGCCGGGCCATGCAGTGGTACACGGAGGCCACCCGCCAGCACCCGAAGGACCGGGACATCGCGCTGGCGGTGGTCAAGTGCCACATCCGCTTCCAGGACTGGGAGTCGGCGTGCAAGGCGTGCGAGGCGGCGGTGGCGGCCGACCCGGACAACCGGCACTTCACCAAGACGCTCGGGTACTGCCAGGCGCGGGTGAACCGCTGGGACGACGCGTTCGGCACGCTCATGAAGATCATGTCGGAGAGCGAGGCCCGCACGTTCCTGGGGCAGACGCTGATCGCCCTCGGCCGTGTCCCGGAGGGGCAGCAGCAACTCCAGACGGCGGTGACCGCCGACCCGAACAACGAGAACGCGAAGACGGTGCTGGCGGCCATGCGAGACGGCACCCACCCGGCCATCCAGCAGGCCGGGGCGGAAACGCAACCGCCGCGGTGAATGTGAATAGAACCCGGAGCGCGAGCGACGGGGTGATATCGGAAGTGCGAGCCGGGAGCGTGAGCGACCGGAGGGTGTGAATCCTCCGGTCGCTCACGCTCCCGGCTCGTAGACGGGCTACTTCTTATCGGACTTGTTTTCCTCCTTCGCCAGCCGCTTCTCCAGTTCGTTGCGGCACTCGCGGACGTGCCGGATGGTCTTCAACTCCTCCTTCTGGCTGGCGGCGAGCCAGATGTTCAGGGCCGCCACGTCCCGCTTACTGCCGATCTTGCTCAGGCAATCCGCGGCCGCGTGCCGCAAGACCTTCTCCGAATCGTACAGGAGAGCCACGACCGGCGGGGTGTCTCGACCGCCGCCGATCTCTTCCAGGAGCAGCAACGCCGAATGTCGCACACCCACCTCCGGGTGGGCGAGGTGCTTGACCGCCGGCTCGACGAACCGGCTACGGTCGCGGTTCTCAAAATCGACGCGGAGGGAGGTGTAGACGCGCTCCAACTCTCGGGGCGATCTCGGCTCTGCCACGACCCGCTCGAAGAACGGCAGCACCTTGTCGCCCATCTCCCGAAGCTCTTGGCGAGCGGATTTCGTCTCCACGCCGCTCAGGTGAAAGCGAACCCGGTCCAGGGTCTCGGGGTCGAGCGCGGGCTTGGCCGACCAGGCGTCGGCCACCCACGCCTCCAACTCGTCGCGGTACTCCCGCACGAACTCCGTGACCTGCGGATCCTCCTGCCGGCTGTTCGTCAGCCACACGTTCAGCGCCGCCAAGTCCGCCTTGCCGCCGAGCTTTCTCAGGGAAATAGCGGCACTCATCCGCGCGTATTTGCTCTCGTCATAGAGCATGGCGACCACGGGCGGAGTGTCGCGGCCGCTACCGATCTCGCGCAGCAGCATCACAGCGTATTGTCGCACGTCCAATTCGGGGTGGGCAAGGTACTCGACCGCCGGTTCGACGAACCGGCGGCGGTCCAGATGCCCCAGGTCGAGGCGGAGATAGATGAATATTTTCTCGATCTCCGAGTGCGTACTGGTGGGGTCGGCCAGGATTCGCTCGAAGTACGGCAACACCCTGTCGCCCATCTCCACAAACCTGACCCGCGCGAACGCCAGTCCATTGCCGCACCAGCCACTCAAGTCGTAGCGTATTTGATCGAGTGTGCTGTCACCGGATGGGGCAGGCAGGATGACATGCGGTAGCAGGTCGAACACAGCTGCGTCCAGCGGTTGCAGAGTATCGCTGCCCTCGCCGGACAAAGCCGATTCTGGATTTACGGCCGCGAACTGCTGTCCGGGGTCCGCGCTCCCGCCCACCGGGCCGATGTAGACCGCGTACCACACGAGAACGCCCCCGGCAGCAATGGCTGCGACTGCGCTCCACCAGAGCCAGGTGGATCGGCGGCGGGAGGTGGGGCAGGTCGTGTTCAAGTGTTGACCTCCACCAGTTCGGTCAGGGTGGTGGTCATCTGTTTCTCCTGACCCAGAGTCAGCCGCCGCGAGTCGAACACGGTATTGGACGTGATGGCGAACTTCCCGTGAACCATCAGGTTGACCCGTTGCTCCAAGCGCGGAATGCCGGGGTACGGGTAGTGCGTCAGGTCACCGATCGGCACTTTAGCGTTCCCCTGGTTCTCCAGGATGTGTCCGGCCTCGTGTGCGAGGACGATGTAGGTGTGATCTTCTCGAATGATCACACTGTCCCGCAGGCCGGCATCCGCTTGCCTCAGGTGGCTTCTCGCGTAGGACAAGCCATCCGTCCCGCTCGTCATCCGGTTGACGTAGTACACCTCGATGTCGTCCTTGCCCCCCTGCGTCGGGGTGCGAATCGTCTGGTCGCTGAGCAAAGCCCTGTCTTCCGCTTGCGGTATGAGCCACACTAGGCCGTTCTCGACTGTGGGTATGGCATCATCCAGACTCGGTTTCTCACCCGGTGTGTTTAACCCGGCCCCGTTCGGTGGGTCGGTCGGCCCGATAATGCCCACCACCTGGATTGCCATGCCGATCTGGGCGTAGATCTCTTCCATCGCCCGGATGTGGTCCAGCACCTTCTGGGTCGCCACCGTCTGCGTGCCGTTCACCGTCTCCCGCATGATGTTGACGTGCAGTTTGACCGTGTGCTGGATTTTGACAGGTGACCAGTTGGAGACGGCGGCCTGACCGGCCGGGGTGTAGGTGGCGATCGCCTTGCCGCCGAGGGCGATGAGGTGTGTCCGGTCGCTCACCGGGAATCGATAGTTGTTGTTCGGGTAGCCCTTCTTCTCGTTGAACGAGTTCGCCGCCGGAGACGTATCGTCCGTCCCGATGCCGTGGGTGGTGGTTCCTGGGCGGTTCGGGTTGGCGAAGGCGGGGATCGCGAACGCGTCGTCCACGTCGTTCGACACCAGCAACTGCGAGTCGGAGATGTAGTACCCCGCCCGGCCCAGCATCCGCACCAGCGCCACGTCCGTGTCGTTGTCGTCGTACAGAGCGGCTTTCGCCGGCAAGTTCGCCGTCCGCACCTTGGCGGTGATCGATGGCGTGTTGTTGCCCCACGCGACCGTGTCTTTCACCACCACGTTGAACCTGTCCACGTCGTGGTCGATGAAGTCGAACCCGTTCACGTCCGGCGGGCGAAAGGTTATGTACGGCTTGCCTTGGGCGTCGTAGCCGACGGCGAACGCGGTTTCCCACTTCGCCACCTTCAGCCGGTACGCGTTCTGCATTTGACCAGGTTTGACCAGCCAGACGCCGTAGTTGCTCGGTTGCACCGGATCCGGGAGGGCGAGCAGGCCGGCGTCCGCTGTGCCCGAGATGGGGTAGCCGCCGCCGAGCGGAATCGGGTCGCTCCACCCCTCCAGATCGACGTCGCTGTCCCGCGTTTCGTCCCCAGGGTAGTTCGGCTGGACGAACCCTTCGAGAAACATCACGTTCACCCGAATCCGGTAACCGCCGACCGGCAGCCCGGTGAAGCTGTAGGCGCCGTTGGTGTTCGTCACGGTAGACTTGATGAACGTGCCGTCGGCGGTGTACAGCGAGACGCCGACCCCGTCCCGGCCCGCTTCGATGAAATCCCGCAAGTGGTTCTGGTTGGGGTTGTCGTCCCACACCACCCCGGAAATCGACCCCGGGCCGGGCGGCGGGGGCGGCGGGTCGTCCAGGTTCAGCACCTCGGCCACGAACGAGTGGTCGTTGTAGTCCCAGTCGCAGATGGGCGGGTCGTGCGACTGGTCTTCCAGGTAGATGCCCCACAGGCTGGACCCCGGGGTGGGCGGCGGGGCGCCGAGCGGCAGGGCCGCGCCCGGCAGCAGCAAGTACGGCTTGTGTTCCGCCGCGGTGAACCCGGCCGTGCCCACCGTGAACGGGAACGAGAACACCTCGGCCGGCTGGGTCGGGCTGATCGGCGGTCGCGTCATTCGCACCGTGCCGGTGACTGCCTCGCGGATGGCTTCCCCGGCGGTCGGGGCGTCCACGAAGGCGTATCCCGGGTCGTAGATTTCGTACTCCGGCTTGGTGTTCAATCCGCCGTCCAGGTAGGTGTACGCGGTGCTGCCGGTGTACCCCTCGAACGGGCTGAGCAACCGGACCATGAACCACGTCGGTACGGTGCGGTCTTCCACCTGCTCAAGGTTCAGGCGAACGCGATGGCAAGATGGGGGGGGGGCGCGGGGACTGTGCGGGCGAAGCCGAACATGAGGCGAGTCCTTGCGGGTGAACGGGAACCACCGTCACGATCTGACGCCAGGATTGTTAACTGGCGTGGCGGGCGCGTCAACGGAAAAAAAGTGTCACGAGCCGATTTTCCGGCGGGGTCGATTTTGCCGAATCAGCAGGCACGTCAATCCCGGACTGTGGGCGTTGTCTCCCCGGCGGCGAACGGCCCCGGAACGGGGCGGTTTGTTGGGAAAACGGCCCGAAACAGGCCTGCGACCCGACGGGGTCAAGCGGCGACCGGCCGGCGGAAACGCCTGATTTTCCAGGCTTCGGCAAGGGTATTCCCCCCACCGCCTCACCACACGGGCGGTCAGGTGGTACACCCGGTTCACCGCCGCGGGAGGACCGGGGCGACCGACACCGACCCGTCCGAGTCGGCCACGATCAGGCGGGTGGGGGTGCCGGCGGGCACCGCCGGGGCGGTGGCCAGCGGCGCCCCGTAGGCCCGCTCCACCTCGCCGGAGATGGCCCCGGTGGCGGTGGTCACCACCCGCACATGCCCGGACGAGTAGGTGATGTACACCACCCCGTCGCCGGCCTCGACGCCGATCACGTCGCCGGCCTCCGGGTACGGCAGGTCGGTCAGCCCCCACTCGGCCCCGTCTTTCTCGGCGTCGACGCCGACCACGTTCTTCCCCTCGGTGGCGAACACCGCCCGCTGGCCGATGACCGCCAGGTGGGTGATGCGGTCGGCCGCGATCTTCAGGTTCGCCGCCCCCTTCCACCGGCGGAGCGGCTCGGGCGACGGGCGGTCCGGGTCGAACGCCGCCACCTCCCCGCCGCCGGGGACGAGCAGCAGCGTCTTGCCGCCGACCGGAACCAGCCGCGGCGAGGTGGTCACCGGCTCGTTCATCTCCCACGGCCCGCCGGCCTTCTCGGCCGTCGTCTGGTCCGCCTTCCACCTGTAGCGGTACACCCGCGTGTGCCCGTCGGTGCAGAAGAACTGGTCGGGGCCGGCCGGGAGCAGGTGGCACACAGCGGTGTCGGCGTTCGCGTCCTGCCCCCGCCAGCTCGGCCCCTGCACCGCCGTGAAGTTCTCACCGACGCGGTACACGTACCCGTTCGCCAGCGGCAGGAACACCGCCCCGGCGGTGGCCGTCGGGGTGCCGGCCAGCCGCTCCGGGATGGTCGCCCGCCCCTCCACCTCCTGCTTGCCGTTCACGATCTTGCGGACCATCGCCTTCGGCCCCTCCTTGGTCGGCTCGTTGGCCACCACCCACACCGTCTTGCCGTCGCCGGCCGGCACGGCGAACACCTGCGGCTGGGCGTGCAGCGTCACCTTCGGCAGCGGGTCGGACACGCGGTCCACGGCCAGCACGTCCGAGTCCGGCTTGGCGGTCAGCTTGTACACCCCGGCGTGGCTGTCGGTGAACAGCATACCGCCGCCGGCCAGCGGAAGCGGCACCCCCGCGGCCGGCGTGCCCAGTTGCCGCTCCCACGCCACCTCGCCGGTGTTCAAATCGAACGCCAGCATCTGCACGGTGGTCGAATCTACCTCCTTGGTGGCTACGTATCCCAGGCCGATGGCCGGGCGGATGAGGCCGCGGGACACCGGCTCGCCGACCGGCAGCGGGTTGGACGCCGGCACCACCTTGAACCCGCCGGCCGGGTCGATGGCCACCCGCAGCCGCATCAGTTGGCCCTGCACCACCGCCCAGAAGTTGTCCTCCTCGGCCGACACCACCAGCCCGCGGAAGGCGGCGTTCTGGTCCCCGCCGGCCCGCTGGCCGGGCAGTTGGAACAGCGGTTTGTCGAAGTTGCCCGGCTGGTTCAGGGCGAACACGGCGAACGTGCCCGAGTCGGTGGCGACGGCCACCCGCTCGCCGTCGGTGAGCGGCGGGAACGACGCCCACCCCTGCACGGTGACTTCGGCCGCGCTCTGTGGCTTCTCGTCCACGGCGGCGTTCGCCGCGGCCATCTCGGCCGCGCTGGGCAGGCTGAACGATCGCACCCGCATGGTGGTGGGCAGGTCGGTCTGGGTGAACACCACCCGCCGCGGGGCGGTGCGGTCGTCCGGGTCGAGCACCAGCGGCTCGCCGCGGAGCGAGTCCTTCGGGTGGTCGGTGTCGATCACCCGCACCACCTGCGGGGGCAGCCGCCGCTGGTCCTCCGTCTCCTTGCCCACCTCGAACACCACCATGCGGCGGGCGTCGGCCGGCACCAGCAGGAACCCGTGCGCCGTCTTCGTCCCGCGGAGGGCGGCCAGCCCGCCGCCGATCGGCTGGCGGATCTCCCCGCGGCCGACCAGCCCGCCGGTGTACAGGTCGAACTGGAGGATGGACCCGGCGTCGTCCTTCAGCCCGACGAACAGCCGGCTGCCGATCCGCACCGGCCGGCCGATGACCGGGGCGGGCAGCGGTTGGTGCCACACCGGGGCGCCGGTCTTGGTCTGGCGGGCGGTCAGCCCGGCCTCGCCGTCGAGTACGCTGGCGACGAGCAGCCAGTCGGTGCCGCCGTCTTCTGACTGGTACCGCACCGGCACCTCGCCGCCGCGGACGTCGGACGACACCCGCTCGGACCACAGCGGCTCGCCGGTGTGCGCGTCCAGCACGAACAGCAGCCCGCGGGCGACGGCGAACACGGCGTCGGCGGTGCCCTCCGGGGCGGGCTTCGGCTTCGGCTTGTCGCTCAGCACGCGGGGGGCGAACGCGGTGATGGGGGAGGAGTTCGGCGGAGCGGCTTCGGCCGGCTGTTGATCGACGGCGAACAGCAGCAGTTTGCGGAGTGCGGCGCGGGCGTCGGCCCCGATCTTCACCACCTCCGGGTCGCCGGCCAGTCCGGCCGCCTTCATCGCCAGCCCGAACTGCTCGATCTTCTGGTCGGTCGGGTCGGCGGCCAGCGTCCGCCACGGCTGGAGGTCGGTCAGCCGCTTCCGCTCCTTCCGCACCTCGTCGGTCGCCTTGGCGAACTCCTGCCGCGCCGCGTCGAACGACTGGTTCGTCTTGTCCCGGTATTTCTCCAGCACCGGCACCAGTGCCTCGCCCTCGGCCACCGCCTTGTCGGCCGCGTCCAGGTTGTCCGGCGTCTTGAAGTCGCGGCGGTACGTCTTCACCCGCTCCTGGGCGTGGCCGGCCAGGGCCTTGCACAACTGCTGGCCGGCCTGCACCACGTCCGCCCCGACCCCGGTGTTCGGCTGGGCGAGGGGCGAGTCGCCGTGTTCGGCCAGGAACTTCTGCGTCACCTCCAGCGCCGGCGCCGGGTTGTCCACGACGGTGACGGCGGTGACGGCCGCCCGCACCCCGGCCAGTTGGGCGAAGAACTTCCACTTCGGCACGTCGCCGCTGCTCGGGTTCTCGGCCGTGAGGTCTTCGTACCGCTTCTTGGCCTCGGCGAACTTGCCCTCGGCGTACAGACCCTCCGCCTCTTTCGCCGCCTCATCCACGCTCTGCTGCCCGCGGACGAAGAACATCACCGCGGTGCCGGCGAGCACCAGCACGAGCGCCGCCACCAGCCCGAGGAAGATCATCTTCGGCAGCGAGTTCTGCCGCTTGCGGGTGCGGATGGGGATGTCGTCCAGGTTGTCCTTCGGCTTGGCGGCGGCTGGCGGGGGCGTGGGGGCGCCGGGCGGGGCGGCCGTGTCCTCGCCCCACACCATCACCCGCGGGGCGGCCGGCGGCGGGGCGGCCGGGGCCACCTTCTCGGCCGGCAGGATGGGGGTGGCCTTGAGTAGCTCCGGTTCAGCCGGCTTCGGCTTCTTCTTTTTCTTCTTGGGCAGCACGGTGGCCTGCGGTTCGTTCTCCTCCACCACCTCGGCGTCCAGCACCGGCATGAACTGATCGACGGTGCCGGCGGTCGGCGCCTTCACCGCCGGGGCGGTCGCCTTCGGCGTGTCGGCGACGACGAACACCTCCTGGCAGTCCGGGTTCGGGCACCGCATCGGCTTGCCGAGCAGGTCGCGGCTGAGGCGGTACGACGTTTCGCAGTGCGGGCAGACGGCACGAATCGACACGGTGGCGGCCCTCTCCGGCCGGGGGTGCGGAGGTGTTAGGGGCAATTGTAAGACACGGGGAAGGGGTGTGAAACCGTGTTCGGCGCCGAATGGGAAATGAGGGGTGTTCGCGACGCCCGGCCGCGGGCTTTCTCAGCCGGGTTCTGCCGACTGTAGCAGTTTTCGCAGCCGAGTTTGCACCCGTGCCGAGAGCGTTGTTCCGCCGCTCAGCCGCATCACCCAGTTAGCCACCCCGCACACCACCCCGGTGTCGGCCAGCACCCGCACCAGTTCGACCGGCACCGGTACGGGGGGCGACGCGGCATGATAAGCAGCCAACCCGACGGCGAACCGTTCCGACCGCGGGCCGACCAGGTCGGCCAGCAGCCGGGCCAGGTCCACCGCCGGGGAATCGACCTTCATCGCCGAGTAGTCGATCACCCCGCTCACCCGGTCGCCGGTGAACAGGACGTGGTCGTGCCACACGTCGCACAGGCAGGGGAACACGATCACCGGCGTAGCGGACCAAGCGGCCAGTGAACGGCGGCAGTCGCGAAGGCGGGCGTTCACCAGATCGTTGGCCGAGCGGAGCAGGGGGTGGGACTGGGCGTCGAGCTGATCGAACGCGGGGCGGAATCGCTCCCACTTGGTGAGCAGGTTCAGCCGCCGCTGCACGGCCGGGCACGGGGCGGTGTGGCGTTCGACCGCACACCAGACGCGGTGCAGGTCGGCGAGGGCGGTGCAGGCGGCGGTCAGTTTTACTGTGGTCGGCGAGGAGTGGAAGTCGGCGACGCCGGGCATCCATGCCACCACCTCCGCGACACCGTCCGGTGTGACCGAAACCGTATCGCCAAAGGTGGTCGGCACGACGGCGGGGACAAACCCCAGCCCGGCGGTGCGGGCGGCGGTCATCCAGTTGTGGATCGTCCGGGTTCGGTCGGCGCGAGACGGGTCCGGGATCAGCTTCAGGGCGAACGCCGGGCCGGTGGTGCCGTGCCCGCACCACACGCCCGCCCCGCTGAACCCGGCCGATTCGACCGGCTCCCACCGGCACGTCCGGATAACGGCCGGGTACTCGCTCAGGAACCGCCGCTGGTCGAGATGCATTTCATATCAGCGGGCGGCGACGACCGGCGCCGCCTTGCGGGTCTGCTCGGCGAACGGCTGCGGGTACACGCCGAGTACCAGCGTGGCCGCCGCACACGCCACCGCCGCCACCAGTTGCGGGCTGGTGCGGGTGGGTTGGGCCGGCTTGAACGGGGCGCGGAGGTACAGCACGCCGAGGATCCGCAGGTAGTACACCGCCGACACCGCCGCGTTCACCACCGCGATCACCGTCAGCACCTGGAACAGGGACTTCATCTTGGTGTCCGTCGGCACCTGGAACGCGGCCAGGAACAGTTGCAGCTTGCCGACGAACCCGGCGGTGAGCGGCAGGCCGATCAGGCTGAACAGACACACGGCCAGCGCCGCCGCCGCCAGCGGGTTGGTCTTCCCCAGCCCGGCCAGGTCGTCCACCGTTTCGACGTGTCGGTCCGGCCCGGACAGGTGGGCGAGGACGGCGAACGCGCCGACGGTCATCAGTCCGTAGGCGAGCAGGTAGAAGAGCAAGGCGTCCGAGCCGGACTGGTCGGCCGACGCCGGCGGGGCGGTGCAGGCCACCAGCACGCCGATGAGCATGTACCCGCCGTGCGCGATGCCGCTGTACGCGAACAGCCGCTTCAGGTTGTCTTGCAGCAGCGCCAGCAGGTTGCCGAACGACATGGTGACGACGGCCACCACCCACAGCGTCAGCGGGATGAGCGTGTGGGCGGTATCGTAGGGCAGCCCGCCGCCGTGGGCGGACATCACCCCGAGCAACCGGGCGAGGGCCACGAACCCGGCCACCTTCGGCAGGAACGCCAGCTGCGCCACCACCCCGGTCGGCCCGCCCTCGTACACGTCCGGGGCGTAGAAGTGGAACGGCACGGCGGCGACGCGGAACCCGAGGCCGGCGATCACCAGTACCATCGCCACTGCCGCCAGCGGGGACACCGCCGGGTCGAGGTCCTTGTGCGGCGCGGCCGCCGCCAGGGACGACACGACCACATGCAGGTTGGTGCTGCCGGCCAGCCCGTACAGGTAGCTGAACCCGAACAGCAGCACGGCGGACGACAGCACGCTGAGCAGGAAGTACTTCATCGCGCTCTCCTGCCCGGCCCTCGTCCGGCTGGGCAGGTAGAGCAGCACGTAGGTGGGGATGCTCAGCATCTCCAGGGCGAGGAACAGCGACACCAGGTCGTTCGCCCGGCCGACCAGCGACACCCCGGCGGCGGCCACCAGCAGGCAGGCGTGGTACTCGGCCGGGGTGTCGGTCCGCGTGTCCGCCCAGCCGAGCAGCACGTACACGGCGGCGGCGACGAGAGCCAGCCAGCGGACGAACGAGGCCGCGCCGGTCGGGTCGATGGGGGCGAGGGACGGCTCGAATCTGCCGACCGGCTCCGGCACCAGGGCGGCGATCACGCCCGCACCGACCACACCCAACAGGGCAACGACCATCGCCAGCGGTCGGCTACAGCGGAGGGCGGCGACCAGGAACAGCAGGCACGCCACGCCGACCAGCGCCACCTCCGGCAGCACGAACTGCACCGACGCGGTCAGGTGGTCCACGAATGCCTGGTTCGAGAGCGGAGTCACGGGCGGCCCTTCAGTCCTGTTGTGTATTCATGGCCTTCGTTGGTGTCCGGCCTGCAGGCCGTTGTTCATCCGAGTACAGACGGGCTAAAGCCCGGACACCAGCACAGACCAGTCACCGCGGCGGTTGTTGCGGCGGGCGGGGCGGGCCGCCAGGTCCACCGGCCGGCGGGCCACCCGGCCCACCCCGTCCCGCCCCGGCGGGGATGAGCGTCGGGTTCATGCTGATCGGTTGTTGCGTCGGTGTCGTGCCCGACACTCGGTTCTCGGCTTCCGCCAGTTCGCGGTTCACACTCTCCCGTGCACTTTGGAGCGTGTAGGCGACGACGGCCACGTCCCCCTTCATCACGGCCAGCACCGGCTGCGGGTACAGGCCGAGGGCGAGGCACAGGGTGGCGATCAGCCCGAACACGATCACCTCGCGTCCGGTCAGGTCGGCTGGGGCCGCGGTGCCATCCACCAGTGCTGGCGTGCGGACCGGGCCGAAGAACACGCTGCGGAGCATGGTGAACGTGTACCACGCCGACAGGAAGATGCCGGCCGCGGCGGCCACCGCCAGCCCGTACCCCATCGCGGCCGTGTTCCACGGGGTGAACAGCGCCCCGATGAGCATCATCTCGGACACGAAGTTGTTCAGCCCCGGCAGGCCGACGCCGGCCAGGCAGATGACGACGGTGAAAAACGCCAGCGCCGGGTGCCGGGCCATCAGCCCGCCCAGGTGGGTCATGTCGGTGGTGCGGTAGCGGTCGTACAGGATGGCGACGACGGCGAACAGCCCGCCGGCGGTCAGCCCGTGGTTCACCATGTGCAGCACCGCCCCGGTCAGCCCCTCCGGGTTCAGGGCGAACAGGCCGAGGGCGAGCAGCCCGAGGTGGGACACGCTGCTGTACGCCGCCATCATCTTCACGTCCTTCTGGGCGTAGGCGCAGAACGCGGCGTACACAACGCCCACCGCCCCGAGGGTGCCGAACACGGCCAGCCCGTACTCGGCGGCCATGTGCGGGCACAGCGGGATGACGATGCGGAGCAACCCGAGCGTGCCGAGCTTCGCCAGCAACGCCGACAGCAGGAGCGTGACCGCCGGTGGCGCCTCGGCGTAGGCGGCCGGCAGCCAGGTGTGGAAAGGTACCAGCGGCACCTTCACCACGAACCCGGCGACGAGCAGGAAGAACAGCCAGAACTGCGTGGTCTTGTACCCGGTGCGGGCGGCCGTCGCGTCGGCCAGCTCCTTCTCCGCCTGCTCGCGGCGGCCGGTGTCCTTCGGCGTCTGCTCCGCCTTGAAGGACGCCTCGGCGACAGCGCTGTCGTGCTCGTCCGACCAGCGGGCGGCGCTCCGCATCAGGTCGCTCACGTTGAACGAGATCGTCCCCCGACCCTGCTTGAGCGCCTGTCCGCGGGTCTTGTTCATCCACCCGCCCGGCGGCGTCGGGTTGGTGAGGACGATGCCCACCAGCCCGACCAGCGAGAGCAGGCTGCCGAACAGGGTGTACAGGAAAAACTTGCGGGCCGCGTCCCGCTTCCCACCGCCCACCCCCCACCCGCCGATCAGGAAGAACGCCGGGATCAGGGTGAGCTCGAAGAACACGTAAAACAGGATCACGTCGAACGACAGGAACGCGCCGGTGACGGCCGACTGCAGCACGAACAGCCAGGCGTAGTACGCCCCGGCCCGCTCCTGGGCGAACCCCCACGACACGGCCACGGCGATGTACGTCATCAGGCTGGTGAGCGCCACCAGCCACACGTTGATGCCGTCCAGCCCGATGTAGAACTGCACGGCCGGCTGCGGCGCGTTCGGGGCGGGGTTCGGCTTGCCGACGAAGAACAGGCTCCACGCCGTGCGGTGTTCCTGCCCGTCGCCGGTGTCGCCGGGCACGAACACCGGGCGGAAGTGCTTGTACGCCTGCCCGTCGTTCATGCCGCCGTACTCGGCGATCATAACGGCGGCCGGGGTGACCACGCACGCCGTCAGCCCGAGGTGCAGGGCGGCGAGCAGCCCGGCCAGCCGGCGGGCGACGCGGGCGTTCCCCCCGCCGACGGCCAGCACCGCGGCGAACGCCAGCGGGGCGGCCAGCACCGCCAGCAGCACCCACCGCATCACGTTCGGGGAGAACAGGTCATCCATTGCGGGTACGGCCTCGCCGGTCAGCGGACGGAGCGGAACACGACGACGGTGATGAACACGGCCAGCCCGAGGACCATGCCGAGGGCGTAGAACTGCACCAGCCCGTTCTGCAGCGGGCGGAGGACGGCCGCGGCGAACCGCGGGACGAAGCTGACCAGCCGGGCCAGCGCGTCCAGGAACCCGTCGAGCTGCCGCCCGCCGGTGGCGGCTGTTTCCGCCGGCAGCACCACCGTCGCCCCGTAGATCTCGTCCACATACGCCTTGTTCGCCGATAGGGCGAAGATGCCGCGGAGCGGCCCCGGCACCCGCTCCGGCCCGCCCCTGCGGTACACCGCCGCCGCGGCCCCGATGCCGGCCACCGCGATCAGCGTACTCAGCCCGGCGACGCCCCAGTCGAAGTGGTGTTCGCCCACCTTCAGGTTCGTCGTCTTCGTGAACGCCTCGTTCGCCTGGTGCAGCACCGGCGCCCGCTCCAACAGGTGGTCGAACCAGTGCGTGAGCGGGTCGGCGATGATCCCGACGAACACCGCCCCGACCGCCAGCACCACCAGCGGGATGGTCATCGTCCGCGGCGACTCGTGGGCGTGCCCGTGGGCTTCCGGCGGCACCCGCTCCTCGCCCCAGAAGGTGAGGAAGTACGCGCGGAACGTGTAGAACGCCGTCAGCAGGGCGGTCAGGCAGGCGGTGTAGAACACCGCCTGGTACAGGTAGTGGAATTCGGACCGGCTGTACCCGGCCTCGGACAGAGCGTGCAGGATGCGGTCCTTGCTCCAGAACCCGGACAGCAGCGGGAACCCGGCCAGGGCGAGCGAGCCGATCAGGAACGTCCAGTGCGTCGTCGGCATCAGCTTCCGCAGCCCGCCGAACTTCCGCATGTCGATCACGTTCCCCATCGCGTGCATCACCGACCCGCTGCCCAGGAACAGCAGGGCCTTGAAGAAGGCGTGGGTGAGCAGGTGGAACAGGGCGGCGGTGACGGCGATGGTCGGGGAGATGGCCGCCCCGCACCCGAGCGCCATGAACATGAACCCGAGCTGGCTGACGGTGCTGTACGCCAGCACCCGCTTCAAGTCGTACTGCGCCAGGGCGATGAACGCCGCCAGCACCGCCGTCGCCCCGCCGATGATTGTCACCACCACCTGAGCCGTTGGCGACATGACGAACAGCGGGGCGGTGCGGGCGAGCAGGTACACCCCGGCCGTCACCATCGTGGCGGCGTGGATGAGGGCGGACACCGGGGTCGGCCCCTCCATCGCGTCCGGCAGCCACACGTACAGCGGCAGTTGGGCCGACTTGCCCACCGCCCCGCAGAACAGCAGCAGGCAGGCGGCGGTCATGTAGCCGTCGCCCGGCGGGTGTTCGGCGATGTGCCGGATGACGGCGTCGATGTTCGTCTGGTACCCGCCCGCCTTCCACAGCAGGAAGATGCCGAGGATCAGCCCCACGTCGCCCAGGCGGGTGACGAGGAACGCCTTCCGCGCCGCAGCAGCCGCCGACGGCTTGGCGTAGTAGTACCCGACCAGCAGGTAGCTGCACAGGCCCACGCCCTCCCACCCGGCCACCAGCACGAAGAAGTTGTTCGCCGTCACCAGCAGGCACATGGCGAACACGAACAGGGCGATGAACGCGAAGTACCGGGCGTATCCGGCCTCGCCGTGCATGTAAGACGCCGAGAAGATCGCGATGAACGTGGCGATGAACGTGACCATCGCCAGCATCACCGCTGACAGGGGGTCGAGTTGGAACGCCAGCGGCACGCTCAGCCGCCCGGACGAAAACCAGGTGCCGAGCGACGCCGTCTGGATCAAGTCGCCGGACTGCCCGGACACGGCGTACAGGACGTAGCAAGCGATGGCCGCGGCCGATGCGAACGACACGATGACCGGCAGGTGGGCCAGCTTCACCGCCCGCCCGACGTGGCACAGCGCGGCGAGCAGGCACCCGACCAGCGGCAGGGCGACGACGATCAGCGACAGCCCGATCGGCGTACTCAAATCAGGCACGGGTGACCTCCTGGAACCGGACCTCGGCCTGTTCCGGCAGTCGCCCGGGGACGGGGAGCGTCGGGTGGTCGTCGGGCGGCGGGGCGGGCAGCGGCACCGTGTCCACCGCTGGCGGCACGCCCACCTCCCGCACCGTTTGCCAGTCGCCCGAGTCGAGCGACCGCCCCCGCTTGTACAGCATCAGGAACAGGGCCAGGGCCAGCCCGGCCTCGCACGCCGCCACGGTGACGATGAACAGGCCGAACGCCTGCCCGCCCAGGCTGCCGTGGTGGCTGCCGAACGCCAGCAGGTTGATCACCACCCCCTGCAGCATCATCTCGGCCGACAGGAACATGGTGATCAGGTTGCGGCGGGTGAGGAACCCGACCAGCCCGAGGCCGAACAGGATCGCCCCCACCCCCAGGAAGTGCCACAGCGAGATCATGCGGCGGCCCTCGCCTTCCCGGCTTCTTTGTCCGTTGAACTTTGTTCCTTGTTCCTTGCTACTTGTTCCTTGTTCATTGCCCCACCTCTTTCCGGCGGGCGATGGCCACCGCCCCGACGGTGGCGACCAGCAGCAGGGTGCCGGCCATCTCCACCGCCAGCAGGTGTTCGGAGTACAGCAGGAACCCCAGGTTCGCCACGTTCCGCGCCGGCAGCCGACCGTTCCCGCGGTACACGTACAACTCGTCCCGCAGTGCCTTCACCGCGGCGCGGGCCTCGGTCTCGTTCGTCGGGTTGCCCAGGAGCGACAGCAGCGGCATCCCGCTCGAACTGCGGAGCGATTCGTGCTTCTCCAGGAACGCGGCCACCCGCGGGTCGGCGGCGGTCGCCTTCAGCCGGTCTTCCACCGGCAAGCGGTCGGCCGCGGTGAAGAAGGCGTGCAGGAAGCCGTTCGCCTGGATGGCGTGGTTGCGGAACTCCTCCCACGTCGTCGCCTGGATCGCCTCCTCGCAGTGTCCGAGCGCCCGGTCGAGCAACTGTCGGTCGTCGGCCGTCAGCGGCGGGGCGGGCAGCGGGTACTGCGGGCCGGCGTCCTTCGCCAGGGCCATCGGCGGCGACGAGGCGTGCAGGGTGAACAGCATCAGCCCGACGAACCCGAACCCGGCCAGGCTGCCGAGCAGCGGCTCGCGGGTGCGGTCGTTCTCGTCGGACGGCCCCTTCACGTGCGACAGCATGAGCACGAACAGGAAGGTGACGATGATCGCCCCGGCGTAGATGATGACGGTGGCGGCCATCAGGAACGGGGCGGCGAGCAGCAGGAACAGCCCGCACGTGCTGAGGATGACGAACGCGAACGCGATCGCCCCACGGGCCGGGTTCCGCTGCGTCACCAGCACGCACCCGAACCCGACCGCCCCGGCCGCGAACAGCCAGAACAGCACCGACCCGACCACGTTCGTCTTGTCGCCGTTCACGCTCAGCACCGGCTGACCGTACCGCTCGAACAGGAACACGCCGAACACGGCGGCGGCGGCGATGACCAGGGCGACCCCGCCGGCCACCCACCGTACCCGCGGCTTGGGCAGCAGCAGGTACACGCCCGCCACCCCGAGCGCGGCGGCCAGCACCAGTTGGGTGAGCGGGTTGGCGAGGGCGGGGGGCATTCGGGTCCGGTGGGTTGTTGGAACACCGCGTAATGTATGGGGGCGGCAAGTGTCAATTAGGGTGGCCGGCTCTCTCCGAGAGCCGGTTCGGAGTCGCTCTCGGAGAGAGCGACCCACCCGAGAAATCAAGTTCGCGGCGGCGCCTCACTCGCCGGCCCCAGGTCGCCGGCCCGCGTCCGCACCGGGTCCGTGCCGGCCTTCGTCGTCTGGTCGAACACGCTCAGCAGTTTCTCCTTGTCGAAGATCATCTGCTCGCGGCTCAGCCCGGTCAGGTCGTACAGGGTGGTCAGTTCGATGGCGTCCACCGGGCACGCCTCCTCGCACATGCCGCAGTAGATGCACCGCAGTTCGTCGATGACGAAGGTTTCGGGGTACTTCTCGCGGTCCTTCCAGCCCTCCGGAGCCGGGGCGGCGACGATGTCGATGCAGTGGGCCGGGCAGGCGGTGGCGCACATGTAGCACGCCACGCACTTCGTCCGCCCGTTCTCGTCCCGGTTCAGCCGGTGGACGCCACGGTAGTTCGCCGGCATCGTCGGCTCCTGCTCCGGGTACGACTCCGTCCGCTTCTTCCCGACCATGTGCGAGAGGGTGGTGGTCAACCCGCCGATGATCAGCGGCAGGTACAACTGCTCGAACAGGCCGAGCTTGGGCGAGTCCACCCAGGTCACGTCTTTGTCCGCGATCGGCATCGGTTACGACCCCCTCACCCCTAACCCCTCTCCCACGGGGGGAGAGGGGGACGAAATCACCCGCCGCCGCGGGGCGTTGTTCGGGCCGGTGCCGAACGCCACCGCGTACACCCCGGCGGCCAGGAACAGCCCGACCGAAATCGCCGTCAGCACCCAGTTCGACAGGCTGTACTGCCGCACCAGCATGACCGCCAGCAGGTGCAGCAGGCTGAGCGGGATCATCACCTTCCACGCCAGCCCCATCAGCTGGTCGAACCGGAACCGCGGGATGGTCCACCGCACGAGCAGGTACAGGAACAGGAAGAACCCGGTCTTGGTGACCAGGATGAGGCACTTCACCACCGCCCCCCAGATGGGGTCGGTCACCCGGTCTTCCAGCCCGAACAGGCTCCACCCGCCCCAGAACACCACCGTCATGAGCAGGCTGGTGGTGATCATGTGGGTGTACTCGCCGAGCATGAACATGCCGAAGTTCAGGCTGCCGTATTCGGTCAGGTACCCGCCGACGAGTTCCTGTTCCGCTTCGGGCAGGTCGAACGGCAGGCGGTTGCACTCGGCGTACACGCTCACCATGAACAGCAGGAACGCCAGCGGCTGGAAGAGTACGAACCAGCCGTGCTGCTTCTGCCACTGGATAATCCCTTCCAGGTTGAGCGTGCCGCTGAACAGCAGCACACCGACGACGCTCATGCCGAGCGGGATCTCGTAGCTGATGATCTGGGCGGAGCTGCGGAGGGAGCCGAGCAGGCTGTACTTGTTGTCCGACGACCACCCGCCGAGGATGACGCCGTACACCGCCAAGCTGCCGAGCGCGAACACCACCAGCACGCCCACGTCCAGCCCCGGCACGATCACGCCGTTGAACGACTTCGCGTACCCCCCCTGTGTGTCCGCGTACTGCTGCACGACCGCGGCCGGCTCCACCCCCTGAGTGGCGACCGGGTCCGGCGGCGGTTGAGTGCCGCCCCACGGCACCACCGCCAGCGCCACCAGGGCGATCGCCATGCTGACGGCCGGGGCGAGCAGGAAGAAGATCTTGTCCACGTGCCGCGGGATGGGCGCTTCTTTCAGAAAGAACTTGCCCCCGTCGGCCAGCGGCTGGAGCAGCCCGAACGGGCCTACGCGGTTCGGCCCGAGCCGGTCCTGCACCCACGCCGACACCTTCCGCTCGGCCAGCGTCAGGTAGCCGACGGTCGGCATCACAACGGCGATCACGCCGGCGATGACGATCAGCAGGGTGAGCCAGTCGAATGCGATCATCGAGGGTTCCCAACAAGCCCACCCACGGCCGTGGGTGGGCTTTCATTACACGGTCGCCAGTTCTACCTTCTTGCTTGCCGTCGGCTGCGTCAACTCGGTCAGCGCCGCGAACTGCGGCAGGTCTTTCGCCAGGTCCTTCCGCACCGCGGCCACCGTCGCCAGCCCCTTCCGCCCGCCCAGGTCGAACGCCATCTGGAGTTCGCCTCGCACCTCCGGCCCGGGCTTCACGGCCCGCGGGAACGACTGGGCCAGCCCGGCGTGGTTGACGAACGTGCCGTCCTTCTCGAACGCGGTGGTGGCCGGCAGCACGACCGTCGCGGCGGCGGTCAGCTTCGAGTGGAACAGGTCTTGAACGAACAGGTGCGCGGGGGCTTTCCACCCGGCCGGCAGGGCGGCGTTCACCGCTTCCGGGTCGGGGAACCCGCCGGCGAACCACATCGCGTTCAGGTCTTCCCGCACCACGTCGGCGAAGCGGATCACCTCGCCCTGGAGTTTCGTCAGCACCGCCTCCACGCCGAGCCGGTTCGGGCATTTTTCAGCCCGAATGGTGAACTTGGTCGGCGGGACGTGTTCGCCCTTCACGTTCTTCGGGTAGTGGTCGTCCTCGCCGACAACCGGCACCGGGCCGAGGGCCAGCCGCAGTTCCTTGTTCAGCTTCTTGAACGCGGTGCCGAGGGCGTAGGCCTCTTCGACCGTGAGGAACGGGGACAGCACCACCACCGCCCGGCGGGCGGTGACGTACACCGCGTCCTCGAACAGCTTGCGAATTTGAACCTGCTGCCACGGGGTCGGCCGCAGGCCGCCGTCGGCGCCCTTCGTCAGCGGGCGGGTGATGCGGTCCGGGCTGTGCGTGTGGTGGTACCCCCACCGCCCCTCGTCGCACATCCAGTACCCCTGGGCGTCCGGGTTTTCCCGAGCCCGCAGGCGGTACACGATGTCCTTGTTCGTGTCGGTGTGGACGCTGCACCCGGTGGCGCAGTTTCCGCACACGTTGTCCGTCGTCTTCAGGTACCACACCCGTTGGGTGTACAGGAAGTCTTTCGACCCGAGCGCCCCGACCGGGCACAGGTCCACCACATTCCCGCTCAGCTTGTTCTCCAGCGGGAAGCCGGGGAACACGTCGATCTCCTCGTGGTGCCCGCGGCCGACGACTTGCAGTTCGCCGGTGCCGCTGATCTCGCGGGTGAACCGCACGCACCGGGTACACAGGATGCAGCGGTCGGTGAACAGGGTGATCTTGCTGCTCAGGTCCGGCTTGTTCGGCGGCTGGTTCTTCTCGTCCACCAGCCGGCTCTCGGTGCGGCCGAACTGGTAGCTGTAGTCTTGCAGCTTGCACTCGCCGGCCTTGTCGCACACCGGGCAGTCGAGCGGGTGGTTGAGGAGCAGCCCTTCGAGGGTGTCGGCCTGAGATTTCTTCGCCCGCTCGCCGGGCTTGTACGCCGGGTCGTAGGGCAGGGCGGGGGCCGGCTTCCGCTTGTCGTACTCGCCGGTGATGATGACGGTGCCGTCCTTCACCGGCGTCTGGCAGCCGGGGAACACCTTCGGCTGCATCGTCACCTTGCCGTCCTTCAACTCGCCCATCTCCACCAGGCACATGCGGCATGACGCTACCACGGTCAGGCCGGGGTGGTAGCAGTAATGGGGCACCAGCACGCCGCCGAGTTCGGCCGCCTGCACGCAGTTCAGCTTGCGGGTGCCGATCTCGACCGGCGTGTCGTTCACATAAACGGTTGGCATCGGCGACTCACTTCTTCCCGATGAGCTGCTTCGCCTCGTCGGCGGTGGCTCGCTTGATGGCCCCGGACGGTCCCGTGCAGACGATCCCGCCGGCCTTGTCCGCGTCGATCTCGTAGGCCCACAGCGCGTTCTTGTCGGTGGTGCCGGTGAGGATGATGACGCCCTCTTCAATCTTCTTCAGGATCTCGCTCGCGTCCGGGTAGTTCTTCAGGTCCGCCTTGATCTGGTCGATCGTCGGCATCCGGTTGTTCTCCAGCTCGTAGGAGAAGATGAACAACTTCATCTGGTCGAAGTCGTGCATCTGCGCCATCCGCTTGCCCGCCCGCGCCGCGTTCCCGAGCGTGCTGCCGTCCGGCCGGTAGGCGGTGTTACGGTCGTCGATCTTCTCCGTCGGCTTGGTGGTCTTGTTCGGCTTCGGGCAGCCGGTGAACGTCACCGCCACCGCCGCCGCGACAAGGATCAGGCAGGCCCGCATGATCGGCCTCCGTTAGTGTGCGGCCATCGCCAGCGGCTTGGCGTGTTTGCTCTTCGTGCCGGTGCGGATGGCGTCCTCGAATTCCTTACGGAATTTGCGGATGGCCGTCTTCACCGGCCAGCCGGCCCCGTCGCTCAGCCCGCAGATGGTGGTACCGGGGATGATGCCGATGCGGTCGGCCACGTCCACCAGCACGTCCAGGTCTTCCGTGCGTCCCTGCCCGCGGCGGAGGCGGTCGGTGATTTTCAGCATCCACCCGGTGCCCTCGCGGCACGGGGTACACTGCCCGCAGCTCTCGTGGCTGAAGAACTGGCAGACGTTGTGCAGCACGTCCACCATGCTGGTCTGGTCGTCGATGACGGTGACGGCGGCGGTGCCCAGGCCGAGGCAGCCGACCTTGCCGGGGCCGTTGAAGTCGAGCGGGATGTCGTACTCGGTCTTGCCGTCCTCGCCCTTGAGCGGGGCGGTGCAATCGAGGAACCCCATGCTCAGCCCACCGGGGTTCACGCTCTTCGCCTTGCGGCCCTTCCACACCCCGCCGCCGTGCTTCTCCACCAGATCGCGGCAGGTGATGCCCATCGGCACCTCCACGCAGATCGGCTTCTCGACGTGCCCGGCCAGGGTGTACAGCTTCGGCCCGTAACTGCCGGCGTCGCGGGGGTTCTTCGGGTCGGGCGGCACGCCCATGCTCTTGAACCAGTCGATCCCCCGCCGCACGATCTGCGTGACGCACGCCATCGTCTCGACGTTGTTCACGATGGTCGGCTTGCGGAACGCCCCCTCGACGGCGGGGAAGGGGGGCTTGATCCGCGGCCACGCCCGCTTCCCTTCCAAACTTTCGATCAGCCCGGTCTCCTCGCCGCAGATGTACGCCCCGGCCCCGCGGTGCAAGAAAATGTCGAGGTCGAACCCCTTGCCGAAGATGTTCTTGCCGAGGATGCCGGCGGCGTAGCACTCGTCGATGGCCGCTTGCAGGGTGCGGTAGGCGTCGCCGTACTCGTAGCGGATGTAGAAGTACGCCCGGTTCGACTTGATGGCGTAGCACGAAAGCATGATGCCTTCGAGCACCTGATGCGGATCCTTCTCCATCAGGATGCGGTTGTTGTACGTGCACGGTTCCGACTCGTCGGCGTTGATGCACAGGTAGATCGGGCCGGGGTGATCCTTCGGCAGGAACGTCCACTTCAACCCGGTGGGGAAGCCGGCCCCGCCGCGTCCCCGCAGCCCGGAATCCTTCACCTGAGTGACCACGTCTCCCGGCTGCTTGTCCTTCAGCGCCTTCTCAAACGCCGCGTACCCGCCGTCCGCCCGGTAGCCTTCCAGCTTGGGCGAGTTCGGCTTGTTGACGCGAGCCAACAGTGTGGGTTCAAAGGTCATCGTTGCAACTCCGCGATCAACGAATCGGCCTTCTCGGTGGTCACGTCCATCACTTGCACGTCGTCCCGCAGGCAGGCCGGGGCGCCGTCGCACGCCCCGATGCACTCGGCGAACTCGAGCGTGATCTTGCCGTCCGCGGTCGTCTGCCCGCACTTCACCCCGAGCTTGTGTTCGCAGTGGTCTTGCAGTTCGTAAGCCCCGCGGAGCATGCACGCCAGCCCGCGGCACACCCACAGCCGTGTCTTCCCCAGCTTGTCCCCGTCGTGCTTGAAGAACTCGTAGAAGGTCATCGTGTCGTGGACTTCGGACGGGTGCAGGTCCAGAAGCCCGGCGATCTCGACGATCGCCTCGTTCGACACCGTGCGGTACTCGTCGTGGACGAGGTGCAGCGCCGGCAGCGTCACCGCCTGCTTGCTCGGATACCGGGGCAGCAGCGCCGTGATGCGGCTGCGGATGTCGTCGCTAAGCACGCTCATCGGTCCAGCTCCGCCGCGATGATGTTCAGACTTCCCAGCACCGCCGGCACGTCCGAGATCTGGTGCCCTTCCATTAACATCGGGAACAGGCTGAAGTGGATGAACGACGGCGGGCGGGTCCGCGCCCGCCACGGCTTGCCGCTGCCGTCGGCCACCACGTAGAACCCGAGTTCGCCGTTCGCCGTCTCGTTCGCCCCGTACACCTCGTTCACCGGCGTCTCCCACCGCCGGTTCCACATGAACAGCTCGAAGTGCTGGATCAGCCCCTCGATGCTGCGGTAGGTGGCCGTCTTGTCCGGGATGGAGATCTTGCCCTCCACGTCCACGTTCACCGGCCCGCTCGGGATGTTTTCCACCGCCGCGGCGATGATCTTCATCGACTCGGCCATCTCGCCCATGCGGACGAGGTACCGGGCGAGGCAGTCCCCGCCCTTGCTCGCCACCACCTTGAACGAGTCTTGCAGGTCCGGGTACGCCAGATACGGCTCGTCCTTCCGCAGGTCGCGGACCACCCCGGACGCGCGGGCCACCGGGCCGGTGACGCTGCGGTTGATCGCCTCCTCCCGCGACAGCACGCCGACGCCCTGAATGCGGTCGAGGAAGATCTTGTTCCGGTTGAGCAGACGGGCGATGTCGGCGTGCGCCTTCTGGAACTTGGGGACGAACGCCCGCACCTTGTCCACCACGTCGTCGGTGATGTCGTTCATCATCCCGCCGACGCGGACGTAGCTCGGGTGGAACCGCTGCCCGCTCGCGCTCTCGATGATGTCGTAGATGCCTTCCCGCTCGTTGAAGGCGTACAGGAAGGCGGTCAGCCCGCCGAGGTCGAGGGCGGACGCGCCGACGGCCAGCAGGTGGTCGGAGATGCGGGCGAGTTCGGCCAGGATGGTGCGGAGGTACTTGCACCGCGGGGTGATTTCCAGGCCGAGCAGCTTCTCCACCGCCGTCATCCAGGCGATCTCGTTCGCCAGCGGGGAGATGTAGTTCATCCGGTCGACGACGGTCACGTACTGGTTGTAGTCGAGGTCCTCGCCCAGCTTCTCGAACCCGCTGTGCAGGTAGCCGATGTCCGGCTGGGCCTTGACGATCGTCTCGCCGTCCAGCGTGAGGATCAGCCGCAGGGTGGTGTGCGTGGCCGGGTGCTGCGGGCCGAAGTTGAGGGTGTACAGGTACTCCGAGTCGGTGCTCGTGTCGGCCGGCGGGTCGAGCAAATCGAGGGGCATCGCCGCACTCCCTGTTAGCCCGACGCGCCAGCGAGGGGCAAACAACATCCCATCGGCCAGCTTCCCTCGCTGGCGCGTCGGGCTAACTCTCGGCCCGCGTGATCACCGGCAGGTTGTGCCGCTCGCCGTACCCCCGCAGCGGGTAGTCCTTCCGCAGCGGGTGCCCCTCGAACGCCTCCGGCATCAGGATCCGCCGCAGGTCCGGGTGGCCGGCGAACCGCACCCCGTACAGGTCGAACACCTCCCGCTCCATCCAGTCGGCGCCCTTCCACAGGTCGTACACGGTCGGCAGTTCCGGGTCCGGGTCGTTCACGAACGTCTTGACGAACACCCGGTCGCCGGTGGCGGTGTTGGTCAGCGAGTACACGACGGCGTAGCGGTCGGTGGCGTCCGGGTAGCCGAGGTAGTCAATGCCGGCGAGGTCGCACAGCATGTCGAACCCGCACTGCTCCTTCAGATACGTCAGCGCCTCGTGGACCTTGTCGGCCGGCACCGTCGCCCGCTTGTTATCGCGGAACTCGGACGCCACGATCACGTCGCCGAAGATGGTCTGCAGGTTCTTGACGGCGGACGACATCAGTGGCCCCCCACCATTGGTAGGCCACGGGTCCGGCGGCCGGTGGCGTAGTTGCCCGGCGCGACCACCAGTTCCGCCGGCCCGAGTTCGTTCGCCAGCGGGGCCGGGCCTTCGTAGGCGGTGCGGGAATCGAACTCGCGGGCGTTGACGGTGCCCGTCTTCATCACCTTCTCTTGCAGGTCCAACACGGCGCGGATGAGTTGCTCCGGCCGCGGCGGGCAGCCGGGCACGTACACGTCCACCGGGATGAAGCGGTCGATGCCCTGCACCACGGCGTAGGTGTCGAACACCCCGCCGCTGCTGGCGCACGCGCCCATGCTGATGCACCACTTCGGTTCGGGCATCTGGAGCCAGATCCGCTGCATCACCGGCACCATCTTCATCACCACCCGGCCGGCGACGATCATCACGTCGCACTGCCGCGGGGTGAACCGCATGGCCTCGGCGCCGAACCGGGCGATGTCGTACCGGCTGCTGGCCGTCGCCATCAGCTCGATGCCGCAGCAGGCGGTGGCGAACGGCATCGGCCACAGGCTGTGCTTGCGGGCCAGGTTGGCCAGGTAGTCCAGCTTGGTCACCAGGAAGTCGGGCAGCAGGTTGGTCAGCGCCACTGGAACACCCCTTTCCGCCAGGCGTACACGTAGGCGATGCCGAGGGTGGCGAGGAAGATCAGGATTTCGACGAACACCAGCGGGCCGAACGCCGCCCGCCAGGTGGGGTCGCCGCCGTCCGCGTAGGCGATCACCGCCCACGGGTACAGGAACAGCAATTCCACGTCGAACACCAGAAACAGGATGGCGATCAGGTAGAACTTGACGTCGAACTGCATCCGCGACGAGCCGATCGGGTCCACCCCGGACTCGTACGGCATGGTCTTCACCCGCGTCGGCTTCCACGGCTTGAGGATCGGCAGGTGAGTGGCGAACAGGGTGGCGCCGGCGAGGGCGAACACCACCCCGGCGTACACCAGCGCGGGGTAGTACGCCTGCAGGTCGAACGCCGGTTCCAGCCCGGCGGGCGTGAGGACGGGGTCGGGGACCATGCGTGCCGGTTCCGAACGAGCCGGCCGGTTGTGAAAAAATTCACAAGCCCGGCCAAAAACAAACCTCGACAAGCCGTCGAGGTCCGACCACCCTATTCCACAGTCTTATGACCGCAGGCGGGGAAGCGTCCACAACATCCGGCCGGAACCGGGCCGATTCGGAGGCGAACATGTCGGTCGAACTGGTCACGCCGGAGAACGTCACCCTGGAACTCATCCGCGACGTGTACGAGGCGGCGCTGATGGACGCCAGCATCGACGAGGAGAACGGGTTCGTCATCCTGGACGACGAGATCGTCGCGCGGGCGAAGCTGTCCGACAGCAAGGAGCGGCTGCAACTCATCGCCTTCTACAAGGTGCGGGAGGACGCCGACCGCACCGACCGGCTGGAGTTGGTGAACCGCATCAACGACCAGTTCGTGCTCGTGCGGGCGGCGGTCGGCGACGAGGACGAGCTGTGGATCGACTACGGGCTGGTGCTGAAGGGCGGGGCGACGCGGAAGCAGATCGCCCACGCCACCCGCATGTTCCTGAAGGTGGCCGAGATGGCGGTGAAGGACTGCGACGACGACGGCATCGTCACATGACGGTTACGTCGCGCCGCCCACCCGCTTACGGGCCAGCCCTTCCTGATGCACCCGGCGGGCTTCGTTGCGCTTTTCCCGCACGCGGCGACGGCAGGTCCGACAGCGGGTGGCCGTCGTGAACACATACCCCTTGGCGACCTCGTACCACCACTTCTGCTGGGTCGCGGTCCAGACTTCCGCCTTTCCGCACTCCGCACAGGCGAACGGCTGATCGACGTAGTACCCGCGGGTGACGAAATCGGGTTCGCTATAGCTTCCGTGAGGGGCGAGGGCGGCCCGGTTGACGTCGATACCCGCAGCGGCAAGACGCGCAGCCTCGGCCTCTGCCTCCGCACGCGCCTTCGCACGGGCTTCGGCCGCAGCTTTGGCTGCGCGAGCTTCTTTCTTGGAGTCGAGTTCCGCTCGCCGCTGCTTGCCGCTTTTCATCGGCCCATCCCTCGGCATCGAGTCGGTGTTGGAGTTCACGCTTCAGCGTGAGTGGTGCGAAACTCACGCTGAAGCGTGAACTCCAACACCCGCCAACAGCCCTCGGTCGTAACCCCAACGCACCCAGGCGTCGGCCATCTGTCGCACCTTCCCGCGGGCTTCGGGCGGAATGGGGTCCTCGCCGGTCAGGTGTTCCAGCGCCCAGAACCAGAAATCCGGCTTACGCTCCAGGTCTTCCAGGATCAGCCCCACCACCCCAGGCCCCATCCCGATGATCCTCTGGTACTGAGGTAACATCGCCATCTGCATCGAGTTCGACAGGTGGGCGGACTGCTGCCGCCACTCGGCCGCGAGGCGGCGGAATTCGTCGGCCATCTGCTCGGGAGTGCGAGCAGGCAGGGTGGATTGAGTCGCAGGCATGTCGTTCCCTCCGGTGCTTCTGATTGTACACTCTGCTCTGGGCCACTTCACCCCACGCCCGGAACCCTCCCATGAACCGCCGCTCGTTCCTCGCCGCGTCCGCGGCTGCCTCCGCGACCCCGTTGGTGTTCGCCGGCCAGCCCGCGGAGAAGAAACTCCGCGTCGGGCTGATCGGCTGCGGGTGGTACGGCAAGTGCGACCTGTGGCGGCTGCTGCAGGTGGCGCCGAACGCCGAGGTCGTGTCCCTGTGCGACGTGGACAAGAAGATGCTGGAGGGGGCCGCCGACATGGCGAGCCAGAAGCAGGCGAGCAAGAAGAAGCCCCGCATCTACCCGGACTACCGGAAGATGCTGGCGGAGAAGGACCTGGACGTGTGTATGGTGGAGACGCCGGACCATTGGCACGCGCTGCCGGCCGTCGCCGCGATGGAAGCCGGCATGGACGTGTGGGTGCAGAAGCCGATCGGCGTGGACGTGATGGAGGGGAAGGCGATGCTCGACGCCGCCCGCAAGCACCAGCGGGTGGTGCAGGTGGTGACGCAGCGCCGCAGCACCCCGCACCTGGTCGAAGCCCGCGACAAGGTCATCAAGGAGGGCAAGCTCGGGAAGATCGGCCTGGTCGAGATCTGCTGCTACTACCACATGCGGAACAACACCAACCCGCCGGACGGCCCGCCGCCGGAGAACCTGGACTACGAGATGTGGACCGGCCCGGCCCCGCTGCGGCCGTACAACCGGCTGGTCCACCCGCGGAGTTGGCGGGCGTTCATGGAGTACGGCAACGGCATCGTCGGCGACATGTGCATCCACATGTACGACATGGTGCGGTGGATGCTCGACCTGGGCTGGCCGACCCGCGTGTCGTCCGCCGGCGGCATCTTCGTGCAGAAGACCGCCAAGTCGAACATCACCGACACCCAGACCGCCACGTTCGAACACCCGGAGTTCAACGTCGTCTGGAACCACCGCACCTACGGATCCACGCCGGACAAGGATTACCCGTGGGCGGCCATCTTCTACGGCGAGAAGGGCACGCTGAAGGCGAGCGTGAACAAGTTCGAGTTCTTCCCGAGCGGGCAAGTGAAGGCGACGATCAGCGGCACGGCCCTGATGGAGGAGGACAAGTACCCGGAGGACAAGACGGAGAAGGACCTGGAACGGCACGTCGCGTCGGCCATCCGCCGGCACTGGCTCGACTTCCTGAAGGCCCGCGACGACCGCAGCAAGCCGGTGGCGGACATCGAGCAGGGGCACATCTCGTCGGCCAGTTGCATCGTGGCGAACGTCAGCCAACAGATCGGCCGGACGATCACGTGGGATCCGCAGAAGCACGTCTGCATCGGCGACGCCGAGGCGACCAAGCTGCTGAAGCGGCCGTACCGCGCCCCCTGGACCCACCCGGCCGCCGGCTAGTTAGCCCGACGCGCCAGCGAGGGGCCAACCAGGTTTCGAGTAACGCGGTTTGCCCCTCGCTGGCGCGTCGGGCTAACAAGATGAAACCAACCCACCCCACCGAGTACCAGTCATGCGGCTACTCCGTCTCTTCGCCCTGCTTGTCGCCCTGCTCATGCTCGAAGCCAGCGTCTCCGCCCAGACTGCGTATCAGAAGCCGCCGCAGGCGGTGGCCGACATCCTGAACGCCCCGCCGATCCCGTCCGTGTCTGTCAGCCCGACGCGGGACTACCTGGCGATCATCGAATCGGCCCGCTACCCGTCCATCGCGGAGGTGGCCGAGCCGATGCTGCGGCTGGCGGGGCTGCGGATCAACCCGCAGACGAACGGCCCCGCCCGCGCCCCGCGCGTGGTGGGTCTCGCGTTCCGGAAGATCGAGGGCGGCGAACCGAAAGCGGTGGCGATGCCGGCCGGGGCGAAGTTCTCGTCGCCGGTGTGGTCTCACGACGGCAAGCGGTTCGCGGTGGCGAACACCACGGACAAGGGCGTCGAACTGTGGCTCGGCACGGTCGCCGATGCGACGGTGCGGAAGGTAGACGGCGTGCAACTGAACGCGGTGTTCGCCACCCCACTCCGGCAGGATGCGGTCGAGTGGCTGAACTCGAACGAACTGCTGGTGAAACTGATTCCGGAGAAGCGGGGCGACTCCCCGAAGCCGCCGGCCGCCCCGCCCGGCCCGGTGGTGCAGGAGAGCAGCGGGAAGGCGGCGCCGGTCCGCACGTTCCAGGACATGCTGCAAAACGCCCACGACGAGAGTTTGTTCGAACACTACTGCACGGCCCAACTGGCGGTGGTCGGCGTGGACGGGAAGGTGACGAAGCTCGGCGCGCCGGGCATCGTCACCGGCTTCGACCCGTCGCCGGACGGCAAGCACCTGCTCGTGTCGCGGGTGAAGAAGCCGTTCTCGTACCTGTATCCGTACTCGGCGTTCCCGGAAATCACCGAAGTGTGGGACCGCACCGGGAAGGTGGTTCACGTCGTCGCCGATCTGCCACTGCAAGACAAGGTGCCGATCGAAGGCGTGCCGACTGGTCCGCGGAGCGTCCGCTGGGTGCCGACCGAGCCGGCGACGCTGTTCTGGGCCGAGGCGCTCGACGGCGGCGACCCGAAGGCGAAGGTGCCACACCGCGACCAACTATTCACCCTGCCCGCGCCGTTCACCGCCAAGCCGACCGCCGTGTACAAGACCGAACACCGCTTTCGCAGCACCAGCTTCTTCGAGAACGGCAACTGGCTGGTGACCGACTTCGACCGCGACCGCCGCTGGACCCGCACCGTCGCCATCGACCCGCGGGACCCGTCGTTCAAGCCCGTCGCCGTGTTCGACCGCAGCGCCCAGGACCGTTACAACGATCCCGGCACGCCGGTGACGACGCCGCTGCCGAACGGCCAGCGGGTGATCCGGCTGGTGGACGGGTTCATGTTGCTGTCTGGTGCCGGGGCCACGCCGAAGGGCGAGTTCCCCATCCTCACCCGCTTCCGCCCGGTGGCGAAGACGACCGAGGTGGTGTTCAAGAGCGGGGAAGGGGTGTACGAAACGGCCACCGCCCTTGACGACACCGGGAAGAAACTGCTCGTCCGCCGCGAGTCGCCGACCGCCCCGCCGAACACGTTCCTCCGCGTGGACGGCAAGGAAACGCAAATCACCAACAACGTCGATCCGTTCCCCGAGTTGCGGAAGGTGAAGCGGCAACTGGTGACGACGAAACGGGCCGACGGCGTGACCATCTCGTTCACTCTGTACGTCCCGCCGGGGGTGAAGGACGGCGAGAAACTGCCGACGGTGTTCTGGGCGTACCCCCGCGAGTTCAACTCCGCCGACACCGCCAGCCAGGTGTCCGGCTCGCCGAACAGGTTCGTCACCCCGGCCGGGTTCTCGCACCTGTTCTTCCTCACGCAGGGGTACGCGGTGATGGACGAGGTGAGCATGCCGGTGGTCGGCCCGCCGGAATCCGCGAACGACACGTTCATCGACCAACTGGTGATGAACGCGAAGGCGGCGATCGACAAGGCGTGCGACATCGGGCCGATCGACCGCGATCGCATCGGCATCGGCGGGCACAGCTACGGGGCGTTCATGACCGCCAACCTGCTCGCCCACTCGGACCTGTTCCGCGCCGGCATCGCCCGCAGCGGGGCGTACAACCGCACCCTCACCCCGTTCGGCTTCCAGAACGAGCGGCGGACGTTCTGGGAAGCCCCGGAGGTGTACGGGAAGATGTCGCCGTTCAACAGTGCCCAGAAGGTGAACGAGCCGCTGCTGCTGATCCACGGGCAGGCGGACAGCAACCCCGGCACGTTCCCGGTGCAGAGCGAGCGGATGTACCAGGCGGTGCGGGGGAACGGCGGCACCGTGCGGCTGGTGCTGCTGCCGCACGAGGACCACGGGTACAGCGCGAAGGAGAGTGTCGAACACGTTCTGGCCGAGCAGATCGGCTGGTTCGACAAGTACGTCAAGAACGCCAAGCCGCGGGCCGCGACCGGCACCGGGGAGAAATAGTGGTCCGCTCACTCCGTGAGCGGTCATGAGTGTTCTGCTCGCTCCGCGAGCGGGTTTTCAAGGACCGCTCGCGGAGCGAGCAGAACACAACACGGCGACCAACGATGCGAACCGGCCTCGACCTCCTCCTGGCCGCCGACTTCGAGCCGCTGCACGGCAAGCGGGTCGGGCTGCTCACCCACCCGGCGGCGATCAGCGGTTTCAACGGCTACCGCTACGACGGCCCGACGCGGTCCACCCTGGAACTGTTCGCCACCCACCCGGCGGTGAACCTCGTCGCTCTGTTCGGCCCGGAACACGGGCTGAGCGGGGAGGCCCAGGATCTGATCCCGGTCGGTCACGGGAACGAGGGGCCGGTCCGCACCCACTCCCTGTACGGCGATACGTTCGACAGCCTGAAACCGACGCCGGCCATGCTCGACGGCCTGGACGTGTTCGTGGTGGACCTGCAAGACGTGGGCGCCCGGTACTACACGTTCCAGGCGACCATGCTGTACTGCATGGAGGCGTGCGCCGCGGCCGGCATCCCGGTGTGGGTACTCGACCGCCCGAACCCGATCGGCCACTTCGTCGAGGGGCCGACGGTGTACCCCGGGTTCGAGAGCTTCGTCGGCGTTCACCCCATCTGCATTCGCCACGGGCTGACCATCGGCGACCTGGCGAAGTTGTACCGGGCCGAGCGGGTGTCCGCCGTCGAACTCATAGTGATCGAGTGCCAGGAGTACGACGCCACGCACCTGTGCAACCTGTCGGTGTCGCCGTCGCCGAACATGCCGACCACGCACACCGCCCTGGTGTACCCCGGCCTGTGCCTGATCGAGGGCACGAACCTGAGCGAGGGCCGCGGCACCTGCCGGCCGTTCGAGTACGTCGGCTTCCCCGGCGTGAACCCGAACAAGGTGACGAAACTGCTCCGCGACCTGAAAATGCCGTGGGTGGATTTCCTGCCGGCTACCTTCCGCCCGACGTTCCAAAAGCACGCCGGGAAGACCTGCGGCGGGGTGTTCATCGCCCCCATCCTGCCGCACGACTTCCGCCCGGTGGTGGTCGGCCTGGCCGTGCTGTGGGCGTTCCGCGAACTGCTCGGCGACGCCTTCCGGTGGCGGACGGAGACCTACGAGTTCGTGTCGCACATCCCGGCCATCGACCTGCTGTTCGGCAGCGCCCGCGAGCGGGCGGCGCTCGAAGCCGGCACCCCGCTGGTGGACATCATCGCCGCCTGGGAGCCGGAGCGGGAGGCGTACATTCAGCGTGTGCAGTCGGTGCTGAAATAGTGGCTTGGCGAGCCGGGAGCGTGAGCGACCGGAGCAGAATCAGTACTCCGGTCGCTCACGCTCCCGGCTCGCCAGCCCCATCCAGGCCATCGGAGGTTCGTTCGTGACCACGCGATTGATCGCACAACTTGTCGCGGTACTTTTCACCAGCGCCTATGTGGCCGCCGAGCCGCCGAAGCCGAAGTTCAAGCTCGGCAAGGACACCACGTTCGTGGACGGGCCGTTGGACAAGGACGGGTACATCGACTACGAGACGGCCCTGAACGACCGCCTCCGCGGGAAGATCAAGCCGGAAGATAATGCCGTCTTGCTGCTCGTGCAGGCGATCGGGCCGAAGCCGGAAGGGATTGAACTGCACGCCGATCTCTACAAATGGCTGGGCACGAAGCCGCCGCCGGAGACGGGCGATTACCTGGTTCGGGATTCGACGTTCTTCCGGGACGAATACCGGGCGGACGACACCCGGCCGTTCTTCGATCTGGAATCCCGATTGCGGCGTGCGCCGTGGAAGGCGACGGATCACCCGAAGCACGCCGAGTGGCTGAAGGTGAACGAAAAGCCGATGTCGCTGGCGATCGAGGCGAGCAAGCGAACGGAGTATTTCCATCCCCTGATCTCCCGCACTAAGACCGGCGAACGCGGCATGCTGATCGGCCCGATCATGCCGATCGCCGTGCAGACCCGGCAGTTCGGCTCGCTTCTCGTCATGCGGGCCATGCTTCACCTCGGGGAAGGGCGAGCGGAAGCGGCGTGGGATGATTTGCTCGCCCTTCATCGCCTCGGCCTGCACCTTTCCCGTAGCGGCAGTCTGATGGGCACTCTGATCGGCATTGCGCTGGAATCGATCGCCATGCACGCCACGGTCGTGTTCATCGAGACGACCAAGCCGACCGCCGAGCAGGTGGCGAAGTGCCAGACCGACCTCCGCCGGTTACGGCCGATGGCGAGTCTGGCCGACATCGTCGGCATCTCGGAGCGGTTTTCGTACCTGGACGCGACCCAACACATGGCCCGCAAAGCCCAGGACAAAACGGACGAGACAATCCTGCTGCTGGTCGGCGAAGACGCCCCGCAGGAGGTCATCGACAAGGTGACCCTTGGCCTGGATTGGGTCGGCGTGATGCGGACGGGCAACAAGTGGTACGACCGGCTCGAACAGGCACTTCGGACCGATGCGGCCAAGGAGCGGGTCGAACTGTTCCGGGTGATGGACGAGGAGTTGAAAAAGATGACGGACAAAGTCCGCGACATGACCGAAGTCAAGAAGTTAATCGCCGCCAACGACACCGACAAGCTGACAGCCGTCATCAGTGAGAAGATCGGTCACGGACAAATCGGGCTGATGGTCCCGGCGGGCCAGAAGATCCGTGAGGCCGTCGATCGCTGCGAGCAGCAACACCGCAACCTGCACCTAGCCTTCGCACTGGCGGCGTACCACGCCGACCACAAGAAGTACCCGGCCGCGCTCGCCGACCTCGCCTCGAAGTACATCGAGCAAGTCCCAACCGACCTGTTCTCGGGGAAGCCGCTCGTGTACAAGCCCTCAGACGCGGGCTACCTGCTCTACAGCGTCGGGGTGAACGGCACGGACGACGGCGGGAAGACGTTCGGCGACGACCCGCCAGGCGATGACCTCCGGGTTCGGATGCCGTCCGTGAAGTCGAAGTAACTGATCCGACGCGACGTTCGCCCCATCTCAGAAAGTGAGTCCAGGATGTCTGCCAAGACGCAACGCATCATCGGCTGGGTGCTGAGCGGCCTCATCGCCGCGTTCCTGATCGGCGGGAGTGCCGTGCCCAAGCTGTTCCTCACGGACAGCCCGGACATGACCGAACGGCTGGCCGAGATGGGGTTCACCGCCGACGTGATGAAGAAGATCGGCATCGTCGAGGTGCTCGTGGCCGTGCTGTTCGTCATCCCGCGGACCGGCTTCCTCGGGGCGATCCTGGTCACCGGGTATTTGGGCGGGGCCATCGCCACCCACGTCCGGCTCCAGGATACCAAGTTCATCATCCCGCTCGTGATCGGCATCCTGGTGTGGGTGGCCCTCGGCCTTCGCAAGCCGGCCGTCTTCCGTCTGGCGTTCGGTTCCGAGTGAGTGTGTCGAGGAGTTGCGTGGGTCCGGGGGGTGTGGCGAAAAGTTGGCGCCCTTGGCACCCTTGAAGTTTTTCAGCCCGTTTTCGCGGGTCAGGCCGACGGCGCACCCGGTCAGGCGATCGACCTGGCGCTCTTGAGACTTTCGGTGCAGCTTCGCATCACCCCACGATCTCACCCGGTTAAGTAGCCTCCATGCCCACCCTGTCGCCCGCCGATCTGGCCGTGGTCGCCGCGTACATCGCCGGCATGACCCTGTTCGGCGTGTGGTTCAGCCGGCAGCAGAAGGACCTGAAGACGTACTTCGTCGGCGAGCGGAACGTCGGCTGGTTCCTCGTCCTCATGTCGATCGTCGCCACCGAGACGAGCGCGGTCACGTTCCTGAGCGTGCCGGGGGTGGCGTTCAAATCCGGCGGCAACTTGACGTACCTGCAACTGTCGTTCGGGTACGTCCTCGGCCGGTGCGTGGTGGCGTGGGTGCTGCTGCCGCTGTACATGCGGGGCGACCTGTTCTCGGCGTACGAGGTGCTGAAGCACAAGTTCGGGCCGCGGGTGCAGCGGGTGGCGTCCGGGCTGTTCCTGGTCACCCGAACGGTGGCCGACGGGCTGCGGCTGTACCTGACGGCGTTGCTCATGCAGTACGTCGGCGTCGGGGTGGAGGCGGCGGTGGTGCTGACGGGGGTGGTGACGATCGTGTACACCTACCTGGGCGGGATGAAGGCGGTGCTGTGGACGGACCTGATCCAGTTCGTCATCAAGGTGGCCGGGGCGGGGCTGGCCGGGGTGTTCGTGCTGACGCTGCTGCCCGGCGGGTGGCAGCAGTTCGTCGATGTCGGGTCGGCAAGCGGCAAGTTCGTGCTGTTCGACTTCGCGCACTCCTACGAGGCCGCGTACCCGTTCAACTTCTGGGCCGGGGTGGTCGGCGGGGCGGTGTTCAGCATGGCGTCGCACGGGGCCGACCAGCTGATGGTGCAGCGGTACCTGTGCGCCCGCTCGCTCGGCCATGCCCGCGCCGCCCTGGTGCTCAGCGGCGTCGTCGTGACGGTGCAGTTCCTGCTATTCCTGGGCGTCGGCATCGGCCTGTTCGTGCTGGTGCAGAGCGGCGAGTTCGCGCTGCCCGAGCGGACCGGCGGCGGGACGTGGAAGCCGGACGAGATGTTCGGCCTGTTCATCGTCACCAAGCTGCCGGTCGGGGTGCGGGGGGTGCTGGTGGCGGCGGTGCTGGCGGCGGCCATGTCCACCCTGTCGTCGTCGCTGAACAGCTCGGCGAACGCACTCGTCACCGACTTCTACCGACCGCTCCGGCCGCACCGCACCGAGAAACATTACGTCTTCCTGTCCCGCATCCTGACGGCGGTGTGGGGCGTGGCCCAGATGGGCGTGGCGATCGTCGCCTTCCGCACCAGCGGGGACGACAAGAGCGTGGTGGAGCAGGTACTGAAGGTGGCCGGCATGACCACCGGGCTGCTGCTCGGGCTGTTCCTACTCGGGCAGGCGAAGCGGCCGGTGTCGTCGGCGGCGGCGGTGTGCGGGCTGGTCGTCGGATTTGTGGTGGTGCTGCTCGTCTGGCTGCCCGAAGGGCTGGGGATGCTCGCCACGACGGTAGACGGCCGGAAGCAGCTGGCGGTGCTGGGGGCGACCGTACCGGAGCAGTTCCTACAACCTATCCTTGCGTGGCCGTGGTTCGCCCTGATCGGGGCCGGCACCACGATCATCGTCGCGCTGATTTCGTCCCGCCTCCTCCCGGCCCGCCCCGATGGACACCTTGCAACACCTGCAAACCGAAGCCCGCAACCCGGCGAGTGACCGGCTGGACGAACTCACCTCGCTCGAATTCGTCGAACTGATGGGCCGGGAAGACGCCGCCGTCCCCGCCGCCGTCGTCGCCATCAAGGTTGCTATTGCCCAGGCCATCGAAGTGGTCGCCGACCGGCTCGGCCGCGGCGGGCGGCTGATCTACTGCGGGGCGGGCACGTCCGGCCGGCTGGGGGTGCTGGATGCGTCCGAATGCCCGCCGACGTTCCAGACGAACCCGGATCAAGTCGTCGGGCTGATCGCCGGCGGGCCGGGGGCGATGTTCAAAGCGGTGGAGGGGGCCGAGGACTCCCCGCGGCTGGGCGAGATCGACCTGGAAGCGGTCCACCTGACGGCGAACGACGTGGTGTGCGGCATCGCCACCAGCGGGCGGACGCCGTATGTGATCGGCGCCGTCCGGTACGCCCGCAAGCTCGGGGCGTTCACCCTCGGTCTCGTCTGCACCCCCGACTCGGAGCTGGAAAAAGAGGTCGATCTGTGCCTCGCCCCGGTGGTCGGGCCGGAGGTGCTGACCGGGTCCACGCGGCTGAAAGCGGGCACGGCGACGAAGCTGGTACTGAACACGCTCACCACCGGGGCGATGGTGCGGCTGGGCAAGACGTTCGGCAACCTGATGGTGGACCTGAAGGCGACGAACACCAAGCTGGTAGCGCGGGCCAACCGCATCGTCCGCACCGTCACCGAGGCGGACGCGGCGACGGCGGAGAAGCTGCTGACGCAGTGCAGCGGGGAAGTGAAGACCGCGATCGTCGCGCACATCGCCGGGGTGGACGGCTTCCAGGCGCGGGTGAAGCTGGCCGAGTGCGGCGGGCGGATCAAGCCGGCACTGGCGGCGTTCGGCCGGTCGCAGGTGACAGCGGCCCGCACGGCCGAACGCCCGAGCCGATCGGATCTGGTTCTCGGCATCGACGGCGGCGGGTCGAACACCGTCTGCCTGCTGGCGAAGCGGGACAGCGGCGAGGTGATCGGCCGCGGGCTGTCCGGCCCGTCGAACATCCAGTCGGTCGGAGTATCCACCGCACTGGACGCGCTGAACCAGGGCATCGACCGGGCGTTCCAGGGGGCGAGCCTGCCGCGGGCGAAGGCGGCGGCGATCTGCCTCGGGCTGGCCGGCGTGGACCGGCAGGAAGGGCTGGACGTGATCCACGGCTGGGCGGCGCGGGAGAACGTAGCTGATTCGGTGATCGTGTCGAACGACGCCACCCTGCTGCTGGCGGCCGGCACGCCGGACGGGTGGGGGCTGGCGGTGATTGCCGGCACCGGGTCGATCGCATTTGTGCGGAAACCGACCGGCGAGATCGGGCGGTGCGGCGGGTGGGGGCACCTGCTCGGTGACGAAGGCAGCGCGTACCGCATCGCCCTGGCCGCACTGCGGGCGGCGTGCCGGTCGTTCGACGGCATCGGGCCGAAGACGGCGCTGATCGACGCACTGGTAAAAAAAATGAGCTTGCCCGCCGCCCCGGATTTCATCCCCGCCGTGTACCGCGGGCCGTGGGACCGGGCGGCCATCGCCGGCCTCGCCCCGTTGGTGCTGGAACTGGCCGGAACCGACGCAATCGCCGCCGAGATCGTGCGGACGGAAGCAACGGACCTGGCTCGCACCGCGGCCGGTGCGGTGACCGCGAACGGGTTGTCCAAGACGGGGTTGCCGGTGGCCCTGGCCGGCGGGCTGCTGACGAACAGCGAGCCGTTCCGCGAGCAATTCCTGGCCGGGTTGCGGGCCGAAGGGGTACAACCGGGGCCGGTGAAGTTGGTGACGGAGCCGGCGGCCGGGGCGGTGGTGCTGGCGCGGAGGAAATAACCCCCCTCACCCCCAGCCCCTCTCCCACATCGGGGAGAGGGGAGCAGAGTCACGCCGCCGCCAGCAGTTCGCTCGGCTCGAACTTGTTCGCCCACTCGATCAGGTTGTCGAACAGTTGGCGGTCGAGGGCGGACGCGGTCTCCGCCTCCGGGTGCCACTGCGTGCCGATGCAGAACCACGTCTCGTCCGTCGTCTCGATCGCCTCGATCACCCCGTCCGGCGCTCTCGCCCCCACCCGCAGGCTGCGGCCGAGCTGGTTCACCGCCTGGTGGTGGGTGCTGTTCACCCGGTGCTCCGGCGCCCCGAAGATGTCCTCCAGGGTGGACTTCGGCTCCACGTTCACCATGTGCCGGTGCGGGCCGCCGCTCGGGTCGAAGTGCGGCATCGCCTTCGGGTGGTCGGTCGGCAGGTGCAGGAACAGGGTGCCGCCGCAGTGGACGTTCAGCAGCTGCATGCTCGACCCGACGGCCAGCAGCGGCAGCCGGCGGTCGGCCACCTTCTCCATCAGGTAGCGGTCGGCGTCCTCCCGCCGCGGGTGCATCGGCTGCACCGCGTTGGTCAGCTGCTGGCCGTTCCGCCGCGGGTCCAGGTCCAGCCCGCCGATCATGACCACCCCGGACAGGGTGTCGAGCAGGCGGTCGAGTTCGGCGAAGTTGTCCTTCCGCACCGGCGGCAGGATCACCGGCAGGCCGTTCGCCGCCAGCACCGCGTCCAGGTACCCGGCGTTCAGCCGCAGGTACGCGGCCGAGTTCTTCGGGGCGTAGAAGTCGGTGGTGATGCCGACGAGCGGGCGGGGCGGCGAAGCGGGAACGCGGGCGGGCATCAGCGGGGTCCCTCCGTGGGCGAACGGGCCGGGGCGTCATGCCCCGCCTGGCATCTCTGAGTTCGGAGTGTAAACCGATCCGGATTTCGGGTGCAAGCCGAAGTTGCGGCGGGGGTCACGGCACCCCCACCTCCCGCTTCACCGCCTTGTACCAGTTGCGGAACCAGCCGGCCTTCACCCGGGTCCGGCCGGTGTCCTCCATCACCGTCACCAGCATCTTCTTCACCTCGCGGTCGGTCTTCTTCCCCCGCACCCGCCGCACCGCGTCGGCCAGCACCCGCTCGAACCCGCCGCGGTCCACCCGCCCGCTCGCGCCGACCATCGCCGCCAGTTGCTCGCTCATCGCCTGCACCACCGCGCTCTCCAACACATAGCCCTCGGCGGTACACACCGCCGCCAGGTCGGCGCGGGCGGCCTCCACCGCCACCCCGAGCTGGATGGCGATCTGCAGGATCTCCCGCTCCTCGTTGCGGTCGATGTACTTGTCGTCGTACCCGCGGAGGTGAATCTCGTTCACCAGCCGGGCTTTCACGTCGGTCGTCATGGCGACGGGGTCGTGGGGTGTACTGTCGGATTCGGCCGGCGGCGCGAGTTCTTTTTCCGGCCGGGGGTGATTATACCGTTCCTGTTCGCACCGCTCCGGGTCTGCTCATGTCCGCGCCCGCTTCCACCGCCGCCGGCCCGTCCGCCCCGCTGCCCGGCGCGCGGGCGGCGCTCGCCCTGCTGCTGGTCATCAACCTGTTCAACTACATCGACCGGCAGGTGCTGTCGGCGGTGGTGCCGAAGCTGAAGCGGGACGCCAGCCTGTTCGCCCCGGACGACCCGTACCGGCAGACCAAGGTGGGGGCGCTGGCCACCGCGTTCATGGTGGCGTACATGGTCCTGTCCCCACTGTTCGCTCGCGCCGGGGACTTCGTGCGGCGGTGGTGGCTGGTCGGCATCGGCGTCACCTTGTGGAGTCTCGCCAGCGGCAGTTCCGGCCTCGCCACCGGGTTCTGGCTGCTGCTGCTCACCCGCTGCTTCGTCGGGGTGGGCGAAGCCGCCTACGGGCCGATCGCCCCGGCCATGCTGTCCGACCTGTACCCCGCGGCCATGCGGGGGAAGATCATGGCGTGGTTCTACGTCGCCATCCCGGTCGGGTCGGCCCTCGGGTTCGTCATCGGCGGGCAGTTGGCCGAACACTTCGGCTGGCGGCACGCCTTCTGGGTGACGTACATCGGCCTCGTGCCGGCCGCCCTGTGCTTCTTCTTCCGCGACCCGCCGCGGGCCGCCGACGCGAAATCGTCCGGCGGGCAGTCGTACCTGGCGGTGCTGAAGGAGGTGAGCCGCATCCGCTCGTTCCTGCTGCTGACGGCTGGGATGACGGCGTCCACGTTCGTCCTCGGCGGGGTGGCGGTGTGGGTGCCGGAGTACATCTTCCAGCGGGAAGCCAAGTTTGTGCTGAACGACGCCGTCCTCGTCAAACTGGCGGACGACAAGGAGTACCGCACCCTGGACGGCGAGACGCGGCTGGTGCCGGACGCCGTGACGGACAAGCTGGCGCCGGCCGCGGGTGACAACCCGCTGTCGTACCGCGAGTGGGAGAAGGTGCTGACCGACCGGCTGACGAAGGAGGAGATCGCCCAGCACGGCGAACTGCTCAACACCGCCGCCACCGCTCCGGATTCGATCTCGCTCGGGCAGATCGGCCTCGTGTTCGGCGGGATTACGGTGGTGGGCGGGCTGACGGCCACCATCCTCGGCGGGATGCTCGGCGACTGGCTGCGGAACCGCGGAGTACGGGGGGCGTACTTCCACGTCGCCGGGTGGTCCACGCTGCTCGGGTTCCCATTGTTCGTGGCGTTCCTGTACACCCCGTTCCCCTACGGCTGGGGGCTGCTGTTCTTCGTCATCTTCTGCCTGTTCGCCAACACCGGCCCGGCGAACACGGTGCTGGCGAATGTGGTCCGCTCGCCGGTCCGGGCCACCGGGTTCGCCATCAACATCTTCGTCATCCACGCGCTCGGCGACGCCATCAGCCCGCCGATCATCGGGTTCGTGGCCGACAACACGACCCTGCACACCGCGTTCCTGGCGACATCGGCGTTCATCGTGCTGGCCGGCGGGCTGTGGGTGTGGGGGGCGAAGTACCTGGACGACGACACGCGGCGGGCGGAATCGACGTCCGGCTGACCGCGTCGGGAATTATTAGACATTTTTTCACTACCGACTTTGACGCTCCACGATCCTCCGGAAAAACTGTTCTTGTGAACAGTATCCCGGAGGAGGTTGGTCATGGCCGCTTGCACTCTCCCGCTCGCCTGGGTGTCGCTCTTGATTGGTTGCACCACCGCCGAACCCGGCGCCTTTCCCCACTGTCCGTCCGTCGATAAGCCATCTGTTCGGATTCTCACGGGACCGGGTTTCGCCAAAATGCCGAGTTACAACCCCGCCGCGATCGAGCGCCGCTGGCAGCAGTTCTGGGACGCGAACAAGACGTTCCGCACCCCCGACCCCGGCACCCCGGAGGCGGCCGGCAAGCCGAAGTACTACATCCTCGACATGTTCCCGTACCCGAGCGGGAGCGGGCTGCACGTCGGCCACCCGGAGGGGTACACGGCCACCGACATCCTGGCCCGGTTCAAGCGGATGAACGGGTTCCACGTGCTGCACCCGATGGGGTGGGACGCCTTCGGCCTGCCGGCCGAGCAGCACGCCATCGCCACCGGCGAACACCCGAGCGTCAACACGCAGAACAACGTCAACACCTTCCGCCGGCAGATCAAAAGCCTGGGGTTCAGCTACGACTGGGACCGCGAAGTTGACACGACAGACCCGGCGTATGTGAAGTGGACGCAGTGGATCTTCCTGACCATCTACGACACCTGGTACGACACGGCGGCGAAGAAGGGCCGGCCGATTAGCGAGCTGCCGATCCCCGCGGAGGTGACGGTGAAGGGCGAGGCGGCGGTGCGGGAGTACGTGGACGGACACCGGCTGGCCTACGAGAGCGAGGTGCCGGTGAACTGGTGCGCCGACCTTGGCACGGTGCTGGCGAACGAGGAGGTGATCGACGGCAAGAGCGAGCGCGGCGGGTTCCCGGTGGTGCGGATGCCGCTGAAGCAGTGGCTGATGCGGATCACGGCTTACGCCGAGCGGCTGATCGACGACCTGGCCCCGCTCGACTGGTCCGAGAGCATCAAGCAGATGCAGCGGAACTGGATCGGCAAGAGTGAAGGGGCCGAAGTCGATTTCAAGCTGGCCGACCACGACGTGACGATTCGGGTGTTCACAACCAGACCCGACACGCTATTCGGCGCCACCTACATGGTGCTGGCCCCGGAACACTCGCTGGTTGAGCAGATCACTACGGATGAGCAGCGGGCGGCGGTGAACGAGTACCGTCAGGTGGCGGCGCGGAAGTCGGACTTCGAGCGGACGGAACTGGCGAAGAAGAAGACCGGCGTGTTTACCGGGGCGTATGCCGTCAACCCGGTGAACGGCGAGAAGATCCCCGTGTGGATCGCCGACTACGTGCTGGCGACCTACGGCACCGGGGCGATCATGGCCGTGCCGGGGCACGACGAGCGCGACTTCGAGTTCGCCAGGCAGTTCAACCTGCCCGTCGTCACCGTCGTCACGCCGAACGAGAAATGGCTGAAGGAGACCGGCAGTACGCTGAACGACCTGAAGAAGGCGTACACCGACGACGGCGTGGCGGTGAACTCGCGGACGCCGGACGAACAGCTCGACCTGAACGGCCTGCCCACGGCCGACGCCAAGGCGAAAATCACCGCGTGGTTGGAGCAGCGAGGGTGGGGCACCGCGCGTGTGAACTACAAGCTGCGGGACTGGCTGTTCAGCCGGCAGCGGTACTGGGGCGAGCCGTTCCCGATCCTGCACGAGGTGGATGCGACCGGCAACCGCACCGGCGCGAAGCGGACGGTGCCGGTGAGCGAGTTGCCCGTCACGCTGCCCACCCTGGCCGACTTCAAACCGACCGGCTCGCCGGACGGTCCGCTGTCCAAAGCGACCGACTGGCTGACGGTGAAGCTTGATGGCAACACCTACCGCCGCGAGACGAACACCATGCCGCAGTGGGCCGGCAGTTGCTGGTACTACCTGCGGTACATCGACCCGCGGAACCCGCAGGCGTTCGCCGACGCCGGCAAGCTGAACCACTGGCTGCCGGTGGACCTGTACGTCGGCGGGGCGGAGCACGCCGTGCTGCACCTGCTGTACAGTCGGTTCTGGCACAAGGTGCTGTTCGACCGCGGGTACGTGAACTGCCCGGAGCCGTTCCACAAGCTGGTCAACCAGGGCATGATCCTGGGCGAAGACGGGCAGAAGATGTCGAAGGCCCGCGGCAACGTCATCAACCCGGACAACGTGGTTGCCGAGTACGGGGCCGACTCGCTGCGGCTGTTCGAGATGTTCATGGGGCCGCTGGAGGCGGTGAAGCCGTGGAGTACGCAGGGGGTGGAAGGCGTTTACCGCTTCCTGGGCCGCGTGTGGCGGGTGTTCATCGACGACGCGGCGGAAACGGTCAAGCTGAACGCGACCGTGCAGGATGTCGAGCCGACCCGCGAGGTTCTTCGGGAACTCCATCGCTGCATCAAGCGGGTGACGGAGGACACGGACGGCATGAAGTTCAACACCGCCATCGCCGGCATGATGGAGTTCACCAACTTCCTCACCAAGCAGACCGTTCGGCCGAAGTCGGTGCTGTCGCCGTTCGTGCTGCTGCTGGCCCCGTATGCCCCGCACGTCGCCGAGGAACTGTGGGCGGCGTTGGGCCACAGGACCACGCTGGCCTACGAGCCGTGGCCGAAGTTCGACCCGGCGTTGTGCAAAGCGGACGAGATCGAAATCCCGGTGCAGGTGAACGGCAAGCTGAAAGCGAAGCTGTTGCTGCTGGCCGAGACAGACAACGCCGGGCTGGAAGCGGCGGCGCTGGCCGACGACGGGGTGAAGGCGGCGCTCGGCGGGAAGACGCCGAAGAAGGTAATCGTGGTGCCGAAGAAACTGGTGAACATCGTGATATAGGCGAACGGTCGGCGTCAGCCGGCCGGTGGTTGCGCCCTTAACCACCGGCCGGCTGACGCCGACCGTTCGCCATCACGCCGCGTACAGGTTCAACTTCGCGTTCCCTGTCACCTCGGCGAACGCCTTGCGGATCTGGTCGTGTGCGTCGCGGAGCAGAAACCCGGACTCGCGGCCTT